>NZ_JAPEOX010000001.1:3658120-3962963 GCF_026340675.1 Streptomyces sp. NBC_01264
GGTAGCCGAGCCGGTCCAGGTGCCCGCGCGCCGACTCGGTGATCTCCTCGTCCAGGTCGACGGTGGTGACCAGCTCGTCGCCGAGCCGGTGGCACAGCAGGGCCGCGTTGTAGCCGGTGCCCGCGCCGATCTCCAGCACGCTGTCCCCGTCGCGCACCTCCAGGGCCTCCAGCATCTTCGCCATCAGCGAGGGCTGGCTGCTGGAGGAGACCAGTTCGCCGTCGCGCAGCCGGGTGGCGAGCGGGGCGTCGGTGTAGACCCCGCGCAGCCAGCGGGCCCGCTGTTCGGGGTCGGGGTCCTCGGCCCAGAGCCGCTCGTGGCCGGCGCCGCGGCCGGTGTAGAAGTACGGGACGAACACGTGCCGGGGCACGGCGGTGAAGGCCGCCCGCCAGCGCGGATCCTCCAGCGCCCCGGCGGCGGTCAGCTCCCGTACCTGGGCGGCGTGCGCGGTCTCCCGGACGTCGCGTACCTCGGCGTGTGCGCCCATGTCTCCACTGTCCTGCGGACACCGCCCGGGTGCGACCGCGCCGCGGCCGTGCGGAGCACGGGTCCTCCTCCACGGGGAGGTCCTAGGACCGGGGTCCTCCGTCCGGGCGTCTGAGACGATGGTCGGGTGAATGAGATTCCGCGGGGCACGGTCCAGGAGCAGACCTTCTACGAACTGGTGGGCGGCGAGGACACCTTCCGCCGTCTGGTCCACCGCTTCTACCAGGGGGTCGCCGAGGACCCGCTGCTGCGCCCGATGTACCCGGAGGGGGACCTCGGTCCGGCCGAGGAGCGGTTCGCGCTGTTCCTGATGCAGTACTGGGGGGGCCCGAACACCTACAGCGAGAACCGCGGCCACCCGCGCCTGCGCATGCGGCACGCGCCGTTCCAGGTGGACGCCGCCGCGCACGACGCGTGGCTGGCCCACATGCGGGTGGCGGTGGACGAGCTCGCCCTCGCGCCGGAGCACGAGGCGCAGCTGTGGCGGTACCTGACGTACGCCGCCGCGTCGATGATCAACACCGCGGGCTAGGGCGTCCGGGATCCCGTACCTGTTCCCGTACGGGTCCCCGTACGGGGCGGCCGGCTAGACCGGCCGGACGAGCAGGGTGCCCAGGCCGCCGGGGCGGCGCGTGGCCACGGACCCGTACGGGGTGCGCAGTCGCAGCCAGCCGCCGGAGGCGAACAGCGCCACCGGTTCGGTGGCTCCGGCCGCGGTGGGGGCGGCGGGCACGGTCGACCGTACCGGCCGCAGGAAGCCCAGGGACTGCGCGGCGTGCACGGCGCGCAGCGGAAGTTCGGTGTCCCCCAGCGTGCGGGACCAGATCTCGCGGCCGATGCGGTCGCGCTCGGAGCGGGTCCGGTGCTGCGGGGGCAGGGCCTCGTCGCGGGCCCGGAACTCGGCGACGGCGACCGCAAGGGCCCGGGCCATCGCCTCGGGGCCGGGCAGACCGGCCACCGGGGTCCAGCCGCCGCGGGGCGGCAGCACGCCCGCCCAGGGCGGTCCGGTGACGGCCGCGGGGACGGCGGCTCCGGCCCGCTCGCCCTCGTCGACCGACTCCAGCAGCTCCCCGGCCGAGACGGTCAGGTCGAGCGGAGCGGACAGCGGAGCGGCGAGCCGCACCGTGCGGACGGCCAGCACGTCGAAGGACGGCGGCCGCCCGAAAACGGCGAGCGCGCCACCGCCGGCCTGCGCCTGCAGGCGGACGGCGGCGGCGCGGTCGTAGTGCACCAGCCGGCCCAGGAAGGCGGCGAGGTCCGCCGCCTCCCCGGAGTCGGCGAAGTGCAGCTGCTCGTTCATGCCGCGATGCCCCCGGCAGGGGCGCCGGTCTTCGGCTGTGCCTTCGGCTCGTCCAGGTACTCCTGGAGGAAGAGCTTCTCCTCGGCCGTGATGCGGCGGGGCCGCCCCTCGGCGAGGTTGTAGGGCACGACCACGGTCTCGGCGCGCACGTACACCGTCTCGGGCGCGTCCGCGGTCGCCTCGTCCTTGACCTCGTAGCGGATGGTCAGGGACGCGGCGCCTATCCGGGTCACCCAGGACTCGATGAGGACCGGCTCGTGGCGGTGCACGAGGGGCAGCTTGTAGTCGATCTCGTGCCGGGCCACGACGGAACCGCCCGTGAAGGACTCACTGCCCTCCCCCGGCGCGAGGCGGAACATGAAGTCGATCCGCGCCTCCTCCAGATAGCGGAGGAAGACGACGTTGTTGACGTGCCCGAAGGCATCCATGTCCGCCCAGCGGAGGGGGCATCGGTAGCGGTGTCTGGCCATGGCCCGTTTCCTCGGCCCTCAGCCTCGGGTGAGCTTCTTGTAGGTGGCACGGTGCGGACGGGTCGCGTCCGCGCCGAGCCGCTCGATCTTGTTCTTCTCGTACGACTCGAAGTTGCCCTCGAACCAGTACCACTTGGAGTCGCCCTCGTAGGCCAGGATGTGCGTGGCCACTCGGTCCAGGAACCAGCGGTCGTGGGAGATGACCACGGCCGCACCCGGGAACTCCAGGAGCGCGTTCTCGAGCGAGGACAGGGTCTCGACGTCGAGGTCGTTGGTGGGCTCGTCGAGGAGCAGCAGGTTGCCGCCCTCCTTGAGCGTCAGCGCCAGGTTCAGGCGGTTGCGCTCACCACCGGAGAGGATGCCGGCGGCCTTCTGCTGGTCCGGACCCTTGAAGCCGAAGGCGCTGACGTACGCGCGCGACGGCATCTCGACCTGGCCGACGTTGATGTAGTCCAGCTCGTCCGACACGACGGCCCACAGGGACTTCTTGGGGTCGATGTTGGCGCGGCTCTGGTCGACGTACGAGATCTTGACGGTCTCGCCGATCTTGACGGAACCGGAGTCCGGCGCCTCCAGACCCAGGAGCATCTTGAAGAGCGTGGTCTTGCCGGCGCCGTTCGGGCCGATGATGCCGACGATGCCGTTGCGCGGCAGCGTGAAGGACAGGTCGTCGACCAGGACCTTGTCGCCGAACGCCTTGTTGAGGTTGTTGACCTCGACCACGATCGAGCCCAGACGCGGGCCCGGCGGGATCTGGATCTCCTCGAAGTCCAGCTTCCGCATCTTGTCCGCCTCGGCGGCCATCTCCTCGTAGCGGGCGAGGCGGGCCTTGGACTTGGTCTGACGCCCCTTGGCGTTCGACCGCACCCACTCGAGCTCTTCCTTGAGGCGCTTCTGGCGCTTCTCGTCCTTGCGGCCCTCGACCTTGAGACGGGTGGCCTTCTTCTCCAGGTAGGTGGAGTAGTTGCCCTCGTACGGGTGGGCGCGGCCGCGGTCGAGCTCGAGGATCCACTCGGCGACGTTGTTCAGGAAGTAACGGTCGTGGGTGACGGCCACGACGGCACCCTTGTACTGCGAAAGGTGCTGCTCCAGCCAGTTCACCGACTCGGCGTCGAGGTGGTTGGTGGGCTCGTCGAGGAGGAGCAGGTCCGGGGCCTCGATCAGCAGCTTGCAGAGCGCGACGCGGCGCTTCTCGCCACCGGAGAGGTTGGTGACGGGCCAGTCGCCGGGCGGGCAGCCCAGGGCGTCCATGGCCTGCTCCAGTTGGGCGTCGAGGTCCCAGGCGTTGGCGTGGTCCAGGACTTCCTGGAGCTTGCCCATCTCGTCCAGCAGCGCGTCGGTGTAGTCGGTCGCCATTTCCTCGGCGACCTCGTTGAAGCGCTTCAGCTTGGCCATGACGTCGGCCGCGCCGTCCTGGACGTTCTCCAGGACCGTCTTGGACTCGTCGAGCTTGGGCTCCTGCATGAGGATGCCGACGGTGAAGCCGGGCGAGAGGTAGGCCTCGCCGTTGGACGGCTGCTCCAGCCCCGCCATGATCTTGAGGACGGTGGACTTACCGGCGCCGTTGGGGCCGACCACACCGATCTTCGCGCCGGGCAGGAAATTCAGGGTGACGTCATCAAGAATCACCTTGTCGCCGTGCGCCTTGCGCGTCTTGCGCATGGTGTAGATGAACTCAGCCAAGAGAAACCGTCCGGCAGATCGATGGGTGGGCAGATACACCCCATCTTGCCTGAGGTCCACCCCCGGGGGGAAACCCGTATGGACCCGGGGCCCTGACCTGGGCCCGCCCGCGTGCTGTGCCCATGTGTAGGAGGCCGCCGTTCCGTCGGGCCGGTGGTTCGACATTCCCCGCTCGTGGACCGGGCAGCGGCCCGACCGGGATGGCCGAAAGGGTCGCCCGGCCTTGTGTCGCACGGCAGGATGACGCCGACGAGGGGGTGGCCGGGGGGCTGCGTCCGAGGTGGGGGGACATATGGACAGCGGGCTGATCGCGCTCGGGGCCGCGGTGGTCGGCGTGGCCGGGACCTTGCTGGCGACGGTGCTTTCGCAGCGGATGGTGGCGCGGGTGCAGGCGGCGCAGTTCGAGCGGGAGCAGCGGGTGGCGCAGCTCGGGTGGGCTCGGGAACAGCAGCTGGCGGAGCTCGACCGCAGGCGGGAGTGCTATGCGGCGACGAACGCCGCGTACCGGCGGTACCGGATCGCGCTCATGTCCTTCCTCTGGGTCGTCCACAACGCGCCGGCCGATCCGGCGGAGCGGCCGACGCCCGCGCGGGCGGCGCTGGAGGAGGCACGGGGCGGCCATCACGCCGCCTTCGCGGAGGCGCAGATGATCGCCTCCGCCGCCGTCCTCGCGGAGCTGGACTCGATGACCCGGGGCATGGCGGGGGCCTACGCCCGCACCATGCGGCTGGCCGAGGGCGCTCCCGGGCCGAACTGCTCCTTCGAGGAGATCCATGCCGAGCTGCTCAGCCTCACGGAGCGCTCGGACGTCATGCGCGGCACCATGCGGGCGGACCTCGGCATGGCCTGAGCGCGGGCTGGGCCGGGCGGGCCCCTGGGAGGGACGGGTCAGCGGGGGCGGTAGACCGTGAGGGCGTCCGGGAGGTCGTCCAGGACCAGGGCCTTGGGGGCTTGGGCGTACTCGCCGTCGTAGGCGAGCGGGGTGCCCTCGGGGATGTCGCTGAGGCGCAGGCTGCGCAGGCGGGTGGCGACGTGGACCGGGGAGCGGGTCAGCGGGCCCGCGAAGGCGGCGGCGAGCAGCCGGGGGCCGGGGCGGCCGCCGCCGTGGACCAGGCGTACGTCGAGCAGGCCCTCGCCGAGGCTCTTGCGGGTGCGGGGCGCCGGGCCCGTGCCCTGGTAGGTGCCGTTGCCCGCGAAGAGCAGCCAGACGCTGCGCGGCTTCCCGGCGAGCTTGAGCCGTACGGGGCGCTCCGCGCGCAGCACCCGGTACGCCGCCAGGAGTGCGGCGGGGCCGCCGCCGATCCGGGGGGCCCAGCGGAGCCGGTGGCCGAGCAGCTCCGGGTAGGCCCCGATGCTGAAGTTGTTGAGGAAGTACCCGGCCCTGGTGTCCTCGGGGTCCGGGCCGGGGCCCGGGGTGAAGCGGCCGACGCCGATGAGGACGGCGTGCCCGGCCGCCACGGCGCGGCAGGTGTCCTCGACCCCCGCGAGGCCGAGGTCGAGCGCGAAGTGGTTGAGCGTGCCGCCGGGGAACACCGCCAGGGGAACCCCGGCGCGCAGCGCGGCGGTGGCGGCGGCGTTTATGGTGCCGTCGCCGCCGCACACGCCGAGGACGGTGGCCCGCTCGGCGGCCGAGGCCAGTTCCGCGGCGAGTTCCGGCCCCTCGCACTCGACGAGCTCGGCCTTCGGCAGCCGCTCGCGCAGCAGTACGTCGAGTCCCGTCGTGGCGGCGGTGCCCGACCCGGCGTTGACCACCACGGTGAGCCCGGCCCCGTCGGGCAGCGCGGGTGCTCCCGCGGCAGCCCGCTCGTCGCCCGGCGTGATCCGGGCCTCCACGGCGTCCTGCGTGAGGCGGCGCACGACGAGTCCGGCCGCCACTCCGAGCGCGGCGCCCGCCAGCACGTCCGAGGGGTAGTGGACGCCGGTGTACACGCGGGAGAAGGCGACGGAGGCGGCGACCGGGACCAGCGCGGCGCCCCAGAGCGGGGACTCCAGCGCCACGCCGGCGGTGAAGGCGAACGCGGACGCGGCGTGCCCCGAGGGGAAGGAGGTGGTCCGCGGCTGCGTGGTGAGCTGCCGCGCGGCGGGTACCCCGTCCAGCACCGGGCGCGGCCGGCGTACGGACCATTTGCCGACGGTGTTGATGGTCGCGGAGGCCAGCGCCAGCGAGGCGACCCCGCGCACGGCCGCCTTGCGGGCCCCGGTCGAGCCCAGGACGGCGATCCCGGCGGCGGCCCCGCCCCACAGCAGGCCGTGGTTCGCGGCCCGGCCGAGCCGCGGCAGCACCCGGTCGGCCCCGGGCCAGTGCCGCCGGGCCACGACGTCGAAGAGCCACCGGTCCCCTCGTGCGACCGCGCCCCGCCACGTCAGTTCTTGATCAGCCATTTCCTGCCTCTACCCGAACCACCGGATCCGAACCAGCCCCCGGTGCTACTCCGGGTCCGTCGCCCGCTCCGGGCCGGGGCCGTCCTCCAGGGGCCGCTTGCGCAGCAGGAGGACGACCACGCCGCCCAGGACGACCAGGCCGACGGCCAGGGAGGCGATCACCGGGGTGGCCGCCGAACTGCCGCTGGCGGCCAGTCGCACCCCGGAGGTGTCCGGCTCCGGCGCCGGGGCGGAGGCCGACAGCGCGCCCAGCGCCGTCATCGCCCCGCCCGAGGCCGCGTCGTCCGCCGACTGCGGGGCGGGGAGCTGTGCCCACGTGGCCGCCACCGTGGCCACGGTGGCGGACTGGCTGGAGCCGGCCACGATCTGGACCTGCGCCGGGACCCCGCTGGTGAAGACCCTGCCGACCGGCACGCGCGTGGACCCGCGCAGGGTGACCTCGGCGCTGCCGTCGGGCGTCCCCTCCGGCACCTCGAAGTACAGCTTCCCCCCGTTGACCGCGGAGGTGACCGGCAGCCCTTGGGCGTCCACCACGCGCACCCCCATGGCCACGGCCGCCGGGTCCGGGGTCACGCTCACGCTCTGCGCACCCGTACGCACGGTGACCGGTCCGATCCGGGTGCCCAGGGGCCCCGACACCTCGCCGGGATCCACCGCGAGCGACGCCGGCGGTTCGGGCAGCCTGCGCGCCGCCCGCTGGAGGTAGTCGGCCAGCTTCTCCGCCTGCGGGTCGACGGCCTCCACCGATACGCCCTCGGCCAGCCGCCAGATCGCCACCTGGGTCCCGGCCGCCGCGCTCTCCGCGGTGAGCACCGTCGTTCCGGCCGCCTTGGCGAGGCCCGCGAGATCGTTCAGCTGGGGGTAGGAGTGCTCCAGCACCCAGCGGATCCGGCCCGCCTCGCCGTTCCCGGCGAGCGGCGTGCCGTTCCATCCGATCTCCGTGAACCGCGCCTGGGGCTGCGCGTCGCCCGCGACGCCGACCCCGTAGGTCTGGAGCATGCCGCCGCCGTCGACCCGCATCTCGTACAGCCCGGCCGGGATCCGGCGCACGGTTCCGTCCGGGCCGCGCAGGACGGCCTGTCCGTAGGTCTTCAGCCCGTCCAGGACGGCGCTCGCTCCCTCCGGCGTCCTGGGTGCGGCCGGACCGGTGTCAGCGGCCGCCACCGCACCCGGTGCCCCGGCCAGCGCGGCGGCGAGCAGGGCCATCGCGACGGGCCGCCGCACGGCGCCCCGTATGGCCGCGGCGACCGTGGTGCGCGGAGCCGGTGCGGCGCCGGCCCGCCCGGCAGCGGGAACCGGAACACCGCCCGGAGGGCGGACAGGAGCGACGCCGGCGGCGGCAGGAGTGGAGGGAGCGGGAACGGCAATCGACACAGTCTTCCCCTTCGGGCCGAAGGCCCAGGTGCCCGTGAGTACCGGGGAATCCTAGCCTCCTCGAACACTCAGACCACCGCCGCCTTCTGAGTGGTCATCAGCGGTACGTCCGTCCTGACGACCCGCCGGAAGGCCGCCGTGCCGCGGTTGAGGTCGTGCCCGATGGCGGTCGCGTCGATGTTGGCCGAGAACCACCGGTTGCCCTCCCCGTCGGGCGGGTCCTCCCGCACCCGCAGCCTTCCGTGCACCACGAGCGGTTCACCGACGGATACCGACCCGGCCAGGTTCACCGCGAGTCCGCGCCGGGCCCACACCGTGTAGAAGCTCGTGGGCGCGTCCGCCCAGGCCTCCTTCTTCCGGTCGTAGTACCGCGGGGTGACGGCGAAGCGGAACCGGGCCGCCGGACCGCCCGCCGTGTCCTTGTAGTCGATCTGCGTGGCCACGTAACCCACCAGCGTCACCTGGGTGTCGTTCATCCCGGCCGCCCTTCCGGGGTCCGGCGGCGCGCTCGACCACGCGCCGCCCCGACCCGCGTTCCCTACCCGTCCGGCCCATCCGCACGGGGTGGGACCATGCTGGCCCGGGCGGCCGGAACCCGTCGGCGCCTGTGGACTACTGGCGGCTTGTGGACAACTTCGCCACCGTCGCGTACTGCTCGCGCACTTCCCGGTAGCGCAGCAGCTCCGCCGCCACCGGCTCCAGCACCCGGGCCCGGCCGCAGCCGGCCGCCGCCTGGCGCAGCCGCCGCTCCGCGTCCTGCCCGTAGCGCCGCGCCGGACCGCGGGCCCCGATCGAGCAGGCCCACTCCACGAGGGGTCCGCCGATGATGCCGGCCACCATCAGCAGGACCGGCGGCATCAGGCTCGGTGCCAGGAATCCGGCGATCTGCCCGGCCAGCCACAGCCCGCCGTAGATCTGGAGCAGGGTCATGGCCGCCTGCGCCAGCACCGCCGCCGGCCACCACGAGGGCCGCGGCGGGCGGGCGCTGGGCATCGCGACCGCCGGCCCGAGGGTCACCGCGATCTCGTCCAGCGCCTGGGGGAGCCCTTCGGCACCGCGGACCGCGGTCTCCCGTACGGCCTGGGCCCAGGGGTCGGGCAGGCCGATGACCGCCTCGTCGGCGACGGTCCGTACGGCCTGTTCCACCCGCTGGCGGGCCGTCACCTCTTCCTCGACCGGCTGTTCGGGGGCCGTCTGGGAACGCCCCATGGCCGCCAGGACGGCGAGGCCCGACAGCGAGCGCGGGGCGCGCCGGCTCTCGTACCACCGCCACAGGCGCAGCCACGGGGTGCCGCAGGCCTTGCCGGCGTTGCGCCGCCAGGCCCGCTCGGCGGCGAGCCCGGCCGCGTACGCCCCGACCGCCTCGGCGAGCCGGTCCTCGAACTCGGCGCGCGCGGTCTCCCCGATCTCCGGCCCGGCGTGGCCGTCGGCCACGTAGAGCGGCCGCAGGCGGGCCGCGGCCCTGTCCACGTCGGCGCAGATGCGGCGGGTCGCGGCGCCCTTCTCCTGGGTGAACTGTCCGAGCATCTCGCGCAGTTCCCCGACGCCCTCACCCGTAAGGGCGGAAAGCCCGATGACGGTGGCTCCGGGCTCGCCGTGTTCACCGAGCGCGATCCCGTCGTCGTCGAGGAGTCTGCGCAGGTCGTCCAGGACGAGGTCGGCGGATTCCCCGGGCAGCCGGTCCACCTGGTTCAGCACGACGAAGGTCACCTCGGCGTGCCCGGCCAGCGGGCGCAGGTAGCGCTCGTGCAGGACGGCGTCCGCGTACTTCTCCGGATCCACCACCCACACCACCGCGTCGACCAGCGCCAGTACCCGGTCCACGTGGTCGCGGTGGGCTCCGACCGCCGAGTCCAGATCGGGCAGGTCGACGAGGACCATGCCGCGCAGCGCCTCGGCCTCCGAGGTCTCGCGGGGGCGGCGGCGCAGCCGTCCGGGGATCTCGAGGCGGTCCAGCAGTCCCGCGGCCCCGTCGGACCAGCTGCACGCGATGGGCGCGGCGGTCGTCGGCCTGCGCAGCCCGGTCTCGGAGATCTGCACTCCGGCGAGTGAGTTGAAGAGCGTGGACTTGCCGCTTCCGGTGGCTCCGGCGATGGCGACGACGGTGTGCTGCGCCGACAGCCCGCGGCGCGCGGCCGCCTCGTCGAGGACGCGTCCGGCTTCGGCGAGGGTCTTCCCGTCGAGGATCCGGGTCCGGGACAGCCCGATGAGCTGGCGCAGTGCGTCGAGTCGGACGCGCAGGGCCTGCGCCTCGGGGCTGAGCGGGGGCGCGGGGGCCTTGCCACCGTCGCTTCCGGCGCCGGAAACCGCTCGTACGAGTGCTTCGTCGCCCTCCGCGTCACCGCTCGCGGGCCAGTCGTCCTCGCCGGCCCGGGGGCGTGAGCGGGCGATCAGTCCGTCGTCCCAGCGGTCGTCGGTGCGGTCGGTCAGGGCGGTCACCGCGTCACCTCTCCTTCTGCAGTAGGGACAGCGCGGCGATCAGCTCGGCCTGGGGTTCGGGACTGACTTCGAGCGCTTCGATCGGGGCGAGGCGGCGGTCGCGTTCGGCGCGCAGCACCTGGTCGAGGTGCTCCGCGACGAGCTCGCCGCCCCGGTCGCGCAGGCGTACGGCGGCCTGTACTCCGATCCGCTCGGCGAGCTTCTCCCCGGCCGGCCGGGCCCGCTTGCCGCCGAGGAGGGCCGCGACGAGCAGGGCGGCGACCCCGTCAGGGTCGGGCGCGGGCTGCTTGTCGAGCCGCGCGACCTCTTCCTCGGCGAGTTCCTCCAGCACGCGCCGCCAGCGGCGTACGGCCATGCCGATACGTTCCGCCGCCTCCCGGTCGGGGGCGGGCAGGGACACGGCGCCGGCGGCGGGCTCGCGGCGCCAGGCATCTACGATCCGTTCGTCGGCGGCGGCCACGGCGCACTGGAGCAGCGCCGCGAGGGATTCCGCGAGGGAGTCGAGCAGTTCGTCGGCGCTGGTGTCGAGCGGGTAGCCGCGCCAGCGGGTCAGCGCGTCCCCGGCGAGTACGGCGCCCCGGTCGAGGCGGCCCCGGACCCGCTTGCCCTCCCTCTTGTAGGCGTCCTCGACGGCGAAGGTCAGCCGTACGGCGGCGGCGTGCTGGGCCGCGACGGCCGAGGCGAGCTCCGGCATCCGGCGCCCGAGGGAGTCGAGCGCGCCGAGGGCGGTGCGCCCGACGGCGTACTGGCGGGCGGCCGGGTCCTGCGCGTGGTGCGCGAGCCAGGCGAACAGCGGGGCCACGGCGCTGGCGGGCAGCAGCCCGCCCCCGCCGGCCGATTCGGGCAGCTCGGGAACCGTGAACCGGGGCACCTCGCCCAGCCCGGCCCGCGTGAGCAGAGCCCCGTACTGCCGGGAGACCTCGGTGAGCACCTGGTGCGGGACCCGGTCGAGGACGGTGACGAGGGTGGCCTTGTACTGCTTGGCGGTGCGCAGGAGGTGCCAGGGCACGGCGTCGGCGTACCGCGAGGCGGTGGTGACCATCACCCAGACGTCCGCGGCGCAGATGAGCTGGGCCGCGAGCGTCCGGTTGTCGACCACGAGGGAGTCGATGTCGGGGGCGTCGAGGATGGCCAGGCCGCGGGGCAGGGTGGAGACGGTCTCGATCCGCACCTCGCGGGTGGTGGCCGGGTACCCGTGCCCGTACTTGTCACCCGGTCGGCGGGGGGTCCGCCGGGCGGACGCGGGGGTGTCCTCGTCGTCCTGGGGTGCCCAGACCCGCATCAGATCGGGCAGCACCCGCACCCCGGCGAACCAGTGGTGGTCATCCGGATGGCAGACGAGGACGGGGGTGCGCGTCGTGGGCCGGAGTACCCCGGCTTCACTCACCTGGCGCCCCACGAGGGAGTTGACGAGGGTGGACTTACCGGCTCCGGTGGACCCGCCGACGACGGCGAGCAGCGGCGCCTCCGGCGCCTTCAGCCGGGGTACGAGATAGTCGTCGAGCTGCGCGAGCAGCTCCGCTCTGGTCTGGCGGGCGCGGGGGGCGCCGGGCAGGGGCAGCGGCAGACGCACGGACGCGACCCGGTCGCGCAGGGCGGACAGGGCATCGAGCAGCTGAGGCCGAACATCCAAGGTCACCACATGCGAAGAATGCCCAATTTAGGAGCATTTTTGAAGCTTATACGTCCTCTGCGCGCCGAGCGCTACTCCAGCGGCACATCCCGGACACAGCGGACGAGTGGGGCGCAGGCATAACGAGTGCACAACACCCAGGGCGCCACGGCGCAAAAGCGATGCGAGAATCGCACCTGCCTGCGATTATCGGGACCGCTTCACCGAACCTCCACATCGTGGCACGCGAGTGAAGCAACCGGGACAAGGCAACCGGAGCCCTATCCTTGACCCGGCACGGACCACAGCCCCACCCCCACCCAGGGGCTCCAGGCCACCACGGCCACCTTCCGGCCCCCGTAGCTCAGTGGATAGAGCAGGTGCCTTCTAAGCACTTGGCCGCAGGTTCGAGTCCTGCCGGGGGCACTTTTCCCGTCCCACCCCGAAGCCCTCCCCCGTGGAGGGCTTTCGTGCAGGTCAGGGCACTTTAGCCTGGACTCCGTAGCGATGACGTAAGCCCGGACACGGCACCGGGCGGATGGCGTGCCCCTCCGCCGCCGATCGCGCCTCGGCCCGTGCCCCTCGCCGGCTGCGGACGGCGGACACGGCCCGAGGCGTGGACAGCGGTCAGCGCTGCCCGCCCCCGTGTTTCATCGGGTCAGCGCGACCGGGAGCCTGGTGATGCCCTGGATGAAGTTCGACCGCAGCCGGCGCGGCGGTCCGGCGACCGCGATCCTCAGGTCCGGATCGAGCAACTTGCGGAAGAGAACGGTCAGTTCCGTGTGCGCGAGCATGGCGCCGATGCACCGGTGGATGCCGATGCCGTACGACATGTGCTTGTTGGGGCTACGGGTGATGTCGAAGGACTCGGGGTTCCGGAACTGTGCGGGGTCCCGGTTGGCGGAGACGTTCCACTTCGTGACGGACTCACCGCGCCGGATGTCCTTGCCCCGTACGACCGTGTCACGCAGGGCGACCCGGTGCACATAGAGGTTGGTCGAGTTCCACCGCAGGATCTCGTTGAGAGCGCCGTCCAGCAGCTGAGGGCTGCTGCGGAGCCGCCCGAGCTGATCGGGGTGCTCATCGAGGGCCACCACGCCGGCGCAGGCCGTGTAGGAGGAGGTCTCGTCGCCGCCCACCGCGATGTTCATGCAGTTGAAGAGGATCTCGTTCTCGGTCCACGGGCGGCCGTTGAGTTCGGCCCCCAGCAACCGGCTGATGAGGTCGTCACCCGGGTTCGCGCGCTTCTCGCGCAGGAGCTCGGCGCAGAATTCGAAGATGTCCGCCTGAATCACGGCGAGCCGCAGCCGCTCGTCGTCCTCCGCGTCGGTGACCAGGAGCGGGTCCCGGTAGCCGATCATGCTGCGGGTCAAGCCGATGAGCTCGTGGGCCCGGGAGCGGGAGATCCCCATCATCACCATCAGCGCCCCGGCCGGGAGTTCCTCGGCGATGTCGGTGGAGAAATCGCAGCCGCCATCGGCCAGCGCCCGCCCGATGGCGGCGTCCACCAGCTCCCCGACCTGATGGGCGACCTGCTTGATGACGTGCTGGGAGAACGTCTGGTGCAGCTGCTGGCGGAGCATCCGGTGGCGCGGCGGGTCGGTGGAGACCAGCATCTGGCCGGCCGAGGGGTCGCCGTCGCTGTACAGGGAGCCGCCCAGCATGGGGCCGGCCTCCGAGCTGAAGTCCGTGTGGTTGAGGTAGCCGGCCGCCACGTCCTCGTAGGTGGTCAGCGCCCAGAAGCCGGGGCCGTCACCGGTGGCGTGCCAGTGCACCGGGTCGTTCTCCCTGAGCCAGGAGAACATCTCGTAGTGGCGCTGCTCCACGAACTGGTCCGGGTCGGTCAGATCGATCTGGACTGCGGTGGGGGAGGTCATGCGCGCTGCGGCTCCTTGTCCTGGCTGGGTTGGCTGTCCTGACTGCCCTTGCTGTCCTTGCTGTCCTTGCTGTCCTTGCGGTCCCTGATCAGCCGGGCCAGGTCTTCGAGGCGGCCGGTGGCGAGGACCTCACGGGCGCTGACCTGCACGTCCAGGTCACGGGTGAGCCGACGCAGCATCCTGAAGGACAGCAGCGAGTTGCCACCGAGGGCGAAGAACTCGTCGGTGGCGCCGACCTGTTCGACGGCGAGCAGCTGGACCCACAGGTCGGCGAGGTAGCGCTCGATCTCGTCCCGCGGCGCCACGTGGTCGACGCTGCGGCGCAGCGTCTCATCGGCGAGGTCGCGCAGCCGTGCCAGGTCGCGCTTGCCGTGCGAGTTGGCCGGGATCTCGGTGACCCGGCTGATGGAGCTGGGGACCATGAAGTCCGGCATCTCCCGCTCGGCGTACGCGCGCAGCTGGTTCAGGGGTATCGAGTCGTCGTTGACCACGAGGGCGACCAGATGCTTGTCACTGCCCGAGCCGACCGCGAGCACGGCGACGTCCTGGATGCCGGCGCAGCGGGTGAGGATGCGCTCGACTTCCCGGGGCTCGACCCGGTAGCCGCGGATCTTCACCTGATCGTCGGCACGCCCCACGTAGGAAAGGACACCGTCGCCGTCGCGGCGTACGACATCGCCCGTGGCGTACATCCGTCCACCCCCCGCGGCGAACCGGTCCGGGTGGAACTTCTCGTCCGTCAGGTCCGGGCGGCCCAGGTAGCCACGGGCCACACCCGGGCCACCGATGAACAGTTCGCCCGCCTCCCCCTCGGCAACCGGTGCGCCGGTGGAGTCCAGGACGTAGAGGAAGCTGCCGTCGAGGGCGCGGCCGATCGGCACCGAGTCCGCGTCGGCCGCGAGTTCGGCGACGTGGTGGGCCGTACAGGCGGTGGCGCCCTCGGTCGGGCCGTAGAGGTTGTAGAGCAGGCCGGAGAAGGTGCCGGCGAGCAGCTCCCGGCAGGCGGAGGCGAGCACGACGTCGCCGCCGGTGCACAGCACACGCAGATCGGCGAAGGCTTCGCGGTCCTCGCGGACCACATGGTTGACGGCCATCGTGGGCACGAGCATGGCCGTGATCCGGCGGCGGCGCAGCTCCCGCTTGATGTCGCGGGTCAGCAGATCCGGCATGGTCGGCAGGACGACGATCTCAGCGCCGCCCGCGAAGCCGCACCAGGTCTCCCAGTGGAAGGCGTCGAAGGAGAGGCTGGAGACGGCGCCGACACGGTCCTGTGAAGTGAGGGCGGGCAGCGCCGGGTTGGTGGCGAAGTGGACCAGGTTGCGGTGTTCCAGGACGACGGCCTTGGGCTTGCCCGAGGAACCGGAGGTGAACAGGACCGCGGCCGCGTCCACCCCCTCGGCCTCGGGAAGCTCCTCACGCAGGGGCTTGTCATGGTCGTCGAGTACGAACTCGAGGATGTCCAGGTCCTCGTCGCCGAGGGAGGCGAGGCGCGTCGCCCAGCCCGGCTCCGTGACGACCAGCGAGGGCTGGCTCTCCGTGATCATCAGGTCGCGGCGGGCGTCCGGGTAGCGGGCGTCGACCGGAACGTACGCGGCGCCCGCCTTGAGGATCCCGAGCAGGGCCACGTAGACCTGCACCCCGCGGTCCAGGCAGTAGGCGACGTGATCCTCACGGCCGATGCCCCGGTCGCGCAGTGTCTGGGCGAAGGAGTCGGAGCGGGCGTCGAGCTCCGTGTACGTGAGGGCCGTGTTCTCGTCACGGACCGCGACACCCTCCGGCCGGCCCCGCACTGCCCCCCGGAACATTTCCAACAGAGTCACAATGGTCCCCCTAGGAATTACCATCTCAGAACAGCACGAACAGCAGAGTTCGTACGAGAATTCAACGCGGCCACTTAGGGTCCATTGAGCGGACCACCCAGGCAGCGGGAAACAAGCTAGGCAGTCCCGGCAGTGGCCGACAACTCCGTATCATCATCCGAGATGGGCAATCTGGAGCTTATCCCGGAAATCCCTTGATCGCCCCGACCTCATCCACTAGGAAGGATGTCGACACTTATCAGAAAGGCTCTCATGCCCGAGACTTACATACGCACGGGAAACAGCAGTGCGCCGGTCCGTTTCCTGGCTTTCCATCACGCCGGAGGCTCCGCCTCCTCTTTCCTGCCGGTGGCCCAGAAATTGCAGGATTCCTGCGAGAGCGTGCTCTTCGAACTCGCCGGGCGCGAGCCGGGCGAGGAGGCAGTTCGCGCCCGCAGTTTCAAAGAAGCGCTGGAGCGTCTGCAGCCGGATGTGGAAGCACTCGTCGACCGGCCCGTGGTGGTCATGGGGCACAGCCTCGGCGCCCTCTTCGCCTACGCCGCGGTGCAGGCACTCGGCGCCGAAAAGCGGTCCCTGGTCACCCGGGTCGTGGTTTCCTCCTCCCGGTCCGCACGGGCCACCGCGGATTCGGCGACCATGCCGTCGGAGCCATTCGTGGTCCGGAATCACGAACAGCTGCTCGCCGCACTTCACGCGTTCGGTGGATGCCCTCCCGAAATGTTCGAGGACGAGGAATTCCTGGACTACGCGCTCAGCCTGCTCGGGCACGACCTACACCTGGCCGACACTTTTTCACAGGTCGACCAGGAGGAATGGATGCCGCTGGAGGTCTGGTACGGAATGGACGACAACACGCTGATCGAAAAGGAGCTCACGTCGTGGCAGAATCCGTCTGCCACACCCGCCCCTTTCCGGGGATTTCCCGGAGGTCACTTCTATGTCTATGAACGGCCCGAACCCGCACGGGCCCTGCGCGAGCTGATCGAGGTCGCGGTCGGCGCCCGCTGACCGGACCCCGGCGGGCGGCTCCGCGAAGTGGCCGCCGAGGTGCCCGCCGAGGTCACGGTCAGTCGAGGTCGAGGTCGAGGTCGCGGTCGCGGTCGCGGTCAGCCGAGAAGGCGCAGCAGGGCCATGTACGTACAGGTACCGGTGACGATGCCGAGCAGAGCGTTGCGCTTCCAGTGGTACGCCGCGGCGGTCGCGACGATGCCTCCCACGGCCGGCACGTAGTCGGAGAGGGCCTCGGTCTCCAGGGAACTGACGCTGTACAGCACCAGGATCACCATGACGCCGGGCGGCATCAGCCCGCCGAGGGAACGCATGACCGGCGAGTCCGAGACCCGCTGCAGCATCACGAACGGCGCGGCGCGCAGGGCGAGGGTCACCGCCGCCATGACCGCGACGGCCGCGATCAGGTAGCCGCCGCTCACCGCGACGCCTTCAGTGCCCGTCGGCTGTCCCGCACGGCTTCCGCAGCCACCATCACCAGGAATACCGCCATGGCCACGGTGAGGAACTGCTTGTTCCCGGCGAAGGTTCCCGCCACGCCCGCCACCGCTCCGTACAGCATGGGCCTGGCGTTCTCCCGCTTGTAGAAGTGCTCCTGGGCCAGCACCACGAAAAGTGCGGTGAGCGCGAATTCGATCCCCTGGATCCCGCTGGGCAGCGCCATCGAGGCAACGGCACCGATCGTGGAGCCGATGATCCACCAGGCATGGCTGAACAGCTGGATGAACAGGATGCGCCGACCCGAAAGGGACTCCCCCGCCTTGGCCGCGATCAACGAGTAGGTCTCATCGGTCAGGGCGAACACGCCGTAGGCGCGGCGCGCGGAGCCGTCCAGCTTGCGCAGCGGGAAGGAGAGTCCGTAGAAGACGTGGCGAAAGTTGATCACGAGCGTGGTCGTGGCGAGCTGAAGAAGCGGAATTCCGGCTGCCAGCAACGGAACGGAGAGGAACTGCATCGCGCCGGCGAATACGAGGACGCTCGACAGCGGCGCCCAGTACCAGTCCAGGCCCGCATCCACCATGAGCAGCCCATAAGCAGCTCCGAGCGGGATGTATCCCATGGCCACCGGCACCGTGTCCCGCAGCGCCAGGCGTACTACAGGATCTAACCTTTCCACGCCCACTTCGTGTACCGATTCGTGCGTATCGGTCACTTCCGTACGTCCCCCTCCCCCAGGAAGTCCTCCGGTGAAAACCCGGCGGACATGCCACTCAATACGTGATCACATCGTCGATCGAACTGTCAAACAGCAACCATTACCTGGACGGCCGGGATCGATTTCAGCGGCGCCCGATCGCCGATCGTCCCGATGATTCGCCCGTAATATGCGCGCGCCGTCATACGGAACCGGAATTCCCTCCTCCTTCCTGGAATGGCCGGAATGCGCGGGGCAGGTGGCGTCGCAGGCGTTCCTTCCGGGATCCCTGGAGGTCACCAGGGCGCGGAGGCTGCGGCCGAAGTTCCAGGCGTGGATGCGCGCCTTCGCCTCCAGGGCCTGGTAGACGGCTCCTTGGGCGGTCATCTGACCTGCGTGCTGGCGGTACCGGTAGACCGGCCGGGGCAGGAGGATGCCGGGAGCGAGGCCGGTGATGCCCAGGGCCGAGACGTAGTCCTCGCCCTGGACCAGCCCGCCCATGGGGGCGGCGCGTACGAGATCGGTGCGGGCCAGGATCGTGGTGGGGCCGATCGGGATGGTGTGCGAAGGGCTCTTCCAGTACGCCCACACGTCCCCGGCCTCGTGCCGTCCGGGCGGGGTGGGGCACCTCCACAGGGTGGTCGAACCGTCCGGGTGGAGGTCTTCGCTGTATCCGGCGACCCAGCCGACCCCGGCGTGCCTGAACTCCGTCAGCCGCGCGCCGAGACTGTCCTCGGTGAGTTCGTCGTCATCGTCGGCCCAGTTCATCAAGGGGGTACGCACCTCGTTGAGCGCGAGGTTGCGGGCGCACGCGGCTCCGACGGGGCGGGGCAGCGCGAGTGTCCGCACGCGCGGGTCCTCGGCCAGGGGCGCGGGCAGGCGGGCGGGGTCGGCGCCGTCGATCGCGATCACGGCCTCCCACGGCACGCTCTGCCGGCACAGGCTGGCATGCATGGCGTCGAGATAGCCGAGCCGGTCCTCGCGCAGCTGGGTGGCGATGACGATCGTGATCTCGGGGCGGGCATACGGGGACAGCGGATTCTCCAGGAGAAGCAATGCGGATTGCGGAGCGGGGAGAAGCTTCACCCCGGCATTCCTGGATCAGCAACAGCAATCAAACGTGACAATTGGGTCGAATGGCGAGATGGGGGCGGCTTCGGTGGCTGATATTGAGCGGCGTATCGGCTCCGCATCAGGAACTCCCCCAGACGTGTCAGCTTCATATCAGGAACTCCCCGAGGCGTGTCAGCTCCGTATCAGGAACTCCGGTCGACCCGCCGGGCGCCGCACGGCCCGACAGCCGGCCGTGTCCGCCGTGCGGTGCGACGACGGGGCCCCTGCGCGGCGTCCCGCCGGGTGGAGCGGTCAATATGTTTGCGCGCAAGCCGGTTAGTGGTTTAGACCAAATGGTGAGATGGCCGTTGACTCCTCCCATGGGTCACGTGTGAACATGATCAACGCATGGGCCGCCGCCGTGGATACCGCATTGTCGGGACATGGGCGGCGAGAATGGGGGATTCTGCTATGCGCGTGTCTCTATTGGGACCTATATCCATCCAAACGACTCAGGGAACATTCGCCGTCAGGGGAGAACGGCTCTGCACCTTGCTCGCCCTTCTGGCGAGCGCTTCTCCTGCAATCGTTTCCAACGCCGCGCTGGTGGGCGAGATCTGGACCCGGGGAAGCCCCGAGAAGACCGACAACGCCCTGCACGCCCTGATGTCCAGGCTGCGCAGGGACCTGGACTCCGCCTGCGGAGCCGGGTTCGCCAATGCCCGCGTGGTCACCGGCCGGCCGGGGTACGGACTGCGGTTAGGCGAGAACGAGGTCGACTCGCACCTCTTCGACCGGCTGTGCGCCGAGGCCCGTGCGGTGAGCGGGGAGGAGGCGCTGGTTCTGTACGACCGCGCGTTGTCCCTGTGGCGCGGGCCCGCCCTGGGCGGAGTGTCGGACGGCGCCTGGCTGCGCGGCGTCCAAGCCCGGCTGGAAGAGAGCCGGCTGGCCGCCACCAGCGAGAAGATCAACATTCAGCTCGTCCTCGGCCATCACGCACAAGTCCTGTGTGAACTCCAGGAGTTGACGGCGCTGTATCCGGTGCATGAGGACTACTCCCGCCAGCTCATGATCGCGCTCTACCGGGCAGGGCGACAGACGGAGGCCCTGACGGAGTACGCCCGTATCAGGCGGGCCTTGCGCGAGGGGCAGGGCGTCGAGCCCTCCCCTCTGCTGAGGGAATGCCTGACGGCCGTCCTGCGGCACGACATCCCGTCCGCCGATGCGCGGGTTCCCGCTTCGGCGGCGTGAGGGGACCAGGCCAGAAGAGGTGAATGCGTTGACATATTTTCCGCTCTCGCCGGAACAAGAGAGCATGTATTTTCTCGAAGGGCTATTCGGGCCGGGGATCTTCCACAACATGCGCGTCACGGTGGCCGTGCCCGAGGGGGTGGGCGTCGACGCCGTGCGTGACGCCGTGACCCGCTTCCAGCAGCGCCAGGACGCGCTGCGCACCCACCTCTGCGGGCGCTCCCCCTTCGTGCAGACGGTGACCGCCGCCACGGCCGGCCTGGTCGTCACCACGGCCGGGCCCGGGGAGGACGCCGTAGCGCTCCTGGAGCGACGGCGCGGCGAACTGCTCAACACCGAGCAGCGCCGCGGCGAAGCCGCCCGTACCCACTTCGAACTCGTCCAGGACGCGGAGGGGCGTACCCGTCATCTCACCGTCGCCCTCGATCACTTCACGTGCGACGGCAACTCGGCGGCGATCGTCGCCGCCGATCTGACCCGTCTCCTCGAGGGAGGCGGAGACCTCGAGCCGCTCCCCAAGGGCTTCGCGGAGTTGTGCCGCGACCGGACGACCGGGGCGGGTGCGCGGCGCGAGAAGGAACTGAGGGGCTGGACCGAGGCCTTGGAGGGCGTCGAGCCGCTCACCGGGCTCATGCCGCACCGGCCCGCCGACGGGCCGGCGCCCCTGACCCGAAGTCAGGTCGACAGCACCTTCGTCGGGTCGGAGCTGCACGATCTGGTGACGGCGGTGAGCGCGACCCACGAATCCACGCCCTTCGCGGTGATGGCCTCCCTCACGGCGCTGGCCATCTGGCGCCGCAGCGGCCGCAACCGCTTCGTCCTCTTCAGTCCCGTCTCCACGCGCCGCGACGCCGCCTCGGAAGTCGCCGTCGGGCTCTTCGCCCATGACCGGCCCGTGGTCTGCCGGGTGGACCCCGACCAGCCTCTGTCGGCCTTCATGAAGGCGATGATGGCCGGCACCTGGCGCGGGTTCCGGGGAGCACTCCTGAGCGTTTCCGAACTGGCCTGGGAGATCCCGGAGTTCGGCCGGACCCTGCTCGACGACGGAGCGGAGTACATCCAGCTGCACGTCTGGATGGAGGACGCCGACGACGCCCATGCCGCCGATCCGGTGGAGCGGCGCGTCGTGACCGGGCACGGCGCGTTCGAACCCTCGCACGATCTGACCGTGACCACCTGGCGGTTCGGCTTCTCGCCCCGCCGGACGACCCTCCGTTCGTACTTCGGAGGGCCGGCCGGGGGCCTGGAGGCCTCCGAGGAGATCGGCCACGAAGTACTGGCCCTGCTGCGGGCCGCCGCCGGAGCCGACGACGGTCCGGTCAGCCGCCTCGTCGAGTCGACGCTCGGCGCGGCGACCGTCTCGCCACATCGCCCGGAGCACTGAGGAGAAGCACATGGAAGAGGAAATCAGGAAGGTCATCTCCGAGGTGCCCAAGCTCCGCGAGATCGTGCCGCAACTGGCGGCCGGCGGGGACCTGTGGGACGCCGGCATGGATTCGATGACCAGCGTGCAGATGATGCTGCGACTGGAGGACCACTACGGGGTGGAGTTCCCCGACGGGTCCCTGACCCGGGACACCTTCGCCAGCATCCGCAGTCTCGGGACGGTGCTCGCCCCGCTCCTCGAAGAACGGAAGGCCACCACCGGATGACCTCGCCCACGGGGGAACACCTCCCCCCGGACATCGAACAGGCCGTACGGGCCGCGGCAGAGCAGGCCGCCGCGTCCGCCGCCGACGTCGACCGCGGGGCCCGGCTGCCCGCCGAGGCGCTCAAAGTGATCCGCGATACCGGTCTGTTGACCGCCGTGGCCCCCGTCGAGCTGGGCGGGGCCGGCCTCGGCCCGGCCGCCCTCGTGACCGTCGCCGAGCGGCTCGCCCGCGGCTGCGGGGCCACCGCGATGATCTGGGCCATGCACCAAGCCCAGCTGGCCTGCCTGGTGCGCCACCACCCGGACGCGCCGCTGACGCGGCGGGCCGTCGCCGACCGCTGGCTGATCGCCTCGGTGACCAGCGAGCGCGGAGTCGGCGGGGATCTGGGCAGCAGTCTGGCGGGCGTCGGCGGCGGTGAGGGCGGGAGCGGGGGCACCCGTACGCTCGAGAAGGAGGGCACGACCGTCTCCTACGGAGCGCACGCGGACGCCTACCTGATCACCGCCCGCAAGAGCGCGGACGCCGGCGCCGGCGGTCAGGTGGCCGTGCTGGCCACCCGCGACCAGACCGAGCTGGTACAGACCGGCGAGTGGGACACGCTCGGCATGCGCGGCACCTGCAGCCCCGCGTTTCGGCTGCGGGCCTCGTTCGACGAGTCGCAGGTCCTGCCGGTCCCCTTCGGGGAGATCGCGGCTCGCACCATGGTGCCGCTGTCCCACCTGCTGTGGGCCGGCGTCTGGAGCGGGCTCGCCGCCGAGGCGGTCCACCGGGCGGTGTCGTACGTCCGCGAGAAGGCCCGCTCGGGCGCGCCCGCACTCGTGCCCGCCCTCGCCGCGGCGCACGCGAAGCTGGCGGGGATACGGGGCCAGGTGGACGCGGCGGTACGGGCCGCCGCACCCGTGCTCCACGCGGGCCAGGAGCCGACACTGGGCCTGGGCATCGAGCTGAACGCCCTCAAGGTGGGTGTCTCGGAGAACGCCGTCGAGACGGCCCGGCTCGCCCTCCAGGTCTGCGGCATGGCCGGCTTCGCGGAGCCCGGCCCCCACTCCGTCGCCCGGATCCTGCGCGACACCTACTCCGCGCCGCTGATGATCGGCAACGGCCGGCTGCTGGCGGCCAACGCACAGTCACTACTGCTCGCCAAGGGGGAACGATGACCACGTCGGTACCGACGACCGCGCACCGGGCCGGAGCACCCGGGGTGACCCTCGCTCCCGGCAGGGACGTCCGCGTCATCGACGGGCTGCGCGCCGGCCTCGCCGCGCTGTTCGGCACGCAGACCCTGGAGCACTACAGCGCCCCGCCGGTGATCGCCCGCGCCACCCTGGACCTCGCCGGGTACCCGCAGTCGTTCCCCCAGCTCCTCGGCACCGTGCAGGGCAACCCGGACGGCGGCGAGCCCGGCCCGACGGACCTGGCCCTCACCTCGGCGGCCTGCCACCACCTGTACCCGCTGGTCGCCGGAGAGACGATCACGGGGGAACGTTCCCTGAGCGTGGAGGCCACCTGCTACCGGGGCGAGGCCACCTCGGAGACCGGGCGGCTCCGCTCCTTCCGGATGTACGAGATCGTGCGGTTCGGGGCTCCGGACGCCGTCGAAGGCTGGCGGGACGAGGTACTGGTGGTCGCCGACGGCTGGCTGCGCGGGCTGGGTCTGGCCACCGAGGTGATCGCTGCCAGCGACCCCTTCTTCGGCCGCCCGGGCCGCCTGGTGGCAGCCGTACAGCGGGCCGAGGAGCTCAAATGGGAGGTGACCACCGAGCTCGCCGACGGGCTCGTGCAATCGATCGCCTCGGCCAATTGGCACAAGGAGCACTTCGGAGAGACGTTCGGCTTCACGCTGCCCGACGGGTCCTTCGGTCACAGTGCCTGTCTGGCCTTCGGCCTGGACCGCATCCTGATCGCACTGCGCCACCGGCACGGCGACGACCTCGCGTCCTGGCCGCCGGCCGTCCGCCGGGTGCTGGACCTCTGACACGGCTGGACCTCTGACACCGCTGGGCCTCTGACACCGCTGGAGCTCCGACACCACTGGAACTCCGACACGGCTGGAACGACCCGCCACCGCGCAGTACTTCGCCCCGCCGACCGACCGGTCGACGGGGCGAAGCAATGCCCGGATGAAGCGGCCTCATCCGCCACGGGCCTCAGATCCTGGCGGCGACGATCAGGCCCGAAGACCAGTCGAGGCGGGTCGCCCTGAGCCGCCCGTCGGACATCAGGCGCTCCGCCAGCGCCTCGGCCTTCGGGCCATGCCCGGCGGGCCAGGAGGGCTGGGGCAGCAGGTCGTCC
Source organism: Streptomyces sp. NBC_01264 (assembly GCF_026340675.1). Lineage (NCBI taxonomy): Bacteria > Bacillati > Actinomycetota > Actinomycetes > Kitasatosporales > Streptomycetaceae > Streptomyces > Streptomyces sp. NBC_01264. The sequence continues at coordinate 3,681,955 of NZ_JAPEOX010000001.1, forward strand.
ACCACGTACAGCGCCCCCGGGGCGAGCAGTTCCAGGGTCTCGTCGAGCCTTTCGAACTTCCCGGCCCAGGTATCGGCGAAGACCAGGTCGAACCGGTCTCCTTCGAGCCGCTCGATCAGCGCACCGGCATCACCGTGGACGAACCGCACCCGCGGGTCGTGCCCGAGATGCAGCCGGGCCACCTCGACCAGGGGCGACTCGCTCTCCACGGTCAGCAGCGTGCTGTCGGCGGCCATGCCGTCGAGCAGCCAGGCGGTGGACATGCCCGCTCCCGTGCCGAGTTCGAGGATCCGGCCACCGGGCCGGGCCGCCGCGAGGGTGCGCAGCAGCGCTCCGGTGCGCGGGTCGCACGACATGTCGAAGCCGAGCAGGGCACAGGACCGGGCGAGCGATTCCAGTACGTCGGCGGGCGATCCCGCCGGGTTCTCGGGCCGTACGGCCGCTGGTTCCACGCTCACCGGGTGCTCCTCAGCAGGACGGGCAGGCTGCGCGGCCTGCGGAAGGTGACGCCCACCACTGGCGGCACGGTCCCGTCCGGTGAGGACAGGGACGTCGTGCGCGCGAGCAGTTCGTCGACAGCGTATTCGATCTCGGCGGCCGCCAGCCGGTTTCCGGGGCAGGAGTGCCGGCCTCGGCCGAAGGTCAGTTCCGAGCGTTCGGAGCGGCCCGCCACGAACCGGTCGGCGTCCGCGAAGACGGTCTCGTCCCGGTTGGCGGAGGCCAGGTTCAGCTGTACCGCCGCTCCTGCCGGGATGGCGACCCCGCCGAGCTCCGTGTCCTGGCGGGCGTAGCGGAGGGTGAAGTGCATGGGGGGCTGCCAGCGCAGCACCTCGCGGACGAAGTCCGTCACGCTCACCCGCCCTTCGCGTAGATCCTCCTGGACGCCGTCGACCGTGAGCAGGCAGACCACCGCGTTGGCCAGGGAGCAGACCGTGGTCTCGGTGCCCGCGCTGAGCAGCAGGGTGGCGGTCCGGACGATCTCCGCCTCGGAGAGGTCCAGGCCGTCGGCCTGCGCGCAGCGCCCCAGGAGGCCGCCGCGCCCGAGGCCCTTGCGGAGCACCTCGGCGGTGTGCGCCTCAAGGGCGTCGCGGGCATCGGCGGCCGGGCCGAGCGGGGCGGTGGTCCGGTCCAGGCAGTCGATGAGGGGGCGCAGCCGGTCGGCAAGCCAGTACCGGTCGGCGGGGTCGAGGCCGGTGAGGGCCACCGCCACCCGCAGCGGCAGTTCCATGGCGAAGTTCTCCACGAAGTCGCCCGCGCCCAGGGCCGACATTCTTGTCGCGAGCTCCGCCGCGGTGGGCCTGACCACCCGCTCGATCAGTGTCCGTACGGCGGTCCCGGTCAGGTCGGCGTTCACGAAGGGCCGCAGCCGGGTGTGGTCGGGGCCGTCGGTGTCGAGCAGCGTCGGCCCCAGTGCCTGGCGGCTGCGCCGGAAGGGGTGCTCCACGGTGAAGTGCGAGCTGCGGAACACGGTGTCGGCGGGGGCGTGGCCGTGGACGAAGAAGCACCGGTGGACCTCCGACCAGCCGACCGGCCGGTGCTCGCGGAACCAGGCGTAGTACGCCCAGGGGTCCTGCGGATGCAGGGAGGCGTCGAAGTCGGCGAGCCCCTCGGCGTCCGCCGGTTCGACGAGGGCCGGTTCGACGACGGCCGGTTCGACGACGGCCGGCCGCATCAGACGTCCATGCGCAGGGGGCCGGTCCCCGCGATGTAGTCGTGGAGTCCGCAGACCTCGCTGAGCCGGTGGCCTCCCCGCAGCGCCTCGCGCAGTTGCTCCTCCTGCCCTTGCAGGATCCTGGCCGCGGAGAACACGGCCGACAGGTGCCGGGCGCGCACGAGTACGACGGCGTCCTCGTCGCCGAAGACCCAGTCACCGGCGCCGACCTCGATCGTCGCGTCGACGCTCCCGGACTCGTCGACGATCGGGACCGTGACCTCCATGGGCAGCTGGGCGGCCGGGACCAGCGCGGTCTTCGCCGAGATGATGTCGACCTCGGTCGAGTACACGGCGAGGTCGAGGCCCCGCAGATAGCCGACGTCCCGGACGGCGCCGTTGACCACCAGGCCGCCCAGCCCCTGGGCGACGGCGGCCGTGGCCAGGATGTCTCCGGCAAGCGCCTCGGAGCGCGGGGCGGTGTTGGTGACCAGCAGGACGTGTCCCGGCGGAGTGGCGTCGAGGCCCTGCAGGACCGGGAGCATGTCGTTGTCCGTGGCGACGGGGAAGGCCGGGCCCGCGAGGTGGGTGACCGGGGTGCGGCGCTGCAGCGGCCAGGCCACCACCTCGACGTACTTGGGCGCCGCGTCCCGCAGCTGGGCGCAGCCGAAGCCGGCGAAGTCCGCGCGGATCTCGGCGATCCGCTGCTCGTCGGGGGTGCTCATGCCGCCACCTCCGCCACGTAGGTGTCGTAGATGCGCTCCAGGTTGTGGAAGGTGCGCAGGGAGTCGGCGGTGAGCTCGATCTCCCGCCCGACGAGCTCCTCCAGGTGCATCAGGACCTCCACCATCGCGAAGGAGTCCAGGAAGCCGAGGTCCCAGAGGTTGTCCGCGGGGCCGGGCACCGGCAGTTCGCGGGGCGCCCTGAGGGTTCGTAGGGTGTCGGAGAATCGGGCGTAGAACTCTTCACGCTGCATGTGTGCTGCTCCTGTGGCAGAGGGTCGGTGGCGGCGGGCGTCTTCGTCAGACGGCCTGCTGCGCCTCGTGTACGAGTACGTCGAGCGCCTCGGCCAGCTGCTCGCGCGGGATGGTCAGCGGGGGTGCCACCCGGATCCGGTCGCCCGCCGCTCCCCCGGTGAAGGGCAGGACGCGGCGGCGTACGCAGCCGCGCACGACCTCCTTGGCGCGGGCGTGGCCGAACGACAGGGTGGGGCCCGTGATCTGGACGTCGTGGACGGCCGGGATGTCCCCGAGGCGCTTGGCACACAGTTCCAGTGCCTCGCTCACCTCGCCGACCAGGTCGTCCAGGGGGCTTCGGTCGATCCATTCGGCGACGGCCGCCGCCGCGCGGAAGCCGAGCACGCCGGTCTGGAAGGTGTGGGCGAGTGCGAGGGCGGTGCCCGCGCTCGCGTCGAACGCCTTCGGGTACACGACGGCGGACAGCGGGTAGATGCCGTTGGTCATGGACTTGCTGAACAGGTGGATGTCGGCGTCGATCCCCAGGGCCCGGGTGGGGCTGAGGTGGCCGTGCCGGTAGTAGCCGGCCTGGATCTCGTCCGCCACGACGACGACCCCGGCCCGCCGCGCCGCCGCGACGGTCGCCGTGAGCCACTCGGGGTCGATCGGCAGGTAGCCGTTGGCGCCCTGAACCGGCTCGAAGACGAAGCAGGAGACGTCCTCCCACGCACCGAACTCCGCGCCCGGCCTCAGACGCGTCACGAGCGGGTCGACCGCCGCCGTGAAGGCGGTGTTCTGCAGGGCCAGTTCGCGGTGCGTGCTGGTCGCGGCGAGGGCGTCGAGCCCCAGGCCGTGGAAGGCGCCTTCCAGGGTGAGCACCTTGCCCGGCCGGACCCGCTGGGCGATGGCAAGCGCGCTGGACACGGCGAAGCTGCCGCCGATCTGGAAGAGGACCTGATGGCCGGGAAGGCCCAGGCGGTCCGTGAGCCATTCGGCGAACTCCGCGGCCTCCGGCGGGTACACGCCGGCGGCCATGTCCGCGGTGAGGTCGAGGCAGGGAGTGATGAGGGGGTTGAGGTGGCCGAAGTTCACCGCGCCGTACGCGCTCATCAAGTCGGTGTACGAAGCGGTGTCGCCCTCGGCGTCGCGCAGGAGGAGCGTGGCGTTGTCGGCGCTCTGGAGGGTGAGCCCGCGGCCCAGCACGGAGGACTCGTCGAGCGGGCTGATCCGGGTGGTCATGAAGATCCTTCTGTCGCTGGTCCGCTCCCGGCGTACCGTGCGAGCAACCGCGCTCGGTCGATCTTGCCGTTGGGCGTGGTGGGGAGCGGTGAGTCGGTGAAGTGGAGGCTGTCGGGCACCATGTACGGCGGCAGCCGGTCCGCGCACCAGCGGCGGAGTTCCGCCGTGGCGAGCGGACCTGCGGGGGCGCGGTTACCCGGCATGTCGTGAATGTCGCGAGTGTCGTGGGAGTCTCGGGAGTCGGCAGGAGCCGGACGGCGGGCGATCACGGCCAGCAGCCCGTCGGCCGCCGCGGCGACGGCGGCCCGGGCGACTCGGGGATGGCTGCCCAACACCCGCTCGACCTCCTCCAGTTCGACGCGGTTGCCCCGCACCTTGACCTGGAGGTCGTCCCGGCCCCTGAAGTAGAGGTGTCCGTCCGCGCCGAGTTCGGCCCGGTCACCGCTGCGGAACACCGACTCGCGGTCGCGGGGGCGCAGCGGGTTCGGCACCAGGGCCCGGGCGGTGGCCTCGGGATCGCGCCAGTAGCCGGAGAAGAGGTTGTCGGCACGCAGGTACAGCTCTCCGGTCGTGCCCGCCTCGGTGACGGGTGCGCCGTCCTCGTCGAGCAGCAGCAGCTGAGCCCCCGGATGGCCCCATCCCATCGGCAGGTCGTCGCCGTCCTCGGGCAGCGGGTCGGGCAGGTCGAGGAAGGAGCAGGCCACGGACTCCGAGTGGCCGAAGCAGTTGATGATCCGCAGGCCGGGGAACGCCGCCCGCAGGGTGCGGAGTTCGGAGGCCGGAAAGCCCTCGCCGGCGAAGAGGACCGTACGGAGCGACGCGGCCCGGTGCAGTTCCCCCGGGACGTAGCGCAGGATGGAGGACCACAGCGAGGGCACGCCGTTCATCTGGGTCACACCCGTGGCGCCGAGGAAGTCGAGCATGCGGCGCGGCTGGTGGAAGAGGGTTCGGTCCACCAGGACGAGCGTGGCGCCGGAGCCCAGGGCGAGCCCGTAGTCGAGCAGGGAGAAGTCGAACTGCAGGGGCGAGAAGCTGCCGACCCGTGCGTCGCCGTCCAGGGCACAGTGCTCGGTCAGCCCCCGCCAGAAGGCCAGGACCGCCGTGTGGCTCATCATGATGCCCTTGGGTTCCCCGGTCGTCCCCGAGGTGAAGATGAGGTAGGCGAGGTCGTGCCCCGTGGTCTCCAGTCGGACCGGGCCCGGCGACGCCTCGCGGGGCCCGGAGAACTCCAGGGCCCCACCGTGCAGTCGGGCCCTGGACCACCGGGCGTCGGCCTCCGGGGACCGCGGACCGGTCCCGTCCTCGGCGATGAGCAGGACCGCCTCGGTGCGGTCGGCGAGGGAGCGGAAGCGGGCCTCGGGGGTTTCGGGAGCGACGGGAACGAACACCGCGCCCGTCATGGAGCAGGCGCACAGCAGAGCCAGCGCGTCGGGGGACGGGTCGAGGCCGAGTACGACCCGGTCCCCGGGCTCCACCCCCCAAGCGGCGAGCTGTCCGGCGAGGGTGGCCGCGCGGGAGGCGAGTTCGGCGTAGGTGAGGGTCGACTCACGGCCGATCACGGCGGGCCGGTCGCCGAGGCGGGCGGCGTGCCGCAGAAGGAAGTGGTGCAGCAGCGATGCGTGCCGCTGCTCGTACGGGAGTGCACCCGGAGCGGTCGGCGTCACTGGGCCTCCACCACGGAGACGCCCCACTGGTTGGGGCCGGAGGCGAGCAGCAGCATGCGTTCTCCTGGTACCGCCGGATTCGATGCGAGCGAGTCCGCGAGATTGATCAGGTTGTCGGAGGCCAGCGCGTGGCCGAGCCGCGGGATGTTCGCCATGAACACCTGGCCGACGGAGAATCCGGCGATCTCGGCGAGTCCGCGGTTGACACGGTTGTTGTAGTTGTTCGGCAGGACGCGGGAGATGTCCTGCGGGAGCGATCCGACCGCCGACAGGGCCGCCCCCGTCGTATGCGCGCAGCCCTTCCCGAACACGGACATGTGGCGCAGGAAGTTGACGGACGGGTCGATGTCCGCGAGGGCGGGATCGATGTGGAGTTCGGTACGGAGCAGGCGCAGCGAGCCGGGCAGCGGATCACGCGTCACGAGCACGCTGCTCGCCGCGTCACAGTGCACCGAGATGCCCCCGCTCACCGAGCGGTCGCCGTCGGGCCCGAGGGCGTCCGCGCAGATCACGAGGACGTCGCCGGCGGCATCCGCGCAGATCAGCGCCGCCGCCAGGTGCAGCGCGACGTGCAGGTTGGCGCAGTACCCGAGGGAGACTCCCAGCGGGAAGGCCTTCGTCAGGCCGAGGGACTGCTGCAGGCGGCCGCTGCCCACCTCATCCGTCGCGGACGGGTCGTGGTGGCTGTTGGTCGCGTGGATCACGTGGGTGATCGCGTCCCGCCGGCCCTGCCCGACCGCTTCGAGCGTGCGCAGCGCCGAGGCGTGCCCCAGCTGGGCACAGGTGCGGGAAGTGGTCCGGAAGTCCGACACCCCCAGCTCGCGCAGCCCGTCCAGGACATCCGCGGGGAAAGAGGTGAGATCCGACAGAGACCTTTCCTGTTCACCGAGTTCATAGGCGATTCCGGCGAGGAATACCGCAGTTCCCGTCATGACTTCCGCGTGCCCCCGTTATCAATTGATCGTCCGGCTCAGTGGAGCCCGCGATCCCTGGGGAAGTCCAGCGGTTTCGAGGGCCCGTACGGCCGTGTCAACGGGCCGTCAGACCCATGTCAGAGGCGTGTCAGGTTGGGGTCAGCATGGGCTCCGAGCAGTTGCCCGGGACGTACTGATCTCCGATCATGAGCTCGGCCGGCTGGTGGCGGGCCATTCACGAATCGGGGAAGGGGTTCTGCGCTTATGCCCGGCCTTTCGGCGCGTGACGCGGTCCGTGATCAGAGCCCGGACAGCGATGCGCCGGCCGGCAGGTCGATCCGGTCGCGGGACTTCAGCCTGTTCCTCACGGCACGGGCGGCCGCCCGGCTGGGCGAGACCATGCTGCCCGTCGCGCTGGCCGCGGGGCTCCTGCGCGTCGGCTACGACGTCGGCGCGGTGGGTCTGGCGATGGCCGCCCCACTGGCCAGTTTCGTGGCGCTGATCATCCTCGGCGGTGTCTTCGCCGACCGGTTCGACACCCGGCGGCTGATGATCGCGGCCGACCTGGTCCGGGTCGCCACGCAGGCGCTCACCGCCCTCCTCTTCTTCTCCGGCCACGTGGTGCTGTGGCAGATCTGCGCGATCGGAGCGGTGAGCGGCGCGGCCATGGCCGTCTTCCAGCCCGGTGTGGCCAGTACGATCCCGGCCCTCGTGGACGACGTGCAGAAGGGCAACGGCGCGATCCGGGTCGCGGAGTCGGTCATGGCGCTCGCGGGTCCCGCGCTCGCCGGCCTGGCCGTCGCGTTCTCCTCGGCGGGCGGCGTCTTCGTCCTGCATGCCGGAACGTACCTGCTCAGCGCGGTCTGTCTGCTGCTGATCCCGCACCGGCCGCGGGCGACGCCCGGCAAGGAGCGCGCGACCGGCGTCCTGCGCGATCTGAGGGACGGCTGGCAGGAGTTCACGTCCCGCACCTGGCTGTGGAGCGTCATCGTGATCTGGTGCGTGCTCACCCTCACGGTGTGGGGGCCCGCGGTGCCGCTGGTCGCGGCGAGCGTGGTCGAGGAGCACGGGCCGCGTTCCTTCGGCCTGATCACTTCCGCGCTGGGAGCCGGCACGATCCTCGGCGGACTGCTCGCCCTGCGGCTGCGCCCCTTGCGGATGCTGCGCGCCGGCGCCTTCGCCTTCGCCGGTTTCGCCCTGTACCCCGCCTCTGTGGGCTTGCAGTTGCCGGTACCGGTGATCGCGCTCTGCATGGCCGTGGCGGGCGCCGGGATGGCGTTCTGGGGAGTGATGTGGGCCACGAGCATCCAGACCCAGGTGCCACCGGCCGTGCTCAACAGGGTCTCCGCGTACGACCTGGCGGGTTCGCTGGTCATGCTGCCGGTCGGGCAGGCGCTCGCGGGACCCGCCGCCTCCGTCTTCGGAGCACGCCATGTCCTGCTGGGCAGCGGGGCGATGACCCTGGTCGTGTCGGCGGCCCTGCTGGCCGTCCCGGCCGTGCGCCGGCTGCGCCGGATCGACGCCCCCGCGGACAAGTGAGCCGCCTGGCGTCCGCCACCACCCAGGTCCGCTCGGCGGACACCGCCCACGTGCTGGCCCTGTTCCGCCCGCTCGCGGTGGCGCTCACCCCCGCGGAGCACGCGCGGGCGGCCCGGTTCGCCTCGCCGCTCGACCGCGACGACTACCTGGCGGCCCACCTGCTGGTCCGCGCCTGCGCCGCTGCCGCCACCGGGTCGCAGGCCACAGAGCTCTCGTACACCCACGTGTGCCCCGACTGCGGCGCGACGGACCACGGCAGGCCCCGGATTCCCGAGCTCCCGGAGCTGTCCGTCAGCGTGAGCCACACCCTGGGCCGGGTAGCGGCCGCCGCGGGCCCGGGGAGGGTGGCCGTGGACATCGAGGGGACCTCCCTGACCCCCGGCCGCCTCGCCGCGGCGTACCGGATGCTCACGCCGACGGAGCGGGTGGCGGTCGAGGCGGCCCCGGATCCGCGGGCGGCCGCGGCGCTCCATTGGACCTACAAGGAATGTCTCGTCAAATGGGGTGACTCGGCCCTCCACGGCACGGGAGGCATCGAGGCTCCGCCGCTGGCCCGGCGGGGCGGCCCCCTCCGGCTGGCGGACCGCTGGCTCTGGACCTGGGTGGACGACGCGAACGGAACGAGCGGAACCAGCATGACGTCCGAGCGTCCCGACTTCGCGGGAGGGGGCACCTCTACTCGAAGGCCCTGACGGCCTGGTAGTAGGTCCACGCGGTGCCGTCGCAGGAGGCCTTGCGGGCGCCCGAGTAGCGTGCGCAGACCCGCTTCAGGTCGGCGTGGAACATCTCGTCCAGCCGCGGCTTGGCCGCCTGGAACTCCCCCGCCGCCTTGTAGTTGCGGTAACCGAAGTCGTGCCGGGCGCAGGCCGTCCGGAAGGGGAAGCCGAAGGGATTGTCCGGGGACGTGGTGCAGTAGTCGGTGGTCCAGTCGAAGCCGTACGGCTCCCACTCGCCCCGGTTGCCGCGCGCCGCGGCCCAGGCCTCCTGGCTGGCCGCGGCCGGCTGCGTCCAGCCGCTCAGCACCTGCGGCTTGTCCTGCGGCACCAGCGGGGCCTGCCGGGCCGCGGACGCCGGGGGCGCGAAGGCCAGTACGGCTGCCACGGCGGCGGAGAGGAGGCCGGACACGCGGGCTCCGGTCCGGGTGGGGGCCGGCGCGGGGGCCGGGACCGGGGCGGCTGGGGCGGGGCGGCGGGGCACGCATCCTCTAACGAGGGTGGCCGTCACGGGTGTCGGGGCGCACGCGCGGGCGCCCGGCTTCGGCCCTGCGCGGGATCCGGGTCCTGTGCTCGTGATCGGAACCGGTACTCAGGTATGAGCCGATGTCACCCTTCCGGCAGAGAACCGGTTCAGCCTCGGGAGGGACGCGGACTACGGCCACCGCCGCGAATACTCGTGAACATGAACCGCCGTCCTCTCGTCATCGTCGCCGCCACCGTCGGAGTCCTCGCCACCGCTGCCATCGCCCTGCCCAACCTCCCTCCCAACCCCCTGACCGACACGATCAACGACCGGGTGTTCAAGGAGAGGGGCATGCGCTTCGCGACGGCCGCCGACGCTCCGACGGGCGGGGAGGCCACGCGCGGCGAGGCAGCCCGTGGGGGTGCGGCACGCGGGGGTACGGCACGCGGCGAGGACACGTGGGTGCTGCCGCGCTGGGTGCCGAAGGACGCGACCGACGTGCGAATAATGGCGCGCACTGACGGCAAGGCGCGGCTGCTCCGCTTCACGCTGGGCGCGACCCCGCTGGACGGCCCGCAGTGTTCGGCGGGCACGCCGAGCAAGCACGCGGGGACGAGTCTGGCGGCCAAGTGGTGGCCGGCGGGCACCAGGGCCGAGGAGCGGCCCGAGTGCCGTGGCGCCTACCAGTACCAGGTCACCGTGCGCGGCAAGGAGGTCTACGCCTGGACCGACGGCACCCTCTCACCCGGGGCGGGGACGCAGGACGGCGCTCCCGTCCGGCAGGTGTCGGTGACGACCCCCTGAGCCATGACCACCCGGTGTCCTCAGCGACGCGTGCGCAGCTCGCGGGCCGCCGAGAGTTCCGCGAGACGGGCCCAGTGGGGGCGCAGCCAGTCCTCCGGTGAGGCGGCCGTCGGCAGGCCCCTCGGCAGGGTGTCGTGGAAGGCCGTGGTCTCCGGTTCGGCGGTCCGGTGGTGTGTCAGGATCCGCGGTTCTGCAGGACCGTCCGTGGCCACGACCACGCTCCGCAGGAACATGGCATTGGCCACGAGCAGCCAGTGGGTCCTGCCCGCCGGGTCGGCGTCGCAGCCGCCCCCGTCGCCGCTCGACAGCGCCCAAGGGTCCGGGGCCACGTACCGCACCCGCCCGACACCGGTGAACTCGGCTGCCGCCGCGCACATCGAGCACGGCTCCTGGGTGCTCCACAGCGTCGCCGTGCCCAGGTCCCAGCCCGTGCGGGCGGCGCCCAGCGCGTTCATCTCGGCGTGCGCGAGCGGTGTCCCGCGCAGCGGACCGGTGCCCGGGCCGTCCTCGTACGCCTCGTTGCGCCCTTCCGCGACCGGCTTCCCTTCCGCGTCCGTCAGACGGCACCGACCGCCAGGCCGCCGGCCGCGAGCGACTCGTAGGCGAGGGCGAGCGCCCTGCGCAGTGGCTGCGGCGCGGCGCGCCATTCCGTGTCGAAAGCGTGCTCCCCGTTGATCATCCGGCCATTGTCGCCAACACCTTTCGCGGCCGCCCCGGACACTGCCTCGCCGCTGCCTCGCTCTGCCTCGCCACCCCGTTCGTCGCCCCCGGCGGTGCCTCGCCGGTCATCGGCAGGGGCGCCTCATTCGTCGCGGCCCTCCTGATCGCCCCCGGCACCGGTATCGCCCTCCGCACCGCTGTCCACACCCGTATCCGCACCCGTATCCGCACCGCTATCGTCGCCGTCATGGACATCCGCCCCGCACGCACCGTCGCCGAACTCCAAGCCGCGGAAGCCCTCTTCGACGGGCCGGCCCGCGCGGACTGGTCGGAGCGGTTCCTCGCCGCCCCGGGGCACCTGATGCTGATCGCCTACGTGGACGGCGTACCCGTCGGCATGGTCTCCGGCATCGAGATGATCCACCCCGACAAGGGCACCGAGATGTGCCTCTACGAGCTCTCCGTGGACGAGGCCCACCGCCGGCACGGCCTCGGCCGGGCCCTGACCGAGGCGCTCGGCGCCGAGGCGGAGTCGCGCGGCTGCTACGGCATGTGGGTGGGCGTCGACACCGACAACGAGGCCGCGCTGGCCACGTACGGGGCGGCCGGCGCCCGCGACGAGGGCGTCTTCAGGATGCTCGGCTGGCCCTACGCCCGGTAGCCCCCGGCGCCCCCCGGGGCGGCGTGTCGTGGGGCCAGTCGGCGCACCCTCCGCGCGGCCGGCCCGTGCCTCGCCGAGCATCGGCGGCATGACCGCATTCACCGCGCTGCTCCCGGCCGCCGCCCTGCTGGCGGCGGCCACCGCCCTGCCGCCGTACGCCTCCCACGCCGCAGCCGCCACCCCCGACGCCCCCACCGCCCCCTACGTCGTCGTCCTCAAGGACGGCGCCACCCGCGGCTCCGCCGCCGCGGCCACCCGCGCGCTCGCGGCCGAGTCCGAGGCCGCCGGCGACAGCGTCGGCGTCGTCTACGACACCGTCCTGAGCGGCTTCGCCGTCCGTACGACGGCCGCCCGCGCCACCGAACTCGCCGCCGATCCCAGAGTTGCCTCCGTGGAGCCCGACACGGTCTTCCGGATCGACGACGACACCCCCCTCCCCGGCACCGCCCCGTCCGGCACCCCCGCCCCTGCCCCCGCCCCCGCCGCCGCTCCGCTCGTCCAGACTCCCGCGCCCTGGTCCCTGGACCGGCTCGACCAGAGCGCGTTGCCGCTCGACGGCTCGTACACGTACCCGGCCAAGGCCGAGGGGGTCACCGCGTACATCGTGGACACCGGGATCAACACCCTGCACCAGGAGTTCGGCGGCCGGGCCCGCTGGGGCGCCAACGCGGTGTTCACGGAGGGCGCCACGGACTGCAACGGCCACGGCACGCACGTCGCGGGGACCGTCGGCGGAGCCACCTACGGGGTCGCCAAGGGGGCTTCGCTCGTCGCCGTGAAGGTCGCGGACTGTCGCGGGGACGCGGCGCTGTCGGCCATCACCCGGGGCATCGACTGGATGGTGAAGGACGCCCTCAAGTCCCCCGCCACCCCGGCCGTGGCCAACATGAGCCTGGGCGGCAGCTACAGCTTCGCCCTCAACCGCGCGGTGACGCGGGCGATCGCGTCCGGGATCACCTTCGCCGTGGCGGCGGGCAACTCCGGCGAGAACGCCTGCACCGGCTCCCCCGCCGGGGTCCCGCAGGCGCTCACCGTCGGCGCGACGGACGCACTGGACCAGCGGGCCTCCTTCTCCAACTACGGCGCCTGCGTGGACCTCTCCGCCCCCGGCGTGGCCGTCACCTCCGCCTGGAAGGGCTCCGCCACGGCCCTCGCCCGCGCCTCCGGCACCTCGATGGCGGCCCCGCACGTGGCGGGCGCCGCCGCCCTGGTGCTGGCGCGCGGCCTGGCGGCCGGCGGCCCGCGCCAGACGCCGGCCCAGGTGGCCGAAACCCTCGTACGGGACTCCGTGCGGGACCGGATCACGGCCCTGCCGACCGGGACGCCGAACCTGCTGCTGCACGTCCCCTCCGACAAGTAGCCGGGCGAGGAACAGCCCGACGAGCAGCCCGTACGGGACCCTCCGCCGGCGGCGCCTCCCCGCCCCGGCGGACCCCCGCGGACCGCGGCCGGCCGCCCCGTCGGCCCCGTTCGGGAGCCCGGTCCGAAACCCCACCCGCCCCACCCGCGCCGCCCCGGGCCCATGGGTATCCGCCCCTCCGCTCCACCCGGCCTGATGGCACATCAATTTCTGTGTGCTTCGGGCGAAAGCAAGTCATTGACTTCTCAATCCCGCGACGCGTCAATGTCGGCCACCGCACCGGCTCGACCTCCCCCACACAGCGGGTGGGGGGAGGGTTCGTATGACGAAGGAGTCGCGACCCAGTGAGTACAACGTTTCGACGAAGAGTTCTGGCCGGGGCTGGCGCTCTGTCCCTGGCCCTGACGGGCGCCGTGGTGGGTCTGTCGGGCACCGCGCAGGCCGCGACCAAGACGACGCCCGTCCAGATGGACTGCGTCGCCCCCGCGCCCCAGCCGGGTGGTTCGGGCACGCAGAACTACACGATCACGCTGCCCGACGGCGCGAAGGCCGGCGACGTGGTCCCGATCACCATCGACCCGGGTCCGAGTCCGGTCATCCCCGGCTTCGCGGTGACGACCACCAACGTCTCCAAGATCACCCTCAAGGTCGGTTCGACCCTCCAGACGGTGGTCAGCCCGCCCGAGACGGTCAACGTGACGCCCGGCGTGCCCCTCGACCCCGCCGGCTTCTCCGGCACCGTCAAGATCCCAGACGGTTCCGAGGGCACCACGGTGGGCGTGGCCCTGGACCTGGCGGTGACCGACGCGAGCCTCATGGGCTCGGTCTTCACCACCACCTGTACGCCGAACCCGCGTCCGAGCGCCTCGCTCGGCTCGGTGGCCGTGGAGGCCCTGCCCAAGGACCCGATCACCACCAAGCTGTCGCCCAACAGCGGCGAGGCGGGCCAGGAGGTCGTCGTCACGGGCGCCAACTTCCCGGCGGGCGCGGTCACCTGCTCCGCGCTCAAGAACGGCACGCCCACTGGTGACACGGGTACCGGCACGGCCAACGCGGCCGGCGTCGCGACCTGCAACATCATCGTCAACCAGGCCGCCGACACGCTCAAGATCGACGGCTCGATCCTCCCGTACAAGGCCTACGTCTTCATCGTCAAGGCCCCGGGCGTACAGAACCCGGTCGACGTCGAGGTCCTCCCCGGCCCGCTGGCCATCGGCCCGCAGGCCGGCAACCCCGCCGTCAGCTTCGGTTCGGTCACCATCAACGGCAAGTCCCAGTCGGTCGTGGGTCAGTTCACCGCGATGGCCGTCCAGGACTTCCGCGGCGGGACCCTCGGCTGGGACGTCTCGGCGACCCGTACGCCGTTCCTGAACTCGGTCACCGGACACTCCATGGCCACGGCGCAGATCGGCATCCAGCCGACCTGCAAGGTGACCAACCCGGCCAGCCCGAGCGCCTGCACCGCGGGTACGCCCGGTGCGATCTCGGACGTCCCGCTGAAGGTCGCCTCGGCGGCCGCGGGCGGCGACAACCTGACCGGTGGCGAGTTCGAGATCGGTGGAGCCGGAATGATCCAGCTCCCGCCGTTCATGTTCGCGGACACCTACCAGTCGGTCGTCACCTTCTCGATCGCCTGACCCGTACGACCCCGCTCCACCCCGGGTGGTGCGGCGCTCCGGCGCCGCACCACCCTTCCGCGCACCACCCTCCCCCGTCCGGCCCGACTGGAGAACCGCCCATGCGCACCCGCACCCTCCTCCTCGGCCTGCTCCTCGGCCTCGCCGCCCTGCTGCTCCCCGCCCTCCCCGCGACGGCCGCGGACAACGGCACCTGGGGCGTCTTCCCGACGCCCCCGGCCGGTGCGGCGATGACCGACCGCGCGTACTTCTTCCACCAGGGCGAGGCCGGCACCACCATCAGCGACAGCGCGACGATCGTGAACTCCTCCGACAAGGAGCTGACGTTCCAGATCTTCGCCACCGACGCCGTCAACACCCCGGTGGGCGGCGGCTTCGCCCTGCTGCCGGTGGAGACGAAGCCCAAGGACGTGGGCACGTGGGTCGTCCTGCCGCCCGAGACCAGGACCACTGTCACCGTGCCTCCCAAGGGCCGCAAGGACATCCCGTTCTCCGTGAAGGTCCCGGCGGACGCGACGCCCGGTGACCACGTGGGCGGGATCGTCGCCCTCAACACCGCCGTGGAGGGCATCCAGCAGGAGGGCAAGGTCCAGGTCGGGGTGAAGCGCCAGGTCGGCGCCCGGATGTACTTCCGGGTTCCCGGGCCGGTGACCCCTGGGCTGAGCGTGGAGGACGTGAAGGTCAGCCGGGCGGCGCCGCTGCTGCCCTGGGTCAAGGACGCCCGCGCCAAGATCACGTACTCCCTGGTCAACCGGGGCAACGTGGTCGTCGAGCCGAAGGTGACGGTCTCCGCCGAGGGGCTCTTCGGCCGCCGCGTTCTCGACCGGCCGGCCCGTGAGCTGAAGCTCGTGCTGCTGCCGGGCCAGCGGATCGAGCTGACCGAGGAGTGGGCGGACGCGCCCCAGTCGGACTGGGTCACCGTCGACATCACCGCCGGAGCCTCGGCCTATCCCGACCTCGTCTCCTCCTCCACCACGGGGTTCCTCGCCGTGCCGTGGACCGCACTCGGCGCCCTGCTGGTCCTGGCCGGCGCCGCCATCGCCATCCGGGTGCTGCGCCGCCGCCGTCGCGCCGCTGACGTCGAACGTCCGGAACCGGCACCGGACTTGGCTGAAGCGCGCTGATCGGCAAAGGTGTCCCCAGGTGACGGCATCCGGCCATCGCCGGGCAGGCGAAGGCGCCGGGGGGGGGCACCACACATGGCACGACAGCACGGCGAAGCGGGGACCGGCCGGCCGGCGTACGGAACCGTTCCCGCAGGCCCGCCGGCGGATCCCGCCGCCGCGGGGATCGGGCTGCTGACCCTCGTCGAGCGGACGCTGGGCACGGGCACCGCGGTGTACGTCCCGGGGGACGGCTGGATCCGGCTCACGCTCCCGCTCGACGACGGCGGTCCGGCCCCCGTCACGGTGGACGTGGTCGCGGACACCCGGCGGACCCCGCGCGGGATCGCGTACCTCCTGCCGGGAGGCGGGCTGAACTTCGGCTCCTGCTTCTTCACCCCGTCCGACCTGAACCTCGTCCACCGGATGCGCCGCGAGGGCCTGCTCGTCGTCGGCGTCACCCCGCGCGAGGACGCCGCGACCGCGCAGGACATCGGGCCCGACTGGGGGCTCGCGGCGCACCGCCGGGATCTGGCCTCCGTCGTGGAGGCGCTGGACGGGGCGTTCGGGCTGCCGTACCAGTACGTCGGGCACTCCGCCGGGGCCCTGCTCGCCCTGGACGCGGCCTCGCACGACGACTCGCCCCGCCTGACCCGGGTGGTGGCCCTGGACACGACCGGCCCCTACTCCGGCGACCTGGCCGTACGGGCGGCCCAGACCCGGACCGCGTACGAGGCCCGGATCGAGCGGGGCTCGTACGCGACGGACCCGGGTCTGGCGGCGGTGCTCGCCCGGGCGGTCACGGATCCGGCCGGCTCCTCGGAGGTCCCCTGGCCCCCGGACCCGGAGCTCCGCTTCACCCACGCCGGGCTCGCCCACTTCGTGCTGGTCCGCACCTCCCTGCTGCCCGGCCCGGCGAACTGGATCTACACGCAGGGCCATGCCGCGGGCTCGTACTCCTTCGGGGCCACCCCGGCCGCGGACCGCTTCGCCCTCGCCCACACCACGCTCGCCACCTGGCACGCGGCCACCGCCGCCCTCGGCAGCGGGCTGATCCCGGACGCCCTGCTGCGGGACCTGGCCGCGGTCTGGGCGGGCGAGGGGAAGACGTACGCGATCGACTGGGAGCGGATCTCCGCCGAAGTGGTGTGGATCAACAGCGAACTGGGCCGCGGCGACCACTCGCGCGGCGCCCGCCTGATCCGAGTGGGCGAGGGCCCGCAGCCGCGCCGCGTCCGCTTCGCCGTCGTCCCGGGGTACGGACACGGCGACCCCCTCTGGTCGCGGACCGCTGCGGCGGACGTCTGGTCGCTGTTCTGAGCCCGGCCGGAAACGGGCCCGCCCCCGCGGTGAGGGTTGCGGGGGGGCGAGCGGTCCTGCTGGGCGTACGGGACCGGGCGGTCAGTGGTTCCGCGGGAAACCGAGGTCCACGCCGGCCGGGGCGTCCGACGGGTCGGGCCAGCGGGTCGTGACGACCTTGCCCCGGGTGTAGAACTGGATGCCGTCGTTGCCGTAGATGTGCAGGTCGCCGAAGAGCGAGTCCTTCCAGCCACCGAAGGAGTGGTAGCCCACCGGCACCGGGATCGGCACGTTGACGCCGACCATGCCCGCCTCGATCTCCAGCTGGAAGCGCCGGGCGGCGCCGCCGTCACGGGTGAAGATGGCGGTGCCGTTGCCGAACGGCGAGGCGTTCATGAGCGCCACGCCCTCCTCGTAGGTGTCCACGCGCAGCACGCAGAGCACCGGGCCGAAGATCTCGTCGCGGTAGGCGTCGGAGTCGGTCTTGACGTTGTCCAGCAGCGAGAGGCCGATCCAGTGGCCGTTCTCGTTGCCCTCCACCGTGTAGCCGGTGCCGTCCAGGACCACGTCGGCGCCCTGCGCGGCCGCGCCCGTCACGTACGAGGCGACCTTGTCGCGGTGGGCGGCGGTGATCAGCGGGCCCATCTCGGAGGCCGGGTCGTTGCCGGGGCCGATCTTGATCTTCTCGGCGCGCTCGCGGATCTTCTCGACGAGGGTGTCGCCGATGGAGCCGACGGCCACGACCGCGGAGATGGCCATGCAGCGCTCGCCGGCCGAACCGTAGGCGGCCGAGACGGCGGCGTCCGCGGCGGCGTCCAGGTCGGCGTCCGGCAGCACCAGCATGTGGTTCTTGGCGCCGCCCAGGGCCTGTACGCGCTTGCCGTTGGCGGAGGCGGTGGTGTGGATGTGGCGGGCGATCGGGGTCGAGCCCACGAAGGAGACGGCCGCGACGTCGGGGTGCGACAGGAGCGCGTCGACGGCGACCTTGTCACCGTGGACCACGTTCAGCACGCCCGCCGGCAGACCGGCCTGGCTCGCCAGCTGCGCCAGCAGCGTGGAGGCCGAGGGGTCCTTCTCGCTCGGCTTGAGGATGAAGGTGTTGCCGCAGGCCACGGCCAGCGGGAACATCCACATCGGCACCATCGCCGGGAAGTTGAACGGGGTGATGCCGGCGACCACGCCGATCGGCTGGCGGATCGAGGAGACGTCCACGCGGTTGGACACCGAGGTGGACAGCTCGCCCTTGAGCTGCACGGTGATCCCGCAGGCCAGCTCGACGATCTCCAGGCCGCGGGCGACCTCGCCCAGCGCGTCGGAGTGCACCTTGCCGTGCTCGGCGACGATCAGCTCGGCGATCGCGTCGCGGTTGGCGTCCAGCAGGGCGCGGTAGGCGAACAGCACCTTGGTGCGGGCGGCCAGGGAGGACTGCCCCCAGGACAGGAACGCCTCCTTGGCGACCTGTACGGCCGCGTCGACCTCGTCGGCGGACGCGAGGGCGACCTGCGTGGTGACCTCGCCGGTGGCGGGGTCGGTGACCGGGCCGTAGTTGCCCGACGCGCCCTCGACGGTCTTGCCACCGATCCAGTGGTTGACGGTCTTCATGCCTAACTCCTTCACAGATGGCGACGTCGCTGCGCGGCTTGCCGGTCGTACTCTTCTCGGGCCAGGGCCGCCGACGCACGGGTCGCGGTCTCGGCCACAGGGACATCCCACCATGCCTGTGCGGGAGGCGGGCCCGACACAGTGTCGGGTGTTCGGGTCTGCGCGTAGACACATGTGGGACGGTCCGCCGCCCGCGCCTCGGCGAGGGCTTTGCGCAGGTCACCGATGGTGCGGGGGCGGATCACGGCCATCCCGAGGGAGGCCGCGTTGGCCGCCAGGTCCAGCGGCAGCGGCGCACCGCTGTACGAACCGTCCACCGCCCGGAAGCGGTAGGCGGTACCGAACCCCTCGGCGCCCACCGCGTCCGAGAGGCCGCCGATCGAGGCGTACCCGTGGTTGTCGAGGATCACCAGCCTGACCGGGATCCCCTCCTGCACGGCGGTGACGATCTCGGTCGGGTTCATCAGGTACGTCCCGTCGCCGACCAGCGCCCACACCGGGCGGCCGGGGGCGGCCAGCGCGGTGCCGATGGCGGCGGGGATCTCGTATCCCATGCAGGAGTACCCGTATTCGACGTGGTACTGGTCCGCGGAACGGGCCCGCCACAGCTTGTGCAGGTCCCCGGGGAGCGAACCGGCGGCATTGATCAGGATGTCGTCACCGTCGACGACCTCGTCCAGCAGACCCAGCACCTGTGCCTGCGTCGGGACGGAGTCCTCGTCGGGAGCGGCGTAGGCCCCGTCGACCAGCCGCTCCCACGCCCTCTTCCCTTCTTTGTACGCCGCCTCGTACGGGGGGTCCACCCGGTACCCGGCGACCTCGGCCAGGAGTTTCTCCAGGCCCTCCCGCGCATCGCAGACCAGGGGGCGGGCGGCGAGCTTGTGGGCGTCGTACGGGTCGAGGTTGAGCCCGAGGAACCGCACGCCGGGGTGCTGGAACAGCGTCGCGGAGGCGGTGGTGAAGTCGGTCAGCCGGGTCCCGGCGGCGATCACCAGATCGGCTTCGCGGGCCAGCGCGTCGGCGGTGGCCGTGCCGGTGTGCCCGATCCCGCCCACGTCGGCGGGGTGGTCCCACGGCAGGGCCCCCTTGCCGGCCTGGGTGGAGGCCACCGGGATCCCCGTGGCCTCGGCGAACCGCGCCAGGGCCGCGCCCGCCGCGCTGTGCCGGATCCCGCCGCCGGCGATGATCAGCGGCCGCGCGGAGCCCCGTACGGCCCGGGCGGCCGCCGCGAGCTCGGTCCGGTCGGGGCGGGGGCGGCGTACGCCCCACACCCGCTCGGCGAAGAACTCCTCCGGCCAGTCGTACGCCTCGGCCTGTACGTCCTGGGGCAGCGCGAGCGTGACGGCGCCGCTGCTCACGGGGTCGGTGAGCACCCGTACGGCTTGGAGCGCGGCGGGGATCAGGGCCTCGGGCCGGGTGACGCGGTCGAAGTACCGGGACACCGGCCGCAGGGTGTCGTTGACGGAGACATCACCCGCATGAGGGACCTCCAACTGCTGGAGCACGGGGTCGGCGGGCCGGGTCGCGAAGGCGTCCCCGGGCAGCAGGAGCACCGGGATCCGGTTGATGGTGGCGAGGGCGGCCCCGGTGACGAGGTTGGTGGCGCCGGGTCCGATGGAGGTGGTGACGGCGTGCGCGGACAGCCGCCCGCTCTGCCGCGCGTACCCGACGGCGGCGTGCACCATGGCCTGCTCGTTGCGGCCCTGGAGGAACGGCATCTCCGCACGGCCGCTCTCCAGCAGGGCCTGGCCGATGCCGGCGACGTTCCCGTGCCCGAAGATCCCCCAGGTGGCGGCGATGAGCCGACGGCGCTGTCCGTCGCGCTCGGTGTACTGCCGGGCGAGGAAGCGGACGAGGGCCTGCGCGACGGTGAGCCGGACGGTGTGCGTCATGCGGGATCCTCCGCTCGGTGGTGGAACGGCAGCCGGGGGTCGACGTCCTGGCCGGTCCAGGTGGAGCGGATCCACCCGTGGTCGGGGTGGTCCCGGATGAGCCACTCCCGGGTCGCGCCGGGTCCCGCCATGACGTTGAGGTAGTACATGGCGTGGCCGGGCGCGGCGATGGAGGGACCGTGCCAGCCGTCCGGGATGAGGACCGCGTCACCGCTCCTCACCTCGGTGAGGATGTCGGTCTTCCCCGCCGGGGAGGGGCTGACACGCTGATAGCCGAGGCCGGGCGTGTCCCCGTGCGGGGCGATCTCGTAGTAGTAGATCTCCTCCAGCCGGGATTCCACGCCGGGGTGGTGCTCGTCGTGCTTGTGGGGCGGGTACGAGGACCAGTTGCCGCCGGGCGTGAGCACCTCCACGGCGATGAGCCGGTCGCAGTCGAAGACCCCGGCGGCGGCGAAGTTGTTGACCTGCCGGGAGCACTGCCCCGCTCCGCGCAGCTCTACGGGAACCTCCGCGGCGGGACCGTACCGCGCGGGCAGCCGCTGCTCGCAGCGGGCGCCGACGAGCGCGAAGCGGCCGCCGCCGGTGGAAGTGACCTCGGCGTGCCCGTCCCGGGGGAGGTAGGCGAAGTCGGTGGGGCCGTCGAACACCCCGCGCCGCCCCCGAAGTCGGAAGACCTGCGGTCCGCTCCCGGGGCTCCGCTCCGGACCCCGCTCCTCAAACGCCGGAGGGGCTGGATTGTGGCCGGCGTCAGCCTTCCCGTACGGGTGACCCACCGCGCGCCCTGGCAGGCCGGGTTGCCGCGCAGCGGCCACCCCGGCCGCGCCGGCGTTCGAGGCTCGGGGGTCCGGGGCGGAGCCCCGGGGCGGGGGGCCGGGGGCGGCGCCCCCGGTTTCGGGAAGGGGCGGGGTGGGGGAAGGCTCCGCGCAGCGGACCTCGCACGCCCCCGCGAGCGGGAGCACGATCCACTCCGACTCCCCGCACGGGTGCGCGTACACCTCCCCCGGCGCGAGCTCGAGCACGAGCAGCCTCGTCCAGTCCATCGCCCACTCAGACAGCACCGGCACGGCCGAGCACCTCCTCCACTTCCTCGGCGAACGGCATCGCCGTCGAGCACGCCAGCCGCGAGGCCACGATCGCCCCGGCCGCGTTCGCGTAGCCGATCACCCGCTCCAACTCCCATCCCGCGAGCAGCCCGTGGCACAGGGCCCCGCCGAAGGCGTCCCCCGCGCCCAGGCCGTTGACGACCGTCACGGGCACCGGCGCGGCCTCCACCACCGTCCCGTCCCGGTGGGCGGCCAGCACGCCCGCCGGGCCCCGCTTCACGACCGCCAGCTCCACCCCGGCCGCGAGCAGCGCCCGCGCCGCCGCGTACGGCTCGGTCTCGCCGGTGGCGATCGCGCACTCCTCGGCGTTGCCCACGGCCACGGTGGCGAGGGACAGCGCCCGGCGGTACCACTCCCCCGGCCCGGCGGCCCGGACTTCGGTCACCGACCCGGCCCCGGCTCCGGCCTCCGGCCCGGCGGCCCGGACTTCGGTCACCGACCCGGCCCCGGCTCCGGCCTCCGGCCCGGCGGCCCGGCCCCCGGGCACCGCTCCGGCCACCGCCCCCTCCCCGGAGGGCCACAGCATCGGGCGCCAGTCCAGGTCGAACACCGTGAGCGGGCTCCTGCCGCGCGCCTCCAGCGCCGCCAGCGTCGCCGCGCGGCTCGGCTCCGCGCTGAGCCCCGTACCGGTCATCCAGAACACCCGCGCCGCGCGCACCGCGTCGAGGTCGAGCTCGTCCGCGGCGATCTCCAGGTCGGGCGCCTTCGGGTACCGGTAGAAGTACAGCGGGAAATCGTCCGGCGGGAAGATCTCGCAGAAGGTGACCGGCGTCGGATAGGCCGCCACCTCCCCGGCCCACCGGTCGTCCACCCCGAACCCGCGCAGCTCCGCCCGGAGATACGCGCCGAAGGGGTCCGCGCCGGTCCGGGTGATCACCGCCGTCCGCCGGCCCAACCGGGCAGCGGCGACGGCGACGTTGGTCGGGGAGCCGCCCAGGAACTTCCCGAAGGTGTCCGCCTCGCCGAGCGGTACGCCCGCCTTCAGGGGGTAGAGATCCACCCCGATCCGCCCCATCGTGATCAGGTCGAACGCCAACGGATCCGCAGCCATCACCACACCAATCCTCCCGACCGAGTGCTCCCCGTACCTCAGAGCCTCGCACCCTAAGGTGGCCGTATGACGTCCTCACCGCCCGCGTTGACCCGTATCCGCGTCGGTTCG
This sequence comes from Streptomyces sp. NBC_01264, assembly GCF_026340675.1. Taxonomy (NCBI): domain Bacteria; kingdom Bacillati; phylum Actinomycetota; class Actinomycetes; order Kitasatosporales; family Streptomycetaceae; genus Streptomyces; species Streptomyces sp. NBC_01264. The sequence continues at coordinate 3,704,380 of NZ_JAPEOX010000001.1, forward strand.
GCTCCGGACTCCTGGGGGGTCTGGTTCCCCGACGATCCCCGGCAGACCCCGTGGGAGCGGTTCCTCGACGAGGTCGCCGAAGCCGGGTACGAGTGGATCGAGCTCGGCCCCTACGGCTATCTGCCCACCGATCCCGTCCGGCTCGCCGCCGAGGTCGCCGCGCGCGGTCTGCGGGTCTCCGCGGGAACCGTCTTCACCGGACTCCATCACGGGCCCGCCGTGTGGGAGGCCACCTGGGAGCACGTGTCGCGGATCGCGGAGCTCACCCGGGCCATGGGCGCGGCGCACCTCGTCGTGATCCCGTCCTTCTGGCGGGACGACAAGACCGGCGAGGTGCTGGAGGACCGCACCCTCACCCCGGAGGGCTGGCGCCAACTGACCACGCAGACCGAGCGGCTGGGGAAGCGGGTCCAGGACGAGTACGGGCTGCGGATCGTCGTCCATCCGCACGCGGACACCCACATCGACACCCCCGGGAACGTGGCGCGCTTCCTCGACGCCACCGATCCCGCACTGGTCTCCCTCTGCCTGGACACGGGGCACTACGCGTACTGCGGCGGCGACAGCGTCCGGGCCGTCGAGACCTTCGGCGAGCGGATCGGCTACCTCCACCTCAAGCAGGTCGACCCGCGGATCCTCGCCGAAGTCGTCCGGGACCAGGTCCCCTTCGGGCCGGCCGTGGCCCGCGGGGTGATGTGCGAGCCGCCGGCGGGGGTACCCGCGCTGGAACCGGTGCTGGCGGCCGCCGAGCAGCTCGGGGTGGACCTGTTCGCGATCGTGGAGCAGGACATGTACCCGTGCCCGCCCGACCGGCCGCTGCCGATCGCCCGCCGCACCCGCGCCCACCTGCGCTCCTGCGGCGCCCGCTGAACCGTGCGCGCCGACCGCAACCGCCGTACGCACCCTCGTGGAGGAGCAGAAACATGACCAGCACGCTCGGCATCGCCGTCATCGGTACCGGGAAGATGGGATCCGACCACGTCCGCCGCTTCGGCCGGACCGTCGGCGGGGCCCGGGTGGTGGCCGTGGCCGACCCGGACGGGGACCGGGTCAAGGAGGTCGCGGCCGGTCTGGAGGGGGCGAGCGCGCACACCGATCCGGCGGCCGCGATAGCGGCGCCCGGGGTGGACGCCGTACTGATCGCCTCACCCGGGCCCGCCCATGAGGAAGCGATCCTGCACGCGCTGGAACGGCGGCTGCCCGTGCTCTGCGAGAAGCCGCTGACCCCCGATCCCGCGGGCGCCCTGCGGATCATGGAGGCGGAGGCCCGGCTGGGCCGCCGGCTCGTCCAGGTCGGCTTCATGCGGCGCTACGACGCCGAGTACGCGCGTCTCAAGGAGCTGCTCGACGCGGGCGGCATCGGCCGGCCGCTGTTCCTGCACTGCCGGCACCGCAACGCCTCCTCGCCGTCCTTCTTCACCAGCGAGATGCTGATCAGCGATTCGGTGGTGCACGAGGTGGACGCGGCCCGCTGGCTGCTGGGCCAGGAGATCACCGCGGTGACCGTGCTCTCGCCGACGCCCACCTCGGCCGCCCGCGAGGGACTGCAGGACCCCCGGCTGGTCCTCATGGAGACCTCGGGCGGAGCCGTCGTGGACGTGGAGATCTTCGTCAACTGCGGCTTCGGCTACCAGGTGCAGTGCGAGGCGGTCGGCGAGTCCGGCAGCGCCCGGATCGGCGACGGTCACGCGATGGTCGTCCAGTCGGCGGGCCGGTGGGGCGGGGAGATCGACCAGGACTTCACGGTCCGCTTCGCCGACGCCTACGACCGCCAGCTCCGCCGCTGGGTCACCGCGGCCGCGCGGGGGCTGGTGGACGGCCCCGACGCGTGGGACGGCTACGCGGCGGCGGCCGTCTCCGAGGCGGGCCTCACCGCGGCCCGCAGCGGCGCACGGACCCCGGTCGAACTGACCGAACGCCCCTCCCTGTACCGCTGATCCGGTCTCCGGCCGACGGGGCATCATGGGGGAATGCCCGAGATACCTTCCTCCGCGATCCCGGTCGCGACGCGACTTTCCCGGTACACGAAAACGGAACAGGACGAGATCCTCGGTGGCGGCGCCGACCCGTTCGGTGTGAGCGCGGCCGGCTTGACGTGGCTGCCCAAGGAGGAACACTTCGGCGTCACGTCCGGGGACCGGCTGCTGGCCCACGCGGGCCTGCTCCGGCTGCCCGTCGCGGTCGGCGCCGCCGAGAGCGAGGTGGTGGGCGTCGGAGGAGTGGCGGTCGCACCCGACGTACGGGGTCGCGGGCTGGCGCGGCTCGTCCTCGCGGCCGCACTGCGCCACGCACGCACGATGGGCCCGCGGCACGCGCTCCTGTTCTGCCGACCGCCGCTCGTTCCGCTGTACGAGCGCCTCGGATGGCTCCTGCTCGACGAGGACGTCCTCGTCGAGCAACCCGGAGACCGCTTGGTCGCCATGCCGCTGCGCACCATGGTGATCCCGCTGCACGACGACGCGATCTGGCCCTCGGGGCCGGTACGGCTGCTCTCCCTCCCGATGTAGCGCGGCGACCGGGGTGAGCGGGGCACGACCGGGGATGCCCGCCCGCGCCCTGTGTGCCACCTGTGTCACGGGGGTCGTCGGGGTGTCACACATGTCCGCATTACGCGGGTCTTCCGTCACAGCCGGACGACAGCCCCTCCCCTGACCTCACCCTGCGTCGTTCCCCGGGCACAACCTGAGTGATCGTCAGTGTCCACGCGCCGGCTCCCCCGACGGCCTCCCGGCCGGCCCCGCGGCGTGGACAAGGAGGTGTCGAGGATGAGCGACCGACAGCTGTGGTCGTACAAGGAGATCGCCGCTCACATCCGGGTCCAGCCGGACACGGTGCGCTCCTACCGCAAGCACGGGCTGCTGCCCGCACCCGACCACGTGGAGGGCGGCAAGCCCTTCTGGTACGCCGACACCATCCGCGCCTGGGTGGCACGGCGGCCCGGCAACCGCGGACGCCGCGAGGACTGACGCGGCGTCCGGTCCAGGGACGGGACCCTCCCGGGCCCCGTCCGCTAGCGGCTCCCGGCGGGCACCGGCTCGGGTTCGGGCCGCTCGACGGCCGGCGCCGGCTCCCCCTCGCTCAGCCCGATGCGTTCGTGCAGTCTGCGCAGCGGCGCCGGCGCCCACCAGGTGGCCTTCCCGGTCAGCTTCATCACCGCCGGCACCAGCAGGCTCCGCACGACCATCGCGTCCATGAGTACGGCCAGCGCGATCCCCAGGCCCAGCATCTTGGTGTTGGTCACCCGCGAGCTGCCGATGGCGACCATCACCACCGCCAGGATCACGGCGGCCGCGGTGATCAGCCCACCCGTGCGGGTCAGCCCGGCGCGCACCGCGCCCTCGTGGTCCCCGGTCCGGTCGTACTCCTCCTTGATCCGGGATATGAGGAACACCCCGTAGTCCATGGAGAGTCCGAAGGCGATGCAGAACATCAGCACCGGCAGGGTGGTCTCGATGTCTCCGGTTGAGGTGAAGGAGAGCAGTCCGGAGAGGTGGCCCTCCTGGAACACCCACACCACCGCCCCGAACATCGCCGTCAGGCTCAGCGCGTTGAGCAGTACGGCCTGGACGGGTATCAGCAGGCTTCCGGTGAGCAGGAAGACCAGGAGCAGCGTGGCCAGCACCACGACGGCCAGGGCCAGGGGCAGTTTCTCGGCTATGGCGTCGCGGGCGTCGACGAGCACCGCGGCCTGTCCGGTCACGGCGGTGTCGAAGGGCGCGTCCACCGCCCTGACCAGGCCCACGAGGTCCTGGGCCTTCTCACCCACTTCCTCTCCCCCGGTGAGCACCGAGAAGTAGGCGTATCCGGTGCCGGCCGGCGAACTCACCGGCCCTTCCACCCCCACCACCCCGGGCAGGGCTTCCACCCGCTTCTTGTAGGCGTCGAGTTCGGCGGGGCCGGAGGCCCCCTCGGTCAGTACGGTCAGGGCTCCGCCGGGGCTGCCCGGGAAGCCTTCGCGGATGTGCTGCTGCACCACGTGGGATTCGGCGGTGGCCGGCAGCTGCCGGTCGTCCACGGTGCCGAACTTCACGCCGAGGAAGGGCAGTCCCAGGAGCAGCAGCCCGGCCGTGGTGGCCACGGCGAACAGCGGGGCGCGGCGCATCACCAGGCCGGTCAGCCGGGCCCAGCCCCGCCCACCCCCACCCCCGGCACCGGCACCGGCCGGATCGCTTCCGCCCGGCCCGGACCGGCGCCACAGCCGGCGCAGGTCGAAGGAGTTGACCCGCTCCCCGAGCAGCACGAGCGCCGCGGGCAGCACGATGAGCGCGGCCGCCGCGGCGAGCAGGACCACCGCGACTCCGGCGTAGGCGAAGGAGCGCAGGAAGTACATCGGGAAGAAGAGCATGGCCGAGAGGGCGACGGCCACGGTCAGCGCCGAGAACAGGACCGTCCGTCCGGCGGTGCGCAGGGTGACTCCGACGGCGGCCACCGGGTCGCGCCCGGCGGCCAGTTCCTCGCGGAACCTCCGCACGATGAACAGGGCGTAGTCGACGGCGAGGCCGAGCCCCAGGGCGGTGGTCAGGTTCTGCGCGAAGACGGAGACGTCGGTGAACTCGGTGAGCCCGCGCAGCACGGCATTGGTCCCGATGATGGCGATGATGCCGACCCCGAGGGGCAGCAGGGCCGCGACGGCGCTGCCGAAGACGAGGATGAGCAGGACGAGCGTCACGGGCAGGGCGATCAGCTCTGCGCGCAGCAGGTCCTCCTGGATGGTGGAGGTCACCTCGCGCTGGACGGCGGCCGGGCCGCCGATGGACACCGTCAGCGGTCCGTGCTCGCCGCGGTAGTTCGGGACGATCCGGTCCACGACGGCGTTGGCCGTCTTCTCATCACCCGGCACGCGGGCGGCGATCAGGGCCTGCCGGCCGTCCTCGGAGCGCAGGGTGGGCAAGCCGGTCCGCCAGTACGAGCCCACCCCGGTCACGCCCTGTTCGGCGGCGAGCCGCGCCGTCAGCCGCTCGGCCTCGGCGGCGACGGCCGGATCGTCCACCCCGGCCGTCCCGGCCGCCCCGGCTTCGACGAGCAGCAGCAGATTGGGCTGGGAGCCCGGGAACTCGCGTTCCAGCGCCTTGGTGGCATAGGTGGAGCGGGCATCGGGCGCCTCCCAGCCCCCGCTCCCCAGACGGTCGGCGACGCCTCCGCCGGCGAAGACGGCCAGGGCCGTGACCACGAGGGCGAGCAGCAGCGAGAGCCGCGGCCGTGTGGTGACGAGCCCGGTCCACCGGCCGCCCTCCCCAGGCGACGGCGGTTTCTTGACTTCGGACATGTCTCGGTGTCCCCTTCACCGTGATTGCCAGGCCACTTAGACTGGCAAACACGAGCAGTCGCTCGCGTTTCTCAAGAATGCGAGCGACCTCTCGCGTTTGTCAATCACCCACGGGAAGCAACGGGAAGCAAGGGATTGGACATGCGGAAGACTCCTCAGGCCACGAGTGCGGACAAAGCGGGTGAATCAACCGCGGAGACGGCGCCGGAGACGGTGCTGGAGACAACTCTGGAGACAGCCCTGGAGACAGCCCCGCAGCCGGCGACCGGACCGGAGGCGGAAGCCGCCCCCCGCCGCCGCCAGGCCCGCGGTGAGCGCCGGATCGCCCAGCTCCTGACCGCCGCCGCCGGGGTGTTCTGCCGTACGGGCTACGCGGCGGCCAGCACCAACGCCATCGCCCGCGAGGCCGGCGTGTCCCCGGGCACGCTCTACCAGTTCTTCCCGAACAAGGAGGCCATCGCCGTCGAGCTGGGCGGGCAGCTCCTCCAGCGCGCCCACGAGGCGCACGGTCTGGCCTTCCTCCCCGAGAACCTGGACCGCCCGCTGCCCGAGCTGCTCGACGCCGTCCTGGATCCGGTCATCGCCTTCAACTGCGAGAACCCAGCTTTCGTGGCGCTCATGCACGGCTCCGGCATCCCCGGCATCGCCCAGGAGCACGACGAGCTGCACGTCGGCATGCTGACCCGCGTCGAGGGGGTGCTGCGCGCGTGCGTCGCCCCGGCCGCCGACGGCGCCCCCGCCACCGACGCCGAGTTCACCCACGTCGCCACCATGGTGCTCGCCATCGTCCAGACCTCGCTCGAACTGATCCTGGCCAGCGAGGGCGCGGAACGTGCCGCGTACGTCGCGGAGCTGAAGACCGTCCTGTTCCGCTACCTGGACCCGATGATCACCACGCCTCCTCCTCGCTGACCATCTTCCCGACGCCCCCCGGCCCCGCCGCAGCGGAGTCCGGACCCGAGCCGCCACCGGACCCCGCCCGCAACCGCAGCCCCAGCAGCGGGAAGACCAGTACGGACACCATCCCGGCCCCGACCAGCGCCGCCGCCTCCCCCGACCCCAGCTTTCCCTCCTGAACGCCCAGGGTGGTGATCGCCACCACCAGCGGCAGCGCCGTGGAGCCGAACAGCACCAGGGCCGACCGGTCCCCCCGCCCGAGGTCCCGGGGGGCCAGCAGCCACATCGGGAGCCCGCGCACCACGAGGAAGAGCAGCAGGAACACCGGCAGCAGCAGGAGCACCCGCCCGCCCCCGAGCAGCGCGGACAGGTCGAACTCGATCCCGGTGACCACGAAGAACAGCGGCACCAGGAAGCCGAAGCCCATGGCCTCCACCTTCGACAGCACGGCCTCGCTGCTCTCCGGGGCGGCCCCGTGCAGCACCAGCCGGGTGATCAGCCCCGCGGCGAAGGCACCGAGCAGGACGTCGAGGCCGAGCACCTCGGACAGCGCCAGGAACGCCACGAGGATCAGCATCACCAGGCGCACCGCGAACTGACCACTGCTGTTGAGGGTCTTGACGATGACCCGGGAGAACCACGGCGGCTTCGGCCGCATCGCCCAGAACACGGCGCCGGCCGTGAGCACCGCGAAGCCGATCAGCAGCGCCGCCGACTGCGCCGGAGCCCGCCCGCTGAGCAGCAGGGCCATGGCGATGATCGGCCCGAACTCGCCGACCGCGCCCATCGCCATCATCACCGTGCCGAACCGGCTCTGGAGGTCCCCCGAGTCCCGCAGGACCGGCAGGATCGTGCCGAGGGCGGTGCTGGTGAGCGCGGTGCCGATGTAGACGCCCTTGTCGAACTCGCCGCCCGACAGCAGAAGTCCGAGCCCGAGCCCGAGCACGAGGGCCGCCATCCAGGCCCACACCGACCGCTTCAGGGTGTCGCCCTTGACCTGGGCGAACTGGATCTCGTAGCCGGCCAGGAAGATCAGCATCGCCAGGCCGAGCTCGCTGAGCACGTCGACGACCTCGGTGGAGTGCGCCCAGCCGAGGACGTCGGGTCCGACCAGGACGCCCAGGACGATCTCGAAGATCACCAGCGGGACGGGGAGCCAGCGCGCGACCCCGTACGCGAGCAGGGGCGCGAGCACGGCGATCGACATGATCAGGATGAGAGTGGTCCCCGAGTGCGCCATGTGTGCCATTTACATACGCTTCACACCGATTGTCCACCGCAAAAGATCTCACCGGGCGCCCGCGCAGCGCTCGCGTTGATACCCCCTAGGGGTATAGTCTCGAAGTGTCGGGATGAACGGTGGACTCCCCACGAGCGATCCGCCGCCTTCCGGCCGCCCGGAAACGCCCCTGAAGAGGAGAACGACATGAGCGCCGACACGGACACCCAGACCACCACCGTCTACCGGGTGACCGGCATGACCTGTGGGCACTGCGAGGGCGCGGTGACGGCCGAGCTCTCCGAGCTGGCGGGCGTCAGCTCGGTCAAGGCCGTCGCCGCGACCGGCGAGGTCACCGTGGTCTCGGCCGCCCCGCTCGACGAGGCCGCCGTGCGCGCCGCCGTCGACGAGGCCGGGTACGAGTTCGCCGGCCAGGCCTGAGCACCTCCTCTTCGGCATCACCCGCTTCGGCATCACCCGCTTCGGCAGTACCCGCAGCACCCCGCCGGGCCGTACCGGCCAGCTCATACTGGTTCCGTACGGCCCGGCCCGCCCCCTGGAGCCCGGATCATGAGCAGCAGCACAGTGCACGACGGACCCATAACGACCGCCGAGGTCGAGCTGACCATCGGCGGGATGACCTGCGCCTCCTGCGCGGCCCGCATCGAGAAGAAGCTGAACCGGATGGACGGGGTCACCGCATCGGTGAACTACGCCACCGAGAAGGCCAAGGTCTCCTACGGCGCCGACGTGCAGGTCGCCGACCTCATCGCGACGGTCGTCAAGACCGGCTACACCGCCGAGGAACCCCCGCCGCCCGTGCCCGAGCAGCCCGAGGAGGCGCAGGCCCCCGACGAGGCCCGCGACCCCGAACTGGCCGCGCTGCGCCAGCGCCTGCTGGTCTCCGTGGTGCTCTCGCTGCCCGTGGTCCTGCTCGCGATGGTCCCGGCCCTCCAGTTCGACAACTGGCAGTGGCTCTCGCTGACCCTGGCCGCCCCCGTCGTCGTCTGGGGCGCGCTCCCCTTCCACAAGGCCGCCTGGACCAACGCCCGGCACGGCGCGGCCACCATGGACACCCTGGTCTCGGTCGGCACCGGCGCGGCCTTCCTCTGGTCGCTGTGGGCCCTGTTCTTCGGCCACGCCGGAATGCCCGGTATGCGGCACGGCTTCGACTTCTCGGTCTCGCGCACCGACGGCTCCTCGGCGATCTACCTGGAGGTGGCGGCCGGCGTCGTCAGCTTCATCCTGCTCGGCCGGTACCTGGAGGCCCGCTCGAAGCGCAAGGCCGGCGCGGCCCTCAAGGCCCTCATGCGGCTCGGCGCCAAGGACGTGGCGGTCCTGCGCGGCGGCACCGAGGTGCGCATTCCCGTGAGCGCGCTCGCGGTGGGCGACCGGTTCGTCGTCCGGCCGGGCGAGAAGATCGCCACCGACGGCACGGTCGTCGAGGGCAGCTCCGCCGTGGACGCCGCCATGCTGACCGGCGAATCGGTCCCGGTCGAGGTCACCGTGGGCGACGGGGTCACCGGAGCCACCGTCAACACCTCCGGCCGCCTTGTCGTCGAGGCCACCCGCGTCGGCTCGGACACCCAGCTCGCCCGGATGGCCAGGCTGGTCGAGGACGCGCAGAACGGCAAGGCCGAGGTGCAGCGCCTCGCCGACCGGATCTCGGGGATCTTCGTCCCCGTCGTGCTCGTCCTGGCCCTGGGCACCTGGGTCACCTGGCTGCTGATCACCGACAATCCGACGGCCGCCTTCACCGCCGCCGTGGCCGTCCTGATCATCGCCTGCCCGTGCGCCCTGGGCCTGGCCACCCCGACCGCGCTGATGGTCGGAACCGGCCGGGGCGCGCAGCTCGGCATCCTGATCAAGGGCCCCGAGGTGCTGGAGTCGACCCGCCGCGTGGACACCGTCGTCCTGGACAAGACCGGCACCGTGACGACCGGCCGGATGACCCTGACCGCCACCCACCCCGCCGAGGGCGTGGACGCGGACGAACTGCTGCGCCTGGCCGGGTCGCTGGAGCACGCCTCCGAGCACCCGATCGCCCGGGCCGTGGCGGCGGGCGCCGCGGAGCTCCCCGGCGGCCTGTCCGTCCCGGAGGGCTTCGAGAACCACGGAGGCCTCGGCGTCCAGGGCGTGGTCGACGGGCACGCCGTCCTGGTGGGCCGCGAGAAGCTGCTCGCCGACTGGTCGATCGCGCTGCCCGCCCCCCTCGCCGAGATCAAGGCGGCCGCCGAGGCCGAGGGTTCCACCGCCGTCCTGGTCGCCTGGGACGGGGAGGCCCGCGGGGTGCTGACCGTGGCCGACGCGGTCAAGGAGACCAGCGCCGAGGCCGTCTCCCGGCTGCGGGCGCTGGGCCTGACCCCGGTCCTGCTGACCGGCGACAACCAGGCCGTCGCGCAGAGCGTGGCCCGCGCGGTGGGCATCGAGGAGGTCATCGCCGAGGTCCTCCCGCAGGACAAGGTGGACGTCGTACGCCGGCTACAGGCCGAGGGCCGTACGGTCGCCATGGTCGGCGACGGGGTCAACGACGCGGCCGCGCTGGCCCAGGCCGACCTGGGGCTGGCGATGGGCACCGGCACCGACGCGGCGATCGAGGCGAGCGATCTGACCCTCGTACGGGGCGACTTGCGGGTCGCGGCGGACGCGATCCGGCTCTCGCGCCGGACCCTGGCCACCATCAAGGGCAATCTCTTCTGGGCCTTCGGCTACAACGTCGCGGCGCTTCCGCTGGCCGCCGCCGGACTGCTCAACCCGATGATCGCGGGGGCCGCGATGGCCTTCTCCTCGGTCTTCGTCGTCACCAACAGCCTGCGGCTGCGGTCCTTCCGCTAGTGATCACCCTTCACGTCCCGCGCACACCCTCTTCACGCGAGACGCAGATCACAGGGACCCCGACGTAACCTTCGGACACCCCCATGGGTCTAATGGGGCGATGCCGAAAACGTGTTGGAACGACTACACGTTGCCTCGGCACGCAGACACCCGGTCCGGGTCCCGTGGGGGGAATCCGTTCCGGGGTAAGGAAAGCGCCCCGACCTTCGACCCGTGGGGGGATCGATGGCGGGGCGCTTTTCCTGTACTGCAAGCCCTACGGGTACTGCGTGTGCTGCGGCTCGACCCTCGGGTCAGCGGGACTCGACCGGGACGAAGTCGCGCAGGACCTCGCCGGTGTAGATCTGGCGCGGGCGGCCGATGCGGGAGCCGGGCTCCTTGATCATCTCGTGCCACTGGGCGATCCAGCCGGGCAGCCGGCCGATCGCGAAGAGCACGGTGAACATCTCGGTCGGGAAGCCCATGGCCCGGTAGATCAGGCCGGTGTAGAAGTCCACGTTCGGGTAGAGGTTGCGCTCGACGAAGTACTCGTCGGCCAGCGCGTGCTCTTCCAGCTTCAGGGCGATGTCGAGGAGCTCGTCGTCCTTGCCGAGCGCCGAGAGGACATCGTGCGCCGCCGCCTTGATGATCTTCGCCCGGGGGTCGAAGCTCTTGTAGACGCGGTGCCCGAAGCCCATCAGGCGGACGCCGTCCTCCTTGTTCTTCACCTTGCGGATGAAGGCGTCGACGTCGCCGCCGTCGTTCTTGATGCCCTCGAGCATCTCCAGAACGGACTGGTTGGCGCCACCGTGCAGCGGGCCCCACAGGGCCGAGATGCCGGCGGAGATCGAGGCGAACATGTTCGCCTGCGAGGAGCCGACCAGACGCACGGTGGAGGTCGAGCAGTTCTGCTCGTGGTCCGCGTGCAGGATCAGCAGCTTGTCGAGCGCGGCGACCACGACCGGGTCCAGGTCGTACTCCTGGGCCGGCACGGAGAAGGTCATGCGCAGGAAGTTCTCGACGTAGCCGAGGTCGTTGCGCGGGTAGACCACCGGGTGGCCGACCGACTTCTTGTACGCGTACGCCGCGATCGTCGGGAGCTTGGCCAGCAGCCGGATCGTCGAGAGGTTGCGCTGCTTCTCGTCGAACGGGTTGTGGCTGTCCTGGTAGAACGTCGACAGCGCGCTGACCACGGAGGACAGCATCGCCATCGGGTGCGCGTCGCGCGGGAAGCCGTCGTAGAAGCGCTTGACGTCCTCGTGCAGCAGCGTGTGCTGGGTGATCTCGTTGCGGAACGACGCGAGCTGGTCGACGGTCGGCAGCTCCCCGTTGATCAGCAGGTAGGCGACCTCGATGAAGGTCGAGCGCTCCGCCAGCTGCTCGATCGGGTAACCGCGGTAGCGCAGGATGCCCTGCTCACCGTCGAGGTAGGTAATGGCGGACTTATAGGCGGCGGTGTTTCCGTAGCCGCTGTCCAGGGTGACCAGCCCGGTCTGAGCCCTGAGCTTCGAGATGTCGAAGCCCTGGTCACCGACGGTGCTCTCGACCACCGGGTAGGTGTATTCACCGTCCGCGTACCGCAGTACTACAGAGTTGTCGCTCACGTCATCCCTCACCGACGTAGTGCCTCTTCTTCGAGGTGCCCTGACTGCCTCTACCTTCCCCCATTTGGCGCAGGTGAGTGCACTCGGGGTCGAGCTTTGGTGTTTTCGACGGCACTCAGTGCCGCCAGCGTGCACATCCTGCCCCCTCGGGAACCGTTGTAGGAACCCCAAATGATCGATCATCTAGGTGATGTTTCCCACCGGTATCCGGCCGGACAGCCTGGGTGCGACCGCCGTGTACCTCCTGCCTGCGGAAACGGTACGCACCGCCTGAGCCAGGGCTTTGCGGGACCCGACCAGGACGACCAGTTTCTTCGCCCGGGTGACGGCCGTATACAGCAGGTTCCGCTGGAGCATCATCCAAGCGCCGGTCGTGACGGGGATCACGACGGCCGGATATTCACTCCCCTGCGAGCGGTGGATGGTCACGGCGTAGGCGTGGGCCAGCTCGTCGAGCTCCGCGAACTCGTAGGCCACTTCCTCATCTTCGTCTGTGCGCACCGTCAGCCGCTGTTCCTCCAGGTCAAGGCCGGTGACCACGCCGACCGTGCCGTTGAAGACCCCGTTGGCGCCCTTGTCGTAGTTGTTGCGGATCTGCGTGACCTTGTCGCCGACCCGGAAGACCCGGCCGCCGAACCGCTTCTCGGGCAGGTTCGGCCGGGCCGGGGTGATGGCCTGCTGGAGCAGCGCGTTGAGGTTTCCGGCGCCGGCCGGGCCGCGGTGCATGGGGGCGAGGACCTGGATGTCCCGCCTCGGGTCGAGGCCGAATCTGGCCGGAATACGACGGGCGGCGACGTCGACGGCGAGCTTTCCGGCCTCCTCGGTGTCCTCCTCGGGGAAGAGGAAGAAGTCGGGCAGCCCGTCGGTGATGGGCGGCAGGCCGGTGTTGATCCGGTGGGCGTTGGTGACCACCCCGGACTGCTGCGCCTGCCGGAAGATGGTGGTCAGCCGGACGGCCGGGACCGGCCCGCCCTCGGCGAGCAGATCGCGCAGCACCTCGCCCGCCCCCACCGAGGGCAGCTGGTCCACGTCCCCGACCAGCAGCAGGTGGGCACCGGGTGCCACGGCCTTGACCAGCTTGTTCGCGAGCAGCAGGTCGAGCATGGAGGCCTCGTCCACGACGACCAGGTCCGCGTCGAGCGGCCGCTCCCGGTCGTACGCCGCGTCCCCGCCCGGTTTCAGCTCCAGGAGCCGGTGCACGGTGGAGGCCTCGGCCCCGGTGAGCTCGGCCAGCCGCTTCGCCGCCCGGCCCGTGGGAGCGGCGAGGACCACCTTGGCTTTCTTGGCCCGGGCCAGCTCGACGATCGAGCGGACGGTGAAGGACTTCCCGCAGCCGGGCCCGCCGGTGAGCACCGCGACCCGGCGGGTGAGCGCGAGGCGGACCGCGTCCCGCTGCGCGGGGGCCAGCTTGGCTCCAGTCCGGCCGGCGAGCCAGCCCAGGGCCTTGTCCCAGTCCACGTCCCGGAAGGCGGGCAGCCGGTCCTCGTCCGCGTTCAGGAGGCGGCGTACCTGACCGGCCAGGGACAGCTCGGCGCGGTGGAACGGCACCAGGTACACGGCCGTGAGGGGGTCCGGGCCGCCCTGCGGGTCGGGCACGGATTCCCGTACGACCCCTTCCGGATCGGCGGCGAGCTCGGCCAGGCAGTCGATGACCAGCCCGGTGTCCACCTGGAGCAGCTTGACCCCGTCGGCGATGAGCCGGTCCTCGGGCAGGAAGCAGTGCCCCTGGTCGGCGGACTGGGACAGGGCGTACTGGAGTCCGGCCTTGACCCGCTCCGGGCTGTCGTGCGGGATCCCGACGGCCTGCGCGATGCGGTCGGCGGTGAGGAAGCCGATGCCCCACACGTCTGCGGCGAGCCGGTACGGCTGGTTCTTCACCACCGAGATGGAGGCGTCGGCGTACTTCTTGTAGATGCGCACGGCGATGGAGGTGGAGACGCCGACCCCCTGGAGGAAGACCATGACCTCCTTGATGGCCTTCTGCTCCTCCCAGGCCGCGCCGATCAGCCGGGTGCGCTTGGGGCCGAGGCCGGGCACTTCGATCAGCCGCTTCGGCTGCTCCTCGATGACGTCGAGGGTGTCGAGGCCGAAGTGCTCCACGATCCGGTCCGCGATCTTCGGGCCGATGCCCTTGATCAGACCGGAGCCGAGGTAGCGCCGGATGCCCTGGATGGTCGCGGGGAGCAGCGTCGTGTAGTTCTCCACGGTGAACTGCCTGCCGTACTGGGCGTGCGAGCCCCAGCGGCCTTCCATGCGCAGCGATTCACCCGGCTGGGCCCCGAGGAGGGATCCGACCACCGTGAGCAGGTCGCCGGCGCCACGGCCGGTGTCCACCCGGGCGACCGTGTACCCGCTCTCCTCGTTGGCGTAGGTGATGCGCTCCAGCACGCCCTCGACCACCGCCGGTGCCACGGCCACGTTCGTCGTCATGGCCCGAAACTACAGCCCGGGTGCGACAGTCCGGCGGGCCTGTGGACAACTCGGCGCCGACCGGGCGGCCGAACCGAAAGGGGGTCCCGCCTTTCGGCCGGACCCCCTCACGGTTACCCCTCCCTCGTCGGACTTCCCGATCCCCCCGGATCCCCCCTGGAAGTCCCGACGCACCATACGACCCGCGACCCACGCCCGTGGTTGCACGCGGATACGGAACTTTACCTTTCCGTTATCCACCAGGGCTCCGGAGGCCATCCGAGGTGCCGACGAATCATCACAGAAGTAGCGTTTCAGGCATGAGTGAACCTTCCTTCCAGGACGACGTGCTGAACGAACTGGGCGACGACCGGCTGACCGAGATCGCCGGCCTCCTCGGCACCGACACCAACGGCGCCCGGGACACCGTCGCGGCCACGGTCGGGGCGATGACCGGCGACCTCCAGCAGAAGGCCGACGCCGATGACGACGACGGCAACGAGGTGCGCCAGGCCTTCGCCGAGGTCACCCAGGCCCCGCTGGAAGGCGTGGCCACCCTGGGCGGCGGCCTGGGCGGCATGCTCAGCGGCGGGATGATGGCCGGGGTGCTCGCCAAGGTGAGCAAGCCCGTGGCCAATGCCGTCTCGAAGAAGACCGGCATCCCCGCGCCCACCGTCGCCCGGGTCATCGAGCTGCTGATCCCGGTGCTGCTGGCGGTCTTCGCCAAGCGCGCGGCCGGGAAGGCCGGGGGCGCGGGCGCCGGTGCGGGCGCCCCGACGGCGGCCGGCGGCGAGTCCCCGATCCCGTCCCCGGGAGCCGTACCGGGAGCGGCCGGCGCCGCCCCCGCGGGTCCGGCCGGCGGGGCCCCCGCGGCGGGCGGCAGCCTCGGCGACCTGCTCGGCCAGATCCTCGGCGGCGGCAAGAAGTAGCGGGGCTCCTCAACCGGCACCGCACCCGTTCGGACGCAACGCATCCGGGCCTGGTCCGGACCGCCCCCCCGGCGGTCCGGACCAGGCCCGCATACTGCCCGCATGCCGCCCGGATGCGGCTCGGACGCGGCTCGAACGCGGCTCGGGCCCGCCCCCCGGTCAGATCGCCGGGCGGTAGAAGAAGGTCTTGCGGCGCTCGATCCTGCCGTCGCGGACCAGGTAGGTGTCGGCGAAGGCCTCGTCCAGGGCCCTGCCGTCCCGGTCGGCGCCCCGGAACCGCCCCCAGCAGGCGGCCGCGGCCAGGCCGCCGGTCACCTGGCTCACCTCGTGGGCGCCGGAGGTGACGATCCGTTCGTGCTCGTAGAACCGGCGGATCCGGTCGAGGCCCTCCAGCGCCGGGTAGCCCGGCCGTTCGTACACGGCGTCCGGCGCGAAGACCTCGCCGAGCCGGTCCCACGAGCGGGTGTCGATCACCTGGAACAGCCGGGCCACCAGGGATTCGGCGGTCACCGGTGCGTACGACGTCGTCGTCACGGTCTTGCTCCTTGGGGGTGTGGAGGAAAAGGACGGTGTACGGGGCCTCGCGCACGGGGTGGATCACACCCCGTCGGCGAGTGTCTTCTCCCAGGCCGCGGCCAGCCGGGAGACGCCTTCCCGGCGCTGCGCGCCGTCCAGGGAGGCGAAGGACAGCCGCAGGACCCGCGAGCCGTCCTCCTCGATGCAGAAGGGCGTGCCGGGCACGATGGCGACGCCCTGCGCCAGCGCGTGCGCGTACAGCGCGTCGGAGCCCACCCGGGGGTCGGTCAGCCGGCACCAGAAGAAGAGCCCGCCGCGCGGCCGTTCGAAGTCCAGCCAGGGCAGTCGTTCGCGCAGCAGCGTCTCCATGGCGCGGGCCCGGCCGCCGTACAGCGTGCGCAGGCCCGCCAGATGGGCCGGCAGGAACTCCGGGTCGCCGAGCAGGTCGGCGAGGAGGTACTGGCCGAAGGTGTTGGTCTGCAGGTCCCCGCACTGCTTGGCGGCGACCAGTTCCCCGATCAGCTCGGCGGGGGCGACCAGACCGGCCACCCGCAGCCCCGGGCAGACCGTCTTGGAGAGGCTCATCAGCCGGACCACGCGCCCGCTGTGGACGTCGGTGGACGGCAGCCGGCTCCCCTCGAAGGCCAGGTCCCCGTACGGGTCGTCCTCGACGACGAGGAAGCCGAACCGTTCGGCCAGCGCGGCCAGGTGGCGGCGCCGCTCCTCGGAGAGCACGGCCCCGGTCGGGTTGTGGAAGTGCGGTACGACGTAGACGAGTTTGGGCCGGGCCCCGGCGAGGAGGCGCTGCTCCAGTACGTCGGTGCGCATCCCGTCCGCGTCGGCGGGGACCGGCAGCAGCCGGGCTCCGGCCCGCCGGAAGACCTGGACGGCGCCCAGGTAGCTCGGGTCGTCCAGGGCCACCTCGTCGCCCTCGTCGACGAGGGTCCGCGCGACGAGGTCCAGGCCCTGCTGACTGCCCGCGGTGACCATCACCCGGTCGGGGCCGACGGGGGCCCCGGTCGCGCTCGCCCGGGCCGCGATCACCTCCCGCATCGGGGCGATGCCGTCCGTGGGGGCGTACTGGAGCGCCCGTGCGGCGGACCCGCCCGACCCTCCCGCCCCGGCGAACAGCCGGTCGGTGGCCTCGGCGAGCCGGGCCACGGGGAAGCTGTCGGGGGCCGGGATCCCGCCGGCCATCGAGAGCACCCCCGGGGCGGCGGCCGCCGCCAGGATCCCGCTCACCGCGTCGGAGCGGCCCCAGCCGGTGCGGCGGGCGAGCAGGCTCCCGATGGCGCCGGGCGCCGGTGCCTGCGGTACGGCACTCACCTCGCGTCCGCCTTCCGGGGGACCCGGGTTTCCGGGGCGATCTGGGGCGGGAACTCCTTCAGCCGCCACACCGGTGATTTCAGGACGCCCAGGACCGCGGTCAGGAAGAGCGCGGCGGTGACGAACAGCGTTTCCCGCAGCCCGATGAGGTCGCCGAGCCAGCCGCCCAGCAGGGCGCCGAGCGGGAGCGTCCCCCAGGAGATGAAGCGGTACCCGGCGTTCATCCGCCCCAGGAGGTGGTCCGGGGTCATGGACTGGCGCAGGCTGATGATGTGGATGTTGGCCATGGTGCCGCCGGCTCCGATCAGGCCGAAGGCGGCGACGAACAGGGTCAGCGAGAGCGCCCCGCCGTTCGCCGGGGCCGCCGGGATGGCCACGGGGGCCAGGCAGCACAGCAGCAGCGCCGCCAGGACGGCGTAGCCGAGTCCGATCCGGCGCTTGAGCCACTGCGCGAGCATCGAGCCGGCCAGCGAGCCCACCGCCCCGGTGCCCAGCAGCAGGCCGATGCCGCCGGGCGAGATGCCGAGCGTGCGGGCCGCGTAGAGCACGAACACCGTCTGGAGGGACATCCAGCACAGGTTGTACAGCCCGGACTGGAGGGCGCAGGCCCGCAGGTGGGCGCTGTCCCAGATGATCCGGATGCCCTCGGCGATGCTGGTGCGGATCCCGGTCCGCTCCTGCTGGGGCACCGGCTCCGGCTCGGCGCGCCGTACCGCGAGCAGGGTGAGCACGGAGACGAGGTACGAGACCCCGTTGATCAGCAGCGCGTAGGGGGCGGTGACCCAGCCGATGAGCAGACCGGCCAGTCCGGGCCCGCCGATCTGGGCCAGCGAACTGGTGCCCTGGAGCTTGCTGTTGCCCTCCACCAGGTGCTGCTTGCCGACCAGGGTCGGCAGGTAGGACTGGTAGGAGACGTCGAAGACCACCGTGAGGGTGCCCACGAGCAGCGCGGCGACGTACACGTGCTCGATGCGCAGCAGGTCGAGCACGGCCAGCAGCGGCACCGCGCCGACCAGCAGCGCCCGCCCCACGTTGGCCATGATCATCAGGGGCCTGCGCCGCACCCGGTCGACCCAGACGCCGACCAGGAGGGTGACCATCAGGAAGGGGGCGTAGGAGGCGGCGTTGACGAAGCCCACCTGGGAGGAGCTGGCGTCGAGCGTCAGTACCGCGGTGAGCGGCAGCGCCAGGGTGGTGACCTGGGCCCCGACCTGTGAAATGGCCTCCCCAGACCAGAACTTGAGGAACTCCGGGTCCCGCCAGAGCGTGGCGGGTGCGGCGGCGGCGGAGGGTGCGGCGACCGTCTCCTGCACCGATTCGGCGGCTCCGTTCCCGATGTCGGTCACTTGGCTTCCACTCCCTCGGCGGCCGGGGCGACGTGGAACGCGCAGCCGATCCGGGCGCCGCGCAGCATGCTCACGATGCCGACGGCCGGGTCGGTGACGCCGCGGGCCAGGGTGCCGGCGTAGCGTCCGTCGACCATCAGGGTTCCGTAGGCGACGGCCATGTCCTCGCAGGTCTCGCCGTCCTCGGAGAGGAACCGCTCGGTGGTCGGCAGCAGCCGGTGCTGCAGGACGTACGGGCCGTCGACGGCCTGGCGCAGCTGGGCCACCCACTCCTTCTGGTCGGTGGTCCAGCCGGGGGTCACCCCGACGCCGCCGTAGAGGAGGGTGGGCTTGAGGACCAGGTGGTCCTTGTTGGCGATGGCGTAGGGCAGCAGGTCGATCCTCTCGCCGTCGAAGGTGACCTTCTCGTCGCGCACGAAGCGGGTCCAGGGCAGGATCCGGTCGATGAGCTCGCTCTCGGCCTCGGTGAAGACGGCGCGGTTGCGCTCGTCGCTGAGCATCGCGAGGCTGCCCTTGTTGCCGTACAGCTCGCAGTCGAGCGGGGCGAACAGTGCGACCGTGCCGGCCTCGACGGCGTCGAGCAGCGGGTTGACCAGGTCGTAGGTGCGGGGCTCGTCGGGCATTTCGCCGGGCAGGAACATCCGGTAGACCACGTCGACCTCCCGGCCCGCGTGCAGCACCTTGCCGTCCTCGTACGCGAAGTCGCCCAGGTGGCAGACGACGGTCTCGAAGCCGAGCCGTTCGAAGGCCGGGACGACGAACTCCATCCAGCACTTGGACTTCTCGAACCCCTCGGGCCAGTCGGTGATCGCCAGGTACGGCCGCTCGATGCCTTCGAGGGAGGGGGCCTGGCGGCGCAGCACCTCGGTGATGCGGGCCAGCGGGTCGGGGTACACCAGGCCCTCGGCGGCCGCGAACTCGGCGAAGTCGGTGTCCTGGATCAGGGCGCGGGCGAACTCGCCCATCTGCCAGCCGCCCAGCGAGGAGCCGGTGTTGAGTTCCATGACGCGAAAGCCGCCGGTCTCGCGGTACAGGTCGGCGCGGGAGAGCGGGGCGAGCTCGTCCACGGAGCCGCGCAGGACCAGGTCGGCCTGGGTGGGCGACATGCCGACGGCGGTGGCGAAGGCGCGCAGGTCCCCGTCGAAGAGCCGGGCGGGCACCGCCTTGAGCAGTTCGAAGAGGCCGTTCAGGTCGTTCTCCAGGCCCGTGACGTCGGCCTCGCTGAGGAAGACGGGGCGGTTGAGCCCCTCGCCGCCGCCGGCTCCCTGGCGGAACCGCTCCACGCCCTGGACTCCGGAGACGCTCTGGCGGGCCGCGGTGCGCTCGTGGTCGAAGAAGCGGCGGGTCACGGCGTTCTCGACGCGGGCGCCGAGCCGGTGCGCGGCGACTCCGGAGACCTCCGTACGGGAGAGCGCCTCGGCGCGGTCCAGGGCGCGGCGGGTGCCGGCCGGGGTCCGGCTGACCGCGATGAGCGCGGCGGAGCGGGGGGTCAGGCCGCGGGGCGGGAGCAGCAGCTCGTCGCCGGGCTCCACGAGGGCGACGGCCTCGGCCAGGTCCTCGACGTCCTCGGGGGCGGGCAGGACGACGCGGTCGACGGCGCCGTCGTAGGACGGGTAGAGGAAGCGGACCTCGGCGCTGAGGGCGCGGGTCGGGGTGAGGTCCGGGGTCTCCTCGAAGGCGATCCGGGCGGCGGCCAGCGGCAGGTCCACGCCGGTGGCGAGCTCGTTCAGGTGCGGAATGAGGTCGCCGCCGAGGCGGCCGTTGAGCTCGATCAGGCGGGGTCCGTCCGCGGTGACGCGCAGCTCGGTGTGGGTGACGCCGTAGTCGACTCCGGCCGCGCGGTGCGCGTCCTGGACGAGCCGGGTGACGGCGTCGACCCAGGGCTCGTGGCGCCAGTCGGTGACCAGGTGGCCGACCTCCTCGAAGTACGGGTGGGCGCCGAGGCGCTTGCGTGCCACGCACACGGGGGTGGTCACGCCGTCCACGACGACGCTGTCCACGCTCAGTTCGGGGCCCTCGACGAACTCCTCGACCAGGACCGAGGCGGTGGTGCCGGCGCCGCGCAGCCGGCTGCCGGAGGCGAGCCGGAAGGCCCGGCGCACGCCGTCGGCGTCGCGGGCCATCATCACGCCGAAGCTGCCGCCGAGGGTGCGGGGCTTGACGACGACGGGGAAGCCGATGGACTCGGCGGCGGCGACGGCCTCGTCCTCGGTGGTGGCCGGGGCGTGGCGGACGGCTGCCAGGCCGGCCGCTTCCAGGGCCTGGCGGGTGGCGTACTTGTCGCGGCAGATCCTGGCGGCCGCCGGGTCCATGGCCCGCATGCCGAGCTTCTGGGCGACGGAGGAGACGGCGACCAGCGACCACTCGTCCCAGGTGACGATCGCGGCGTCGGCGACCTCGCCGCGCAGGTCGGCGACCGGGGCGTACAGCTTCGCGGCGTCCGTGGCATCGGCGATCCGGTGGGTCTCCACGTAACGGGCCTGCCAGGTGGGGGCCTGCGGCCCGACGAGGGTCACCTCGTAGTGCCGGGCGAGGGAGGCCAGGGCGTATTCCCGGTACTGCTGTATGCGGCTGCCTACGAGGATGACGCGCCGGCGTTCGGGGGTCATGAGGACCACGGTGGATTCCTTTCCGGTACGGGGCGTGGAGCGGGTACGCCCCGGAGAACAGGGGTGCGGGAGGGGATGCGGGACGGGCGTTCGGGGGTCAGCCCTCGTCGGCGGCCGGGGCGCCGACCGGTACGCAGGTCAGCCGGAAGGAGTGCGCGGACTCGGTGATGGCCGCCTCGACCTCCCGGGTGGTGGCCCCGCGGAAGCGGAAGCGGGTGCCGACGTGCTCGTAGCCGCTGATCGCCGGGGCCGTGGAGCCGACCGGGGTGTGCTTGACGGCGTACGGGAGGCGGCCCGGCGCGGGTTCCCGTACCCAGCCGGCCGCTTCGACGCGGCAGGGGGCGGGGACCGGGAGCGGGAGCAGCAGGTAGCCGCCGACCTCGCCGGTCTTGAGCGGCGGCAGGACCGGGGTCAGGCCGAGCTGGATGTCCACGGCGGCGGCCATCAGGTCGATTCCGTGGACGTCGCGCCAGGTGAAGGGGATCTCCCCGCCGCCCACCCGGGCCCCGCACTCCAGAAAGACCAGCGCGGGCCCGCCGTCCGGCGCCGGGGTGACGAAGGCCTCCAGGTGGAAGACCCAGGGCCGGGCGCCGCCGAGCGCGCGGCCGACCGCGGCGGCGAAGGCCTCCACCGCCTCCAGCAGGGCGGGGTCGTCCTCCTCGACCGAGCCGAGCCAGGTCCCCCGGGTGAAGTCGGCGCAGGTGCCGCCCACATAGCGCGAGACGGTCCAGCTGCCGAGCGAAGCCCCTTCCCACAGGCCGTCGATGTGCAGGATCGGCCCGACCACGTAGCGCTGGACGAGGTGCGGCTCGGCCGCCAGCGCTGCGTCGAGCCGGCCGTCCGGGCCGTTCAGCGCGGCCAGTTCGGCGGCGGAGTCGATCCGGACCACGCCCCGGCTGGCGGTGCCGCGGTGCGGTTTGACCACCAGCGGCCAGCCGTGTACCCCGCCGAAGGCGAGCACGGCGGCCGGGTCCGGCGCGGGGGCGAAGGCGGGCACCGGCAGGCCGGCGGCCTCGGCCGTACGGCACATGGTCAGCTTGTCGCGGAACACGGCCAGTTCGGCGGTGTCCTGGCCGGGGATCGCGAACTCCTCGCGGATCAGCGCGGCCGTGTCCAGGTCCCCCTCGTTGAGGGCGATCAGCCGGGCCGGGGCGCCGAAGCGGGCCACGAGCCCGGTGACGGCCGCGCGGACGGCGGGCAGGTCGTCGGTCAGTGCGACGGTGGTGACCGCGGCGGCGGTCCGGGGTAACGAGGCGCGGCCGAGCCCGGTGCTCACGTAGGTCACGTGGGCGGCGCCGTGGTCGATGTAGTCGGCGTAGTGCGCGTGGGTGTCCCGCCAGCGGTGCAGGACGACGATGTGCGGCCGGTCGGTGCTCATGCCGCCTCGCCCCCGTGACCCGCGGCGGCGCCGCCACCGGACGCGGCGAGCCAGGGCAGTGCCGCCGTGGCCATCGTGCGGACGCCGACGGACAGCGCGGGTCCGGCGACGGGCGCGAAGGTGGAGGAGTGGTTCTGCGGGAGCTCCTCCAGCTTCCCGGCGGCGAAGGCCTCGCCGAAGGCCTGCGGGTCGAGGCCGCCGTAGAACCAGTACACCGAGGGGACCTGGGCGGCAGCGGCGAGCAGCCCGAAGTCCTCGCTGGCGGTGGTCGGGCCCATCGTCATGACGGCGCCGGCCCCGAAGTGCTCGCGGTGCGCGTCGGCCACCCGCTCGGCGGCCGCGGTGTCGTTGACGGTCATCGGCAGGTGGTAGACGGAGGTGATCGCCGGGTCGGCGGTCGCGCCCGCGGCGGCCGATTCGGCGCGGGCGAGGCGCTCGATGGCCGCGAGGACCTTCTCGCGGACCGGCGCGGAGCTGGTGCGCACGTTGATGCCGAGCTCGGCGGTGTCGGGTATAACCGCGGCGGTGGTTCCGGCGTGCAGCTTTCCGACGGTGACCACCACCGGTTCCGGGGCGGCGATCTCGCGGGAGACCACGGTCTGGAGCCGCATGACCAGCGAGGCCGCCATCACCACGGGGTCGACCGCGGCCTCGGGCTTGGAGCCGTGGCCGCCGCGCCCGAAGAGGGTGACGGTGATCGAGTCGGTGGCGCCCATGACCACCCCGGGCAGGGTCGCGACGAGCCCGGCCGGGCCGGGGCCCACGTGCGAGCCGAGGATCACGTCGGGGCGCGGGAAGCGCTCGAAGAGCCCGTCCTCGACCATCTCGCGGGCTCCGTAGCCGCTCTCCTCCCCCGGCTGGAAGACGGCGACGACGGTGCCCCGCCAGGCCGCGCGGTTACGGGCGAACAGGGCGCAGGACCCGATGAGCGCGGCCACGTGCAGATCGTGCCCGCAGGCGTGCATCACCGGGACCTCGGCGCCGGATTCGTCGGTGGCGGTCGCGGTGCTCGCGTACGGCAGCCCGGTGGCCTCCTTGACGGGCAGCGCGTCCATGTCGGCGCGCAACATGACCACCGGGCCCTCGCCGTTGGCCAGGACCGCGACCACGCCGGTGCGGCCGACGCCGGTGGTGATCTCCCAGCCGCCCTGGGCGGCCAGCCGCTCGGCGGCGAGGGCGGCCGTCCGCTTCTCCTGGAAGGCGAGTTCGGGGTGGGAGTGCAGCTCGCGGTAATCGGCTTCGAGGGCCGGCA
Organism: Streptomyces sp. NBC_01264; assembly: GCF_026340675.1. Classification (NCBI taxonomy): domain Bacteria; kingdom Bacillati; phylum Actinomycetota; class Actinomycetes; order Kitasatosporales; family Streptomycetaceae; genus Streptomyces; species Streptomyces sp. NBC_01264. The sequence continues at coordinate 3,727,945 of NZ_JAPEOX010000001.1, forward strand.
TCAGCGAGTCGAGACCTTCGAGCAGTGCAGTCATGGCGTCCTTCTCAGGCATGAGGGGTGATGGACACGGGGTGTTCGTGACCGGCGTGTCAGTGACCGGGGTGTTCGTGACCGGCGTGTTCGTGTACGGCCCATGAGGCGGCCAGCGCCGCCGCGGCGGTCAGTGCGGGCCACCACGGCAGCCAGGCGCCCAGACCGGCCGACCTCAGGAGCTCCGCGAGCATCGGGAAGGTGCCGCCGAACAGGCTGATCGCGGCCGCCGTGGGCAGGCCCACGGCGACGGCGCGCACCGCGGGCGGGAACAGCTGCCCGGCGAAGACGTTGCTCACCGCGAGCGGCAGGCCCAGCAGGAAGAGCAGCACCACGGTGACCAGTTGGACGGGGACCCGTCCGGAGTCCATGGCCAGCAGCAGCGGTACGGTGCCCAGCGCGAGCCCGGCGAAGCCGAGCCGCAGGACGGGCAACGCCCCGAACCGGTCGGCGGCCCTGCCCCCGCCGAGCATGGCCGCGAGGAGCGCCACCATGCCCAGGAGCAGTGCGGCGGAGGTCTCCTCCTTGCCGGCGGCCCCGGCGCTCTCGGCGTACGAGGGGAAGTCGACGGTGACGAAGTAGAAGGTGGTGGTGGCCCCGGAGGTGATGGCGAACACCACGGCGAGCCGCCCGAGATGGGCCCGCAGCACCGGCCAGGGGCTCGCGGCCCTCGCCGGCGGTGCCGCCCCGGTCTCCTCCCCCGCCTCCGCGGGCGGGGCCGCTCCCTGCGCGGCCCCGCCCGCGGTGGCGGCCGTGAAGACGGCGCACTCCGCCGCGCCGCGCCGGATCCACAGGGCGGTCAGCCCGAGCAGTCCGCCGAAGACGAAGCCGTAGCGCCAGGCGCCGTCCTCGACCCCGCTCTCCCCGAACACCGCGAGCAGGACGTTCATGACGATGAAGGAGAGCGCGCTGCCCAGCACCACGCCCCCGTAGGAGACGGCGCTGTAAAGGTAGCGGCGCCCGGCCGGTGCGGTCTCGGTGACGTACGCGGCCACACTCGGGTTCTCCGCCCCGACCGACAGGCCCTGCACCAGCCGGGCCCCGACCACCAGGAGCGGAGCCGCCAGGCCGATGGAGGCGTAGCCGGGGACGACGGCCAGGAGCAGGGAGCCGGCGGCGATCAGGCCGACCGTGAGGGTCAGTCCGTAGCGCCGGCCGCGGGTGTCGGTGAGGCGGCCGATGAGCACGCTGCCCAGTGGGCGGACCAGGAAGCCGAGGGCGAAGCCGAGGTAGGCGGCGATGAGTCGGGTGGTGGGCGAGGTGCCGGGGAACAGCGCCTCGGCGAAGTAGGGGGCGAGGATCCCGTAGATGGTCCAGTCGTAGGCCTCGACGACCGAGCCGACGGTGGCGGCGGCCAGTTCCCCGCGGGGCCGCCGGGCCGGTGCGGCGGCGGGGGTCGCCACCACCGCCGCACGGCCCGCTTGTTCAGTGCTGGTCATCCGTTACTCCGTAGACCCTGATCAATGAGGTGTCCTGCCCGGGGAAGGGCACGGCGTGCAGCCGGACCCCGGTCGCCGGGAGGGCGTCCAGGCCGGTCAGGCCCGTGAGGGCGGGCAGGCCGGCGGCGGCGAGCGCCGCCGCCACCGGCCCGTCGCCCTCACGGCTGTCGGTCGCCACGAGGAGCGCGCCCTGCCCGGCGAGCAGGTCCACCGCGTCCTCGGTGAGGTACGGGCCGGCCGCGCGGCCGGTCTGCACGACGACGGCGTGCCCCGCGAGGTCGAAGGGGGCCAGCGCGAGCCGGTCGGCGACCGGCGCTCCGGCTCCGAGGAGCCGGACCAGGACCACGGGAAGGTCCACCAGGCCGGCGAGGCCCGGGGTGGCGCCCGCACCCGTCGGCCAGTCGGCCCGGGTCGCGGGGCCGGTCAGGTCCGTCGTGGTGCGGCCCGCACCGGCGGCGCCGGTGTCGCGGGAGCCCTTGTGGGGCTCCTGGAGCAGCTCCCGGCGGGTGATCTTCGTACTGCCGACCATCAGCAGTCCGAGGTGGCGGACGATCAGTTCGCCCAGGTCCCCGTCGGTGATGTCGTCACCGGGGATGTCCAGGCGGAACCCCTGCATCTGCAGGGCGCCTCCGTTGCTGAAGACGACCTCCGCGTCGAAGTCGACCCGCCACTCGGCGCAGTTGTTCGTTCCCGTGGTCATGTTCTCTGTCCTTCTCTCCGTGGATCCGTGCGCTGGATCCGTGCTCCGACGTGCCGAACCGGCCTCTCCGGTTCAGGCGCAGTCGATCAGAGCCTTCTCCAGCGCCGCCGCCATCTCGTGGATCTCCTCGTCGGTGATCACCAGTGGCGGGAGCAGCCGGAGCACGGCGCCGTGCCGCCCGCCGCTCTCCAGCAGCAGCCCGTGGTCCAGGCAGGCGCGCTTGACGCGTTTGGCCCGGGCCCCGTCGGCGGGAAGCGAACCGAGGGAATCGGCGCGGCCCGCGGGGTCCACCATCTCGATGCCCCACATCAGCCCCCGGCCGCGGACCTGGCCGATCTCGGGGCGAGCGGCGGCCAGCCGGCCGAGCAGGTCGGCGAGCAACCTGCCTTTGGCGGCGGCCTTTTCGATCAGCCCCTCGGACTCGGTGACCCGCATGGCGGCGAGTCCCGCGACCAGGGCGACCTGGTTGCCGCGGAAGGTGCCCGCGTGGGCTCCGGGGGTCCAGGCGTCGTACTTGCGGTGGTAGAGCAGCAGCGACAGCGGGAAGCCGCCGCCGGCCGCCTTGGACACGAGGACGGCGTCCGGCTCGATCCCGGACTCCTCGAAGGCCCACATGGTGCCGGTGCGTCCGAAGCCCGCCTGGATCTCGTCCAGGACCAGCGGGATGTCCAGCCGGGCGGTGATCTCCCGCAGCCCGCGCAGCCAGGCCGCCGGCGCGGGGATGACCCCGCCCTCGCCCTGGACCGCTTCGACGAAGACCGCGGCCGGTGTGGTGATGCCGCTCTCCGGGTCGGTGAGCAGCCGCTCGATGTAGGTCAGGCCGGCCCGGACGCCCGCCTCGCCGCCGATGCCGAAGGGGCAGCGGTAGTCGTAGGGATAGGGCAGGTGGTGCACGTCCGGCATGAGGGAGGGCACGGACTCCTTGGCGCCCAGGTTGCCGGTGAGGGCGAGGGCGCCCGCCGTCATCCCGTGGTAGGCCCCGTGGAAGGAGATCACCGTTCGGCGGCCGGTGGCGATCTTGAGCAGCTTGATCGCGGCCTCGGTGGCGTCGGTGCCCGCCGGTCCGCAGAACTGGGTCTTGAAGGTGTCCGCCATGGTGCCCGGCAGCCGTGCGTACAGCGCCCGGAGGTACTCGTACTTGGCCGGGGTGGTCAGGTCCAGTGCCTGCTGGACCTGACCGGAGGTGAGGTACTCCCCCACCGCGGCCAGGACGTCCGGGTGGTTGTGCCCCAGGGCGAGGGTGCCCGCCGCGGCGAGGCAGTCCAGGTACTCGCGGCCGTGCCCGTCGCGGATGCGTGCGCCGTGGCCCTCCGCGAGGAGCCGGCCGAAGGCGTTGGCGTAGGTCCGGGCGCCCGATTCGCGCGCCTCGACGAAGGTGTACATCTCGTCCGGCGTGAGGGTGGTCACGTCGTCACTCCTCTTCCATTCCTCAGGTGTGAGCGGGCGTCGGCGACCATGACCTGGCCGAGGGCGATCCCGCCGTCATTGGTCGGGACGAGCCGGTGGACAAAGGTGTCGAAACCGTCGGCGGTCAGCCCGGTCAGACAGTTGAGCAGCAGGAACTCGTTGAGGAACACGCCTCCGGAGAGGGCGACCTGGTTGACCCCGGTCTCCTCCCGCAGCGCCCTGCAGCGCTCGCGGACCATGTCGACGACGGCCGTGTGGAACCGGCGGCTGATCCGCTCCACGGGCAGTCCGGCGGCGATGTCGGCGGCCATGGCCCGGATCACGGGCCGCGGGTCCACCTCGGTCAGCCCGTCCGCCTCGTAGGCCCCGAAGCGGTACGAGGCCTGCGGCTCGCGGGTGGCGTCGCGGTCGAGCAGCCCCTCCAGCTCGATCGGGCCCTGGGCCTCGTACTCGGCCGTGGCGCAGACCCCGGCGAGGGCGGCGGCCCCGTCGAAGAGGCGGCCCATGCTGGAGGTGGGCGGGGAGTTGATCCCGCGGGCCGCCATCGTCGCGAAGACCCGCCGGCGCTGCCCGTCGAGGACGGCGAGGGCGGGGAAGCCCGCCAGCGCCCGGTCCCCGTCCCCGTCGAAGGCGTCCAGGGCGAGTGCGTACCCGGTGCGGATGGGTTCGCGCACGGCCTGGTCCCCGCCGATCAGCGGCAGGCCGCGCATCCGGCCGACCCGGCGGAAGGCGGCGTAGTCCCCCAGGAGGAACTCCCCGCCCCAGACCGTGCCGTCCTCGCCGTAGCCGAAGCCGTCGAAGATCACTCCGAGGGTGGTGCCGCTCACGTGGTTCTCCGCCATGCAGGAGGCCATGTGGGCGTGGTGGTGCTGGACTTCCACGGTGGGCAGCGCCGGGCCGGTGCCGTCGTCGTCGAGGGCGGCCCGGGTGGAGCGGAACTGCGGATGCATGTCGTGCGCCGTGGCCTCGGGCTTCAGGGCGTACAGCTGCGCCAGGTGCCGGGCGGTGCGGTGGTGCGCGGCGAAGGTCTCGTCGTTCTTGAGGTCGCCGACGTGCTGGCTGAGGAAGACCTGGGAGCCGTTGGTGAGGGCGACGGTCGTCTTCAGTTCGGCGCCGAGGGCGACCACGGGGGCCAGCTCACGGCCGACGTCCACGGGGTAGGGGGCGTAGCCGCGGGCCCGGCGGATGAACTGGAGCAGCGGTTCGTCGAGTTCGGGGTGGTCGGAGAGGCGCACCACGGAGTCGTCCACCCGGATCTCGATGTCGCGGTCGTGGTAGAGGATCACGTCCGCGATCTCGAAGAGCTGCTCCAGGGCCTCCTCGTTGCGGTAGGCGATGGGGTAGCCGGAGATGTTGCCGCTGGTGGCGACGAGCGCTTCGAGGCCGGGCTCGTCCAGCAGCAGGTGGTGGTGGGGTGCCGAGGGCAGCATGATCCCCAGGTTGGGGTTGCGCGGGGCCACGGACTCGGGGAGGGAGCCCGCGCGCTTGCGGGCCAGCAGGATGGGCCGGGCCGGCGAGCGCAGGACGTCGATCTCCGCCTCGGAGAGCTCCACCAGGCCCTGTGCGGTGACGAGGTCGCGGACCATCACCGCGAACGGCTTGGAGTCGCGGCGCTTGCGGCCGCGCAGCAGGGCCACGGCCTCGGCGTTGGTCGCGTCCACCACGAGGTGGAAGCCGCCGACGCTCTTCATGGCCGCGATCCCGCCGTCGGCCAGCACCCGGGCCGCCCGCAGGAGGGCCTCGTCCCCTTCGGCCGTGCCCCCCTCGCGGTCCCGGAGCAGCAGCCGGGGGCCGCAGTCCGGGCACGCGTTGGGCTGCGCGTGGTAGCGCCGGTCCATCGGGTCCTCGTACTCGCCCTTGCAGTCCGGGCACATGGTGAAGGTGGCCATGGTGGTCATCGGACGGTCGTACGGCAGGTCCTGGATGATGGAGTAACGGGGCCCGCAGTTGGTGCAGTTGATGAAGGGGTAGCGGTGCCGGCGGTCCTTCGGGTCGCGAAGTTCCGCCTGGCAGTCGCCGCATACGTGGGTGTCCGCCGGGAGCAGCGCGGACCGGGCTCCGGTGTGCTCGCTGTGCACGATGGTGAACGGGCCCGCGGGCACGGTGCCGCGGTCCAGTCCCCGGGTCGGCCGGACCTCGTCCACCCGGGCGAGTTCGGGGGCGCGTCCACTGAGGCCCGCCGCGAACTCCTCCAGGGCGGCGACCGGTCCGGACGCCTCCACCAGCACGCCTTCGGGGTCGTTGCGAACCCAGCCTGAGAGGCCGAGTTCACGGGCCAGCTTGTAGACGAACGGCCGGTAGCCGACGCCCTGGACCACGCCGGTGACGCGGATGCGCCACTCCTCGACAGCGCTGCCGGCGCTACTTGCGCGGCCCGCGTTGCTGTCGGCGCTGCCGGTCCCGGCGGGCCGCTCCGTGACGGTCTGCTGCTCGGTGCTGCTCATGGCGGTTTCCTCGGTCCCTTGTCTCAGCAGAGCCGGGGAAGTTCGGCGCCGAGGAGTTCCTCCAGCTGGGTCTCGCGGCCGTCCTTGTCGCGCAGCAGCACCAGACCTTCGGTTTCCTCGGAGATCTCGCCGATGGTGACCGCGTGCTTCCCGTAGGGCAGCGAGCGCAGGGCCGCCAGTACGTCGGCCTCCGCCTCCGGGGCCACGAAGACCGCGAGGCAGCCCTCGTTGGCGCAGTGCAGCGGGTTGATGCCGAGCATGTCCGCGGCCATCGCCGTCTCGTGCTGGATGGGCAGGTCGTCCTGGGCGACGCGGATGGTGCGGCCGAGCTTGTGGGCGTACTCGTGGAGCACGGCGGTCAGGCCGCCGCGGGTGACGTCGCGCATCGAGCGGACGGCGCCCGCCGCGACGTTCGACAGGACCGTGTCGACCAGGCCGTTGAGGGGCGCGCAGTCGCTGTCCACCCGCTGCTCGAAGCCGAGGCCCTCGCGGATGGAGAGCAGGTGCACCGTGTGGTTGCCGATGGGGCCGCTGAGGATCACCTTGTCGCCGGGGCGCACGTCGGTCATGGTGAGCGGCTCGCGCTCGAAGACCCCGACGCCCGCGGTGTTCAGGTAGATCTGGTCGGCCTCGCCCGTGCGGACCACCTTGGTGTCGCCGCCGACGATCTGTACGCCGGCCTCGCGGGCGGTGTCGCGGATCGACTCCAGGACCTGGACCAGCTTGGGGACGGGGAGCCCGGTCTCCAGGATCATGCCGAGGGTGAGGTACTTGGGCCGGGCGCCGGCGACGGCCAGGTCGTTGACGGTGCCGCAGACCGCGATCTTCCCGATGTCCCCGTTGCCGAAGAACGGCGGGTCGATCACGAAGGAGTCGGTGGTCATCGCGATGCGGTCGCCCTCGATCTTGAGGACCGCGCTGTCCTCCATGATGCCGACGTACACGTCGCCGAGGGTGGCCGCGATGAGCTGGACCAGGTCCTGGCTGAGCTTCGCGCCGGTGCCGTGGTCGAGGACGATGAATTCGGTGGGATCCACGCTCGTGGTCATGCCTGTGCCTTCCTGGAACGGGGAGTTGTGGGGAGGGGCGTGGTCACGGGGTCTTGATGTTCTTGCGGGGCAGCCCGCCCTCGGCGTCGAGGACCTTGATGACGTCGGCGGAGTCGCTCACCGTGGCGCAGTAGCCCTCCAGCCAGTCCAGGGCGCGCTGCTTGTCGTCCAGGCGGGCCGAGACGACGCAGTCGGAGGGGACCCAGATGTTGTAGCCGCGGAAGAAGGCGTCGGCGGCGGTGGTCTGGACGCATATCTGCGTCTGCATGCCGGTGATCAGCACGGTGTCCACGCCGAGGGCCTGGAGGCGGTCGTGCAGGTCGGTCTCGTAGAAGCCCGAGTCCTTGCTCTTCTCCATGACGACGTCCTCGGGGGCCAGGAAGGCCTCGATGATGTCGGCGCCGTGGGTGCCGCGCTGGACCGGGAGGTAGCCGTCGTAGCGCTCGGCGTTCGGGTCGTCCGGGTCGTTGACCAGCTGCAGGTGGAAGACGTGGTGGCCGCGGGTGCGCATCTCGTCGAGGAAGCCGGTGAAGTGCGGGGTCGCGGCCTCGACGGCGGCGACGCGCTCCGGGTTCTTCTCGACCAGTTCGTACTGGAGGTCGTTGGTCAGGACGGCGATCTTGGACATGGCTGTGCCCTTCGGTGGGGTGGAGGGGTGTGGTCGAGGGAGCGGCGCACCGGCCGGCCGGCCGCGGGGGGCCGTGGCGCACGGGCGGACCGGCCCGGGGCGGGGTACGGCGTGCTCGGTGCGGGGCCTGCGCGGCCCGGGGGGGCGGCGCGGCGGTGAGGAGGGGCGCGGATGCGGGTGCGCGGGGCGTACCTCGGGCGGGTGCGCGGACGACGTGCCGCGCGTACGGCCTGCCGGTACGGAGGTCAGAGGGGGCGGCCGGAGGCCGGGCGGAAGTCGGGCGGGGGCCGGGCGGTCAGCTCGCGACCGGGACGCGGTCGGATCCGAGCTCGTGCAGCCAGCTGCCGGTGGCCTCGAAGTGGGCCGTGACGTCGGCGAGCCGGGCGTGCATGTAGAAGCCGGTGACGGGGCGGCCGTCGGCGCGGGCGTAGTCGGGCAGCCGCCCGTACTCGCGGAAGCCCAGGCGCTTCCAGAGCACGGAGGGGCCGTCGTCGCGGACTTCGAGCGTGATGACGTCGCAGCCCATCTCGCCGACCTTGCGCAGGGCCTCGGCCCAGCCTTCGAGCAGGAACTGCCCGCGGTGGTCGGGGGCCACGACGCAGCGGCGCATTTCGACGATGTGGCGCCGGGCCGGCAGCGGGGCCCGGGCGAGCGTCACCATGCCGACGATGCGGCCTTCGTCGTTGCGGACGTGGAGGAGGTCGACGGCGCCCTCGCGCAGGTCGGCCTCGAAGGCCCGCATCAGGGGCAGGCCCTTCTCCAGGCCCACCGGTTCGTAGAAGCCGAGGGTCATCTCCTTGACCGCGACGGCGTCCATCAGCTCGATCATTTCGCGCATGTCCCGCTCGGACAGTTCGCGAGGCCATGAATAGTGCATCGTCTTCCTTGGTGAGTAGACGGTGGAGCAGCCGGACCCCGGACATCGCGGCACTGCCCCCGTGGGGGCCGCGCGGCACATCTGGAACGCAATGCCCGGGATCGCCGGACTGCGGGGGTGTCGGCCCTTCAGCCCTTCAGAGGCGTCGGCGCTGCGGCGTCGGCCCTTCAGGGCATCGCCGGCGGGTGGGGGCCGGCCGGTCAGACCGAAGCGGTGGCCTTCGTCTGCAGGTTGGTCTGTACGGCGGCGGCGGGCGCGGCCTGGGTCAGCAGCGAGGCGTCCGCGCCGGCACCGAGCACGGTGGCCGCGTAGACCTCGACGAAGTAGGACACGAACAGCGAGTTGATCTTGATGAGGTGGTCGACGAAGCGCTCCTCGTCGGCCTCGTCCTTGATGACGCGCATGATCAGGTTCCAGACCATGTCGACGTGGTCGTCGTCGTCGTCGAGGGCCAGGTGGGCGCGGGCGCCCTTGGTCTTGTCGGCGCCGACGTGCTGCTCCATGATGTCGAGCCAGTCGGGCTGGGTCTTGCCCGCGATGTACTCCAGGTAGAACCCGCTGATCATCGCGGCCAGCGGGCCCTCCGTGGCCATCGTGTAGTAGAAGTAGCCGTTGAGGAGTTCGGTGGCGAAGGTCGGACGGATCGCGTAGATCTCCTCGTCCGTCATGCCGACCTTGTGCAGGTCGCCGGCGAACATGCGGTCGTGGCGGCCCTCCTCCGCGCCGTACAGGCCCCACTCCTTGCAGAGCTGCGGGTCCCTGGTGGCCCAGTAGTTGGCGACGAGCGGGTCGACGGCACGCTTGAGGCCGATCCGGATCATCGTCTCGACGTTGTGCCGCTTGTACAGCTCGAGGTCGAACTTCTCCTTGTCGAGCATCCCGTCGGCGCCCGCGCTGCGCTCGTAGAAGTCCCGCTCGAACTTCAGCAGGAGCTCGTCGACGCGCCCCCGGAACTCAGGGCGCTGCAGGTTGGAGTACGTGTTGTACGACTTACTTCGAGGCATCTCATCCCCAGCCGAGATCGTTGACTACCTGACCCGGACCAGTGGTATCGGCGATGTTCGCCGCACCACTCGTCGACGGGGCGAGGAAGACGGGCACCGCGAAATCTGCCGCAATGGCGATGAGGAAACTCGCGATACGTGGCATGCTTGCCTGCCCCTCAAGATGTCTTGCGGTCCGGATCAGCTTCGGCATCATCCTGTCCGTTCGGCCACATCCGGAGCCATCCCTTTCTGGGATCATGTTGCCGCTGGCGAAAACATGACAGGGGGATGAATTGAACCCAATCAGACAAGTCCGCTCTTTTCCCATACCCCGGCTCACCCCTGCCGGAGACCGTCTCTACCTGTTCTGCACGCGGACACCGGGTACAACCTGCGAAACGGCTGCCGAGGCCCTGGACATGGACCTCTCGGAGGTGGACGCGGCCGCGACCGCCCTCGACGAGCTGGGGCTGCTGAGCACGTGCCCCGTGACCGGCATCTACACCCCGTACCCCGTGGACCACGCGCGCATCAAGGTCCTCAATCCGGCGCAGCACAGTCTGAACGCGACCCAGACGCACCTCGATCAACTACGCGGAGACTTGGATGAGTTGACCCTGACGACGGCGCACCTGCAGGACGACACCGCACTGGAGCTGGTCCCGGGCGTGGGGGACGTGCGCAAGCTCATCGCCGGCCTCGCGGACGGCGCGCGCACCGAGGTACTGACCTCCCAGCCCGGCGGGGCCCGGGACGAGGAGGTGCTCCAGGAGAGCCTGGAACGCACCGAACGGCTGCTGGAACGCGGCGTGCGGATGCGGACCCTGTACCAGCACACGGCCCGGTTCAGCCCGGCCACGGCGTCCTTCGTCGGGCGGGTCACGCCGCTCGGCGCGGAGGTGTGCACGCTCGCCCACGGATTTCCGCGCTGCATCATCTTCGACGAGGAAGTGGCGATCCTGCCGCTCTCGGACGGATCCCACGGAGCCGCCATATCGAGAAACAGCCACCTCGTATCGTTTCTCGTGGAGGCTTTCGAGCGGGCTTGGAGCGCGGCCGAGAAATTCACCGCGGAGGACGACCGGCCGGCCCGCGCGGCCATTACCTCCGACATTCAGCAGACCATCGTCTCCCTGCTCATCCAGGGAGAATCGGACAACCGAATCGCTCATGTCGTCGGGATATCGCTGCGCAATTGCCAGCGCCACATCGCGAACATCATGAAGAGCATCGGCGCCCGCAACCGGCTGCACGCCGGATATCTGCTGGGCAAGGAGCCCTTCAACGGCGTCTGACCCGTCGGCGGCCCGGGCCGCGAGAACGCGTACCGGGCCGCCGGAGGCCGAGCGGGCGGCTCTCAGCGGCCGCCCACCGCCGGAAGCGGAACCGCCGTCCCGGCGCCGGGCGCGGGGGCGGAGCCGGGGTCCGACACGGGGTCGGCCACCGCCGCGACGGGCGCCGCGGCCCGGGGCTTCGAGGGGACCAGCGAGGTCACCGCCACCCCGCCGACCAGCAGGACGGCCGCCACCCAGCGCAGCCCGCTCACGTCCTCGCCCAGCACCAGCGCCGCCGAGCTCATCCCGAAGACCGGGACCAGCAGCGAGAAGGGCGCCACCGAGGAAGCGGGATAGGTGCGCAGCAGGAACCCCCACGCCCCGAAGCCGAACACCGTGGTGATCCAGGCGAGGTACACGATGACCCCGACCCCGCTCCAGTCGAGCCCGCGCAGCGCCGCGAGGTCCCGCTCCGGGCCCTCCAGCAGCAGCGACAGCCCCGCCAGCGGCAGCACCGGCACCACGCTCACCCACACCATGAAGTTCAGCGCGTCGGGCGGGGACGCCTTGCGGGTCAGCACGTTGGACACGCCCCAGCACGCGGCGGCCGCGATCACCAGGGTGAAGCCCAGCACCGGCCCTGAGGCGCCCTCGTCCACGGCGGCCACCGCGATCCCCGCGAAGGCCACGGCCATGCCCGCGATCCGCAGCCGCCCGGGCCGCTCCTTGAGCACGACCGCCGCGAACACGGCCGTGAACACCGCCTGCACCTGGAGGACCAGCGAGGACAGCCCGGCCGGCATCCCGCGGTCCATCCCGGTGAACAGCAGCCCGAACTTCGCGATCCCGAGGACCGCGCCGACCCCGATGATCCACTTCCAGGCCACCTTGGGGCGCCCGACGAAGAACACCGCGGGCAGGGCGGCGACCAGGAAGCGCAGGGCGGACAGCAGCAGCGGAGGGAAGGATCCGAGGCCGAACTCGATGACGACGAAGTTGAAACCCCATACCGCGGCCACGAGGACCGCCAGGGCGATGTGAATGGGTCGCATGCTCCGAGCATCGACTCATCAACCGTTTAGCACCAGCACGGATGTCTTCAGGGTCGGATGTAGCGTTGCTTCATCCAACTGCCCTGCCCGCGCCCTAAGCTGCCGGACATGCTCGACCTCTCCCGGCTCCGCGCCCTGCACGCCGTCTCCGTCCACGGCTCGGTCGGCGCCGCCGCGGCCGCCCTCGGGTACACCCCCTCCGCCGTCTCCCAGCAGATCGCCAAGCTGGAACGGGAGACCCGCACCACCCTGCTCGAACGCCACGGCCGCGGGGTCGCCCTCACCGAGGAGGCCAAACTGCTGGCCGCCACGGCCCAGCAGCTCATGGACATCTCGGAGCAGGCGGAGACCGCGCTGGAGGAGTCCCGCGGCCAGCCCGTCGGCCGGCTGCGGGTCGCCGCCTTCGCCTCGGCCGCCCGTGGCCTGCTGCCCGGGGTCCTCGCGGACCTGGCCCGGCGTCACCCGGCCCTGGAAGTACGGCTCACGGAGATCAATCCGCACCTGTCGATGGACCTCGTCTCGCGCGGGGTCACCGACCTGGCCGTGACCCACGACTGGGACATCGCCCCGCTGCCCGCCCCCGAGGGCGTGGAGCAGGCGGTGATCGGGGACGACCGCTGCGACCTCCTGGTGCCCGCCGGACACCCCTTCACCTCCCGCACCGTCATCCACCGCTCGGACCTGGGCGGGCAGCGCTGGGTGTGCCAGCCGCCCGGCCGGGTCTGCCACGACTGGCTGGTGCGGACCCTGCGCACGGCCGGGTTCGAGCCCGACATCACGCACGTCGCCGAGGAGAACCACACCATCGTCTCGCTGGTCGCCGCCGGGCTCGGGGTGGCCGTCGTACCGCGGCTGGGCACCGGGACGCTGCCGCCCGGCGCGGTGGCCGTACCGCTGGAGCCGGGCCCCGTACGCCGGTTGTACGCCCTGTGGCGGACAGGGGCGGCCCGCCGGCCGGCGATCACCGAGACCGTACGGACCCTGCGCGAACACTGGCCCCTGGTCGCCCCCCGTCCGGGGGACTCCGCGAGTGTCCCCCGCTCCGGAGGCCCCGCCCCGCAGTAGCGTCCGGCGCGTGCCGAACCACGCCTCCCGCCGGACCCTGCTCACCGTCGCCGCCGTGGCCGCCGCCACCGCCGCGGGGGCCGCCTCCGCCACGGTGGGCCCCGCCCGCGGCCCCGGCGGCCCGGCCCCCGACGACGCCCGGCCGGGGGACCGCGCGCCGGGGCGCTCCACCGCCCGTCACTCGTCGGGGGCCGCGCCGCGCGAGGCGATGGAGCGGATGGGCCTGGCCGAACTGGTCGGGCAGCTCTTCGTGTCGCGGGTCTACGGGCATTCGGCGACCGAACCCGACTCCGAGGACGCCGCGCTCAACGAGCGGGCGTTCGGGGTGCGCACCCCCGCCGAGCTGGTCGCCCGCTACCACCTCGGCGGGATCGTCTACTTCGGCTGGGCGCACAACACCCGCTCCCCGCGCCAGATCGCCGAGCTGTCGGCCGGGCTCCAGCGGGCAGCCACGGCCCCCGCGAACGGGGTCGCGGGCATCCCGCTGCTGCTCTCCATCGACCAGGAGCACGGCGCCGTCGCCCGCGTGGGCCGGCCCGCGACCCTGCTCCCGGGCGCCATGGCGCTGGGATCCCTGGCCCTGGGCACCGGCGGGTCCACCGCCGAGGCCCGCCGGGCCGCGCGCCTCGCGGGCGCCGAGCTGGCGGCCATGGGCATCCGGCACAACTACGCCCCCGTCGCCGACGTCAACGTCGACCCCGCCAACCCCGTCATCGGCGTACGGTCCTTCGGCGCCGACCCGCACGCCGTGGCGGCCCTGGTCGCGGCCCAGATCCGCGGCTACCAGGGGGCCGGGGTGGCCGCCACGGCCAAGCACTTCCCAGGGCACGGGGACACCGGCACCGACAGCCACGTCGGGCTGCCGCTGATGACGCACACCCGGGCCCGGTGGGAGGAGCTGGACGAGCCGCCGTTCCGGGCGGCCGTGGAGGCGGGCGTGGACGTGGTGATGACGGCGCACATCGTCTTCCCCGCGCTCGACCCCTCGGGGGATCCGGCGACCCTCTCGCGGCCGATCGTCACCGGGATCCTGCGCGAACGCCTGGGCTTCCGCGGAGTGGTGGTCACCGACGCCCTCGACATGGCCGGGGTCCGCCAGAAGTACGGGGACGACCGGGTCCCGGTCCTGGCCCTGAAGGCGGGCTGCGACCAGTTGCTGAACCCGCCGGACCTGGGGCTGGCCGTCCGCAGCGTGCTGGCCGCCGTGGAGTCCGGCGAGCTGACGCGGGCCCGGATCGAGGAGTCGGTGCTGCGGATCCTGGAGCTGAAGGCCCGCCGCGGGCTGTTCGACGCGCCGGAGCGGGACGCTGACACCGCGCGGGCGATGGACACGGTGGACGCGGTGGTCGGCATCCCGGCGCACCTGGCGGCCGCCGGGGAGATCGCGGACCGTACGACGACCCTGCTGGCCAACCCGGTGGGGCTGCTGCCGCTGGATCCGGCGGACCGGCCGCTGCTCCTGGTCACCGGGACCGACCCGGCCTCCCCCACGGGTACGACGGGGCCCCCTACCTCGGTACTGGCCCGGGAGCTGTCCGCGCTGGGCTGCCGGGCCACGGCCCTGCCGCCGGCCCGCGCGGTGGCGGCCGCACCCGGCAACGCGGCCGTGCTCGTGTGCACGTACAACGTCCCCGAGGGCGAGAGCCCGCAGCGCGAGCTGGTCACCGGGCTGCTGGCCACCGGGGTGCCGGTGGTCCTGGTGGCGATCCGCAATCCCTACGACCCCGCCCGGCTGCCGCGGTGCGCGGCCGAGCTGGCCACCTACACCTGGACGGACGTGGAGCTGCGGGCGGCGGCCCGGGTGCTCACCGGGACCGTACGGCCCGTCGGGCGCCTGCCCGTCCCGGTGCCGGGCCGCTACCCGCTGGGCCACGGGCTGGCGTACGGGTAGTCCCCGTACCCCTCCCGCGGCCCTTCCCGGGGTCCTCCTACGGAGCTACGGGCGCAGCATCGGCTCGCGCTCGATGTCGCGCTGGTCGAGCTGCGCGTCCGGCTTCGCCAGCGGCGCCGCCTTCGCCGCACCGGTCGGCGTGGCGGCCGGGGCCACTCCGGCCCACTTGAGGATCTTCTCGGTGGCCAGTGCCTTCTCGGCATCCATGAGCTTGGAGACGTTGGCCCCGTGGTTGGCGCCCGGAGCGGTCATCACGTAGCTGTCGCGGGCCCCGTAGCCGAGGTGGAACGGTTCGGCACCCCACGGGTCGTTCTGCCCGTAGACGAAGAGCATCTGGTTCGCGTTGTGCTTCACCCAGGTGTCCACGTCCCGCATCGCCGCGGGCTGGAAGGTCATCGGGATGTCGCGGGGCACGAAGTTGCGCGGCGGCTGGTAGCCGTAGCGGCTCAGGTTGCCCAGGTGGGGCTGCTTGATGTCGGGGGAACCGAGCTGGGTGCCCGCCTGGTAGTAGTACGGGGTGTACGTCTCCAGGCCCTGGTCGGCGTAGGCCGAGAAGCCGGAGATCGCGTCGATCGTGTCCCAGATCTCCTGGTCCGTCGCGGTGGCGGCGGCCGGGATGGTGGCGCAGTCGGCGAGCAGGCTGTACTGCCAGAAGGCCCACACGTAGTCGAGCACGACGGCCTCGTAGGCCTTGTCGAGGTTGCCGACGGTGGTGAAGGTCCAGCCGTTCTCGGCGGCGGCGACCGCGTACTTGGCCTCCAGCGGCTCGCGGCGCACGAGCGCCTCGCGCTGCACCGCGTTCAGCTTGTCGCGGCACTCCTTGGTGCCGACCTTGGCGAAGAACCGGTCGTAGGCCGAGTCCTCCTTGTTCACCACGTCGTTGGGGGCGACGTACGCGACGACGCCGTCCATGTCCCGCGGGTAGAAGCGCTCGAAGTAGGTGGCCGTCATGCCGCCCTTGCTGCCCCCCGTGGCCAGCCAGTTCTTCTTGTAGACCTTCTTCAGGGCGGTGAAGACGCGGTGCTGGTCACTGGCCGCCTGCCAGATGTCGAGGTTCGACCAGTTCGCCGGATCGGGCCGGGACGGGGTGAAGAATCGGTACTCCAGTGACACCTGGTTGCCGTCGACTATGGTCGTCGGCTCACTGCGGCGCGGGCTGGTGTTGACGTTGTAGCCGGAGGTGAAGAACACCGTGGGCCGCGTGACGTCCTTGTGCAGCAGGGTCAGGCGCTGCTTGAAGGTGCCCTTCCACGGCGCGCGGTGGTCGACCGGCTGCTCGTAGTTCAGGACGAAGAAGCGGTAGCCGGGATACGGCTTCTCCTCGATCAGGCTCATCCCGGGGATCGCGAGGATCCGGTCCTTGATGTCTTCCGTTGCGGCCTTGGCATCCGTGGCGGTGGCATCCGTGACGGCGGACGGTTCCGCGGCGGTGGCCGCTTGCGCCGTGGTGCCGGCCGCACCCGCGGTGCCGATCAGCACCGCGAGCGACAGCAGCCATCCGAGCTTCTTGCGCATTCACACTCCCCATGAGTTCACATCGGTCGCCGTGAACCTAGCCGGGGGAACACGCGGCTGAACAGACCTAGTTGGGCCGCTCCATCAGCAAAGGATCCAGCCGGAATCGACGGATCCGGCTCCTACACTCCCCTTTACATACACGCAGCGGTTGATCGCATGGGCGGTGACAGGTCCGGCGTACCGGGTGAATTGCCCCGCATCGCGCACCGGGAAGCCGCCGCGCGGCTGGATGCTCACCGACATCGCCCGTCGCTGACCGGGCTCCCGGGCGACCGCCATCGCGCAGGCCTGGTCGCGGGTCTTGTAGACGCGCACCTCCCCCGTGGAGAAGGGCAGCGTCCGCACCAGGTTCCCGGCACACCTGCTGCCCGCCGCCTGCGCGGGCTGCGCCGCCAGCAGTCCGGCCGCGCCCAGCGACAGCGTCATGGTGATCACCCCGGCGCAGGCGGCCCATCGCCCGCGCCCGTTGCGCGCCTTCAACACCCTGTCCCCCATCGGTCGTACGTACAAACTGCGTACGTTCGTACGACGCCGAGCCGCCTCGTATGGTTGCTCGGGACAAGAACTCAGCCCGTGGAGCCCGCCGGCCCGGACCCGCACGCCGCAGTGTGGTCGAAGACCGCCTCCCGCGGCCGGACCAGGGTGGCCACGGCGATCGACTGGAGGTGCGTGGTGCGCACGGCGGGCATGTTGGCCTCGCCGAAGATCCCGCCCGTCGCTCCCGTACCGCCGTTGTACGGAAGCAGGGGCAGGCAGCCGATGTGCGAGTCGTTGACCTTCAGCATGCCGCCGTTGACCACCTCCTCGCAGAACCGCTCGACGACCCGCTCGTCCCGGCTCCACAGGGAGTTGCGCAGGCCGTAGCGGTTGGCGTTGAGGAAGCCGATGGCCTCCTCCAGCCGGACCGGCGCCTCGGGCACGACCACGCACAGCAGCGGGAAGAAGGTCTCCTCCCGGAAGGCGCGCAACCGGGCGGCCCGGGCCAGCCCGTCCACCCGGACGACCGCCGGGCGGATGAACGGCCCCTGCGCCGCGGGCTCGTCGTCCACGTCGACGAACTCCCCGCCGCACAGCAGCTCCCCGCCGGCCGCCAGCACCTCACCGAGGAACTCGGTGAACTCCGCCCGCTTCACCACCGGGCTCAGCACCGTGCGCCGGTCCTCCGGCGGACCGGGCCGGATCTCCCGCACCTGCTCCATCAGCTCCTTCAGCAGCAGGTCGGCCACCTCCGGATGCACGATGGCGAACTTCGGGGTCATACAGATCTGCCCGGAGCCGTAGTAGCGCTCGCACAGGGCCCGCGCGGCGAGATCGGCCTCGGCGTCGTGCCACACCAGCACCCCGTCGTTGCCCGACAGTTCGAGTACGGGCTTCTTCCCCGCGGCCACGCACTCCCGCTCCAGCTTGAGGCCCTGCTCGGAGCCGCCGAAGAAGACGAGGTCGTCGCAGTCGGGGCTGTCCAGCCACTGGCGCACCACGGCGCGGGCATGGGTGCAGACCACGTTCAAGGTGCCGGGCGGGGCGCCGATCCGCTCCAGGAGCGGGGCCACGATCTCCCGGTAGACGAAGCTGATGCCCAGCGGGGCGGTGGGCGGCGCGTTGACGACCAGGCTGTTGCCCGCGGCGAGCGCCAGGACCCCGTAGAAGGAGTTGGAGGTCGGGGCGTTGCGCGGCGGGCTCAGGCAGACCACCCCGTCGGGCTTGCGGACCATACGGGTACGGCGGCCGGCCGCGGTCCGCTCGGGCTCCCGCAGCCGCCCGGCGAAGTCGGCGACGGAGTCCGGGTGGAAGGAGGCGGTCACGGAGTCCAGCTCCCAGGCGGCCAGCCGTACGGGGTGCCCCTCGGCGACCAGCAGCCCGGTCAGCTCCTCGCGCCGCCCGACCACGGCCCGGTGGACTCCGTGGAGCAGCTCCAGCCGGTCCGCGAGCGGGATCCGTGCCCATCCCGGCTGGGCGGCGCGGGCGGCGGCCAGGGCGCGCAGGCCCTGCCCGGGGGTGGACATGGCGACGCGGCCGGCCAGCAGCCGGTCGTCGTACGGCAGCTCCTCGCCCCGCTCCAGCCGGGCCTTGAGCCCGAGCACCTCGAAGGGCTCGCGGAGCAGCTGCCCCACCCGGGGCCAGTAGACCCAACGGGTGCCGGGCTCCTCGGCGCCGTTGACCCATACCTCGTAAGAGTGCATCCACAACTTCCTAGCGGGATAACGGGAGTTCGTGATCACGCAGGAGATTACGCTACGTGCACGCAAGACCCCGCACCGTAGCCGTGAGAGGCACTTGAAATGACGAACGACCTGCTCGACCGCAAGCTGGACCGCGCCTTCGCCCACCTGGACGTCAACGAGGACCAGGTGATCGACGAGCACGACATCATCGGGCTCGGCTCCCGCCTGCTGTCGGCCCTCGGGGAGCCGGCGACCTCCCCCAAGGCGACCCAGGTGATGGGCGGGCTGGTCGACTTCTGGCAGGAGCTCTTCACCGAGCTGGACCTGGACCGGGACGGGAAGGTCACGCCGCAGGAGTACAAGCAGGGCATGACGCGCCTCTTCCAGAACGGCGGCGCGGCCTACGACAAGTCGTTCCGGCCGATGGCGCACGCGATGCTCCTGGTCGCCGACAAGGACGACGACGGGCGGATCAGCCCCGAGGAGTTCCAGAAGGCCCAGTCGGCCTTCGACACGAAGCTGAGCCGCGAGGACACGGACGCGCTCTTCGCCCGGATCGACGCGGACCACGACGGGTTCCTCTCGGTGGACGAGCTCCTCGGCGCGGTGCGGGAGTACTACACCGGCACCGAGGAGGACGCCCCGGGCAACCTGCTCTTCGGCGAGCTCTAGCCCCCGGAGCTCTGGCCCGGGGAGCTCCGACCCCGGGCGCGGCTTAACCGGAGACCCGCGTTCCGTCAAGCCGCGAGATGTCGGGGCGTGACTCCGCTCGGCCGGCGGGGCGTACTGGAACGAACCCCCAGCAGCCCCGCTGACCAGAGGAGAGCAGTCATGAACCACGTTTCCAGGAAGCCGCGCCTCGTCCTGTTCGCCGCTTCGGCAGCCATCGTCGCGGGCGGCGTGCTCGCGCCGGCGGCCGCGTTCGCCGCCACCCCCGCGAGTTCGCACGCGGTCAGGGCGGACGACACCGGCAACGAGTCCACCCTCCTGCTCCGCACCGACTCCGACGAGGGCCGGATCCGCACGGATCAGCCCGCCGAGGACAGCCCTGGAAAGTGGGGCAAGGGAAAGCACGGTAAGCGCCCGGGCAAGCACTCTCCCGAGAGCCCCCCGGTCTTCCAGGCTCCCGACAAGCCGGAGTGGCAGTGCGTGGCCGCCCCCTGCGGGCCGCCCGAGCACCTCGACGACACGGCGTTGGGATACCCGACCGTCCCCAACAACGCGAGGACGTGAGGTCGACGCAGGAGCACACCGGAGCCCCGGGTCCGCACGACGGACCCGGGGCTCCGGTGCGCGTACGAGGAGACGCGAGCAGCGCTTTTACGCGAGGCCACTCCCGGCGTCAAGCCCCGAATGCGAGTGGCGTGACGCGGATCCCGCCATCGGGTTTATTTGAAGTACGCCCTCACCGGGAACTCCCGGAAAGTCAAGAGGGCAGGAAATCACCCGGATCATTCCGCCGGAAGAGATTCCCGAATCCCCTTCCCTTTCCGAATGGAGAACGACCATGTTCAAGATCCTCTCGACCCGCCGCATCGTCCTCGCCTCCGCTTCCGTCGCCCTGCTGGGCGGTGGCATCGCCCTCCCCGCCACGGCGATGGCCGCTCCTTCGGTCGCCCCGCAGCACGCCGTCTCCGTCCTCCAGGACGACAGCGCCGACGGCATCGGCACTGGTGGCGACGCCAACGCCGAGAACACCACGGTCGGCGGCACCTCCCGAGGCGGCGACGCCAACAGCGGCGTCGGCAACTGCAAGGGCAAGTGCACCATCACCACCGGCAACGCCCGGGGCGGCGACTCCAGCGCCGACGCCATCAACAGCGGCGACGCCACCGCCGTCGGCGGCGACGGCACCGGCACGGGCGGCAACCTGAACAAGGTCAACAAGCAGACGGTCAAGAACCAGCTCAAGCAGGACCTCAAGGCCAAGCTCGGCAAGTAATCACCCCGGACCCTTCCCGCTTTTCCATCCCACCCCCTCCCTCCCCCCTTCTTTTCTTTTCCCCCGAATGGAGAACCGTCATGTTCAAGATTCTCTCGACCCGCCGCATCGTCCTCGCCTCCGCTTCCGTCGCCCTCCTGGGGGGTGGCATAGCCCTCCCCGCCACCGCCATGGCCGCCCCGGCCACCGCCCCGCAGCACGCGGTGTCCGTCCTCCAGGACGACAGCGCGGACGGCATCGGTACCGGTGGCGACGCCAATGCCGAGAACACCACCGTCGGCGGCGACTCCCGAGGCGGCGACGCCAACAGCGGCGTCGGCAACTGCAAGGGCAAGTGCACCATCGACACCGGAGACGCCCGGGGCGGCGACTCCAGCGCCGACGCCATCAACAGCGGCGACGCCACCGCCGTCGGCGGCGACGGCACCGGCACGGGCGGCAACCTGAACAAGGTCGACAAGCAGACGGTCAAGAACCAGCTGACGAAGGACCTCAAGGCGAAGCTCCACTAGTGAGCCCAGCACGCCACCCAGCAGAACGGCGCCCCCCGGGAATCCCGGGGGGCGCCGTCGTGTGCCCGCTGTCAGGCGTTGCCGCCCGTGGCGGTCGCGTCACCGCTCACCGCGGTCGCGTCGCCGGAGTTGATCGCGTCGGCACTCGCGTTGCCGCTCGTCGCGTTCCCGGTGGTGATCGTGCACCTGCCGATACACGTGCCCACACCGGAGGTGGCGGGGCCCGAGGTGGCCGTGCCGCCGACGGTGGTGTTCTCGGCGTTGGCAGAGCCGCTGACGGCACTGGCGTCGCCGACCCTGCGGTCGCCCCCGCCGCCCTCGTCCCCGCCCCGCACCGTCTTCCCGGTCGAGCTCGCGGCCGTGTGGCTGCTACGGCTCAGTACGTCGGCGGTCACCGCCGTGTTGACGCTGTCGAAGCAGAGGCCGTTGCACCGGTTGGAGGCCCCGTCACCCACCGCGGTGTTGGTGCTGGTGCCGCAGAGGCCCGAGCACTCGTTGAACGCACCCGCCCCGACCGAGGTGGTGGTGCTGTCGCCGCACAGGCCCGTGCACAGGCCGGAGGCGCGGTCGCCCACGGCGGTGTTGGTGCTGTCGCGGCACAGGCCCGTACAGCTGCCGGAGGCACCCTCGCCCGTGGCGATGTTGTTGCTCCCCTGGCAGAAGCCTTCACAGGCTCCGGGGGAAGCTGCGCCCACGAGGGCGCTGATGCTGCTGTGGCCGTAGTACGGGGCCGCCGGTGCGGCCATCGCGGTCGCGGGCAGGGCGAAGCCGCCGGCCAGTGCCACGGAAGCCGTGGCCAGCACGATGCGACGGGTCCAGGAACGCTCGTTCATCGGAAATTCTCCGGGATTCGTGTGCGGAGTAATTCGACTGTGGCCAAGCGTGCGCGCGCCGAGGCCGCCGGTCAGATACGTCCGGTGAGATACGGACGCGGGGATCCCCTGGGGTTTGGTCGGGCCGACGCTATCGCGCGGATCCCCCCACCGTACGGATTCACCCGAACACGGCGTGTTGCCCAACCTCGGGGGTCGCGGGTGGGGCTGGCGAGGATTACCAAAATCGACCAGGTGCGTCAAGCCCCGAATGCGAGTGGCGTGACGCGGATCCCGCGATCGGGTTTATTTGGAGTACGCCCTCACCGGGAAGCACCGGAAGAAGCAGAGGGCAGGGAATTCCCCCTCGGATTCCCGAATCCCCCTTCTTTTCCGAATGGAGAACGGCCATGTTCAAGATTCTCTCGACTCGCCGCATCGTCCTCGCCTCCGCTTCCGTCGCCCTGCTGGGCGGTGGCATCGCCCTCCCCTCCACGGCGATGGCCGCCCCGGCCACCACCCCGCAGCACGCGGCCTCCTTCGTCCAGGACGACAGCGCGGACGGCATCGGTACCGGTGGCGACGCCAACGCGGAGAACACGACCGTCGGCGGTGACTCCCGAGGCGGCGACGCCAACAGTGGCGTCGGTAAGTGCAAGGGCAAGTGCACCATCACGACCGGAGACGCCCGGGGTGGCGACTCCAGCGCCGACGCCATCAATACAGGCGACGCCACCGCGGTCGGCGGCGACGGCACCGGTACGGGCGGAAACCTGAACAAGGTCGACAAGCAGACGGTCAAGAACCAGCTCAAGAAGGACCTCAAGGCCAAGCTCGGCAACTGAGCCCAGCCACCACCTCACACAACGGCGCCCCCGGGAATCCCGGGGGCGCCGACGTGCGCCACAGCCCTTCCCGACCACCAACGGGAATTACCAAGATCTACCATCTACGTCAAGCCCCGAATGCGAGTGGCGTGACGCAGATTCCGATATCGGGTTTATTTGAAGTACGCCCTCACCGGGAAACACCGGAAAAGTCAGAGGGCAGGGAAAACGCCCCGAATCCCTTTCCCCCCTCTTTTTCTTTTCCGAATGGAGAACGACCATGTTCAAGATCCTGTCGACCCGCCGCATCGTCCTCGCCTCCGCTTCCGTCGCCCTGCTGGGTGGTGGCATCGCCCTCCCCGCCACCGCGATGGCCGCCCCGCAGCACGCGGTCTCCTTCGTCCAGGACGACAGCGCGGACGGCATCGGGACCGGCGGTGACGCCAACGCGGAGAACACCACGGTCGGCGGCACCTCGCAGGGCGGCAACGCCGACAGCGGCGTCGGGAGCTGCAAGGGCAAGTGCACCATCACCACCGGCAACGCCACGGGCGGCAACTCCAGCGCCGACGCCATCAACAGCGGCGACGCCACCGCCGTCGGCGGCGACGGCACCGGCACGGGCGGAAACCTGAACAAGGTCAACAAGCAGACGGTCAAGAACCAGCTCAAGAAGGACCTCAAGGCCAAGCTCCACTGACGAAGCCAGACCCCCACACACAACGGCGCCCCCGGGAAACCCGGGGGCGCCGTTCTCATGCCGCGGACCTACGCCGCCGCGGCCGGCTCGTCCTCGCCCGCGAAGGTGCGCCACAGCTCGGCGTACCGGCCGCCCCGGGCCAGCAGCTCGGCGTGGGTGCCGTCCTCCGCGACCCGGCCGCGGTCCATGACGACGACCCGGTCGGCGCGTGCGGCCGTGGTCAGCCGGTGCGCCACGACCAGGGTGGTGCGCTTGCCCGCGAGCCGGTCGGTGGCCTGGTTGACCAGGGCCTCGGTGGCCAGGTCGAGGGCGGCGGTGGCCTCGTCGAGCAGCAGGACGTCGGGGTCGACGAGCTCGGCGCGGGCCAGTGCGATCAGCTGGCGCTGGCCGGCGGAGAGGTTGCGGCCGCGCTCGGTGACGGTGTGCAGGTAGCCGCCGTCCAGCGTGGCGATCATGGCGTGAGCGCCGACCGCGTGCGCGGCGGCCTCCACCTCGGAGTCGCTCGCCTCGGGCCGCCCGTAGGCGATGGCGTCGCGGACCGTGCCCGGGAAGAGGTAAGGCTCCTGGGGGACGACGCCGAGGCGGTGGCGGTAGCCCGTGAGGTCCAGCTCGCGCAGGTCCACCCCGTCGGCGGTGACCCGGCCGGCGGTCGGATCGTAGAACCGGGCCACCATCTTGACCAGCGTGGACTTGCCGGCTCCGGTCTCGCCGACGAAGGCGACGGTCTGGCCGGCGGGGATGCGCAGGCTGATCCCGGTGAGTGCCTGCTCCTTCTCCCCGCGCTCCTCGGCCGTGCCGTAGGAGAAGTGGACCCCCTCGAAGGCGATCTCGCCGCGCAGCTCGGGGACCGGGCGGGGGTCGGCCGGGGCCGGGGTGCTGGTGGGCTCGCGCAGCAGGCCCTGGATCCGGCCGAGGGAGACGGTGGCCTGCTGGTAGCCGTCGAAGACCTGCGAGAGCTGCTGGACGGGGGCGAAGAACAGGTCGATGTAGAGCAGGTACGCGACCAGCGCGCCCGTGGTGAGCGTGCCGGCCTCCACCCGCCCGGCGCCGACGATCAGTACGGCGGCAGCGGCCCCGGAGGACAGCAGCTGCACGAAGGGGAAGTAGACGGATATCAGCCACTGGCCGCGGACCCGGGCCTCGCGGTACGAGTCGCTGCGCTCGGCGAACCGGACCGCGCCGGCGCGCTGGCGGCGGAAGGCCTGGACGATGCGCAGTCCGGCCACGGACTCCTGGAGGTCGGCGTTGACCAGCCCGACCCGGTCGCGGGCGAGCTCGTAGGCGGCCACGGACTTCCGGCGGAAGAAGACGGTGCCGATGATCAGCAGGGGCAGCGTGGCGAAGACGATCAGCGCCAGCTCCACGTCCAGGACGAGCAGCGCGACCAGGATGCCGAAGAAGGTGAGGACGGAGACGACGGCGGTGACGAGCCCGGTCTGCAGGAAGCTGGACAGGGCGTCCACGTCGGTGGTCATCCGGGTCATGATCTTGCCGGTCAGCTCGCGCTCGTAGTAGTCGAGGCCGAGGCGCTGGAGCTGGGCGAAGATCTTGACGCGCAGGGCGTAGAGCACGCGCTCGCCGGTGCGGCCGGTCATCCGGGTCTCGGCGAACTGCGCGGCCCACTGGGCCAGGACCACGCCGAGCGCGAGGAGGGACGCCGCCCAGACGGCGCCGAGGGCGGCCGCTTCGACGCCCTGGTCGATGCCGTGCCGGATCAGGATCGGCAGGAGCAGTCCGGAGCCCGCGTCGAGGGCGACGAGGCCGAGGGATATCGCGAGCGGGGCCCAGAAGCCGCGCAGCAGGCGGCCCAGGTTGTAGCTGTCCTCGGCGGACGCCGCGCGGGTCTCGTCCACGTCGGGGGTGTCTTCGGCGGGCGGCAGCGCGGCCACCTGCGCGAGCAGTTCGGGGGTGGCGGACATCCCGGCGGGGGCGGCGGTCTTGTCTTCCGCCTCCTCCAGCCGCCGCCAGAGCTCGGGGGTGATCCCGCCGGCCACCCGGCGCTTGGCGTTGACGGGCTCGGAGTCGATCTCGGCTTCGAGCTCGATGCCCCGCTCGAGATCCCGCTCGAACTCCTCCATCGCAGGCGCCTCGGGCGTCCGCGGGGAGCCGGCGCCGAGCGCGTCCGGGTCGGTGAGCAGCCGCCGGTACAGGGCGGAGCGGCGCTCCAGCTCCTCGTGCGTACCGACGTCGGAGAGCCGCCCGTGGTCCAGTACGGCGATCCGGTCGGCCAGCGCGAGCGTGGAGCGGCGGTGGGCGATGAGCAGGGTGGTGCGGCCCGCCATGACGGCGCGCAGCGCCTCGTGGATCTCGTGCTCGACGCGGGCGTCGACGGCGGAGGTGGCGTCGTCGAGGAGCAGCAGGCGGGGGTCGGTGAGGATGGCGCGGGCGAGCGCGATGCGCTGGCGCTGGCCGCCGGAGAGGGTCAGGCCCTGCTCGCCGACCTTGGTGTCGTACCCGGCGGGGAGCGCCTCGACGAAGCCCTCGGCCTGGGCGGCCCGGGTGGCGGCCCGGATCTGCTCGTCGGTGGCGCCGGGGTGTCCGTAGGCGATGTTGGCGCGGATGGTGTCGGAGAAGAGGAACGAATCCTCCGGCACGAGCCCGATGGCATCGCGCAGGGAGTCGTAGGTCAGTTCGCGGACGTCGTGGCCGCCGACGCGGACGGTGCCGCGGTCGGCGTCGTAGAAGCGCGGCAGCAGCAGCGAAACGGTGGACTTGCCGCTGCCGGAGGACCCGACGAGGGCGACGGTCTCCCCCTCGGCGATCGACAGGCTGAACCCGTCGAGCACGGGCCGCTCGGGGTCGTACCCGAACCGCACGTCGTCGAACTCGACGGTGGCGGACGCGTCGACGGGCAGCTCCTTGCTCCCCTCCTGGATCACCGGCTCGGTGTCGATGAGCTCGAAGACCCGCTCCGCGCCGGCGCGGGCCTGCTGGCCGACGGTGAGGACCATGGCGAGCATGCGGACGGGGCCGACGAGCTGGGCGAGGTAGGTGGAGAAGGCGACGAAGGTGCCGATGGTGACCTGCCCCTTGGTGGCCATCCAGCCACCGAGGGCCAGCATGGCGACCTGGGCGAGGGCCGGTACGGCCTGCAGCGCCGGGGTGTAGCGGGCGTTCATCCGGATCCCGCGCAACCGCCCGGCGAACAGCCGGCGGCCGGCGTCGCGGAGCTTGCCGGTCTCCTGCTCCTCCTGGCCGAAGCCCTTGACGACGCGGACACCGGTGACGGCCCCGTCGACGACGGTGGCGACGGCGGCGGCCTGGCTCTGGGCGTACCAGGTGGCGGGGAAGAGCTTCTTGCGGCTGCGCTTGGCGATGAACCAGAGGGCCGGGGCCATGAGCAGCGCCACGACGGTCAGCAGCGGCGAGAGCCACAGCATGATCCCGAGGGATATCCCGAAGAGCAGGAAGTTGCCGATGGTCATGGGCAGCATGAAGAGCAGCCCTTGGATCAGCTGGAGGTCGGTCGTCGCCCGCCCCACGACCTGCCCGGTGGACAACTCGTCCTGGCGGCGGCCGTCGAGCCGGGCGATGGTGTCGTACATGTCGGTGCGCAGGTCGTGCTGCACGTCGAGGGCGAGCCGCCCGCCGTAGTACCTGCGGATGTAGGTGAGTACGTACACGAGGACCGCGGCGCCTATGAGCATCAGGGCCCAGGGCGTCATGGGCTTGCTCTGGTCACCGATGACGTCGTCGAGGATCACCTTGGTGACGAGCGGCACGAGGGCCATGACGGCCATGCCGCCGAGCGATGACCCGAGGGCCAGCAGCACATTGGCCTTGTACCGCCAGGTGTAGGCGGCGAGCCGCCTCCCCCACCCCTGTTTGCTCCCAGCCGCCGTTTCCGCCGTCGCCGTAGCCACGTACTGCCTCCCCGTTCGTCCTGCCCTACCGGAAGCCCCAACGCTCCGACCGGCGGATTTCATCCCGCCGCAACAATTCGAACTGGGTTGCGCGGGTTCCGCGCGCGGTGCTGGTCCTACGGGGTCCTAGCGGGTCCTACGGGGTCCTACGAGGCGTCGAACTCGTACTCCAGTACATAGGCGGAGGCGTCGAGCACCATCTCGTTGACCTCGACCACCCGCCCATCACCGTCGAAGGCAGTACGGACGACCAGCACGACGGGCGTCCCGGCGGCCAGCCCGAGGCTCGAGCCCTCCTCGGAGGTGGGCATCCGCGACCGAACCTCCTCCCGGAACCGCGCGGGCTCATGCCCCAGCTCGGCGAGCCGGGCGTAGATCCCGCCGGGGCCGCTGTCGGCCTCGGCGACGGGCGTACCCGCCACGAGGGCGGCGTCGAGGTAGGAGGTCGCGAACATGACGGGCTTCCCGTCGAGCAGGAACCGGCGCCGCCGGACGCAGGCGGGCGCGCCGTCGCCGAGCCCGAGCACGTCGGCGACGGCCTCGGACACGGGTTCCTCGGTGACGCCGATGAACTCGACGACGGGGTCGCGTCCCTTGCCGTCCGCCGCCCAGATGGAGCCTCCCGCGCCCCACACCTCGACGGCCAGCCGCTGGATGCCGCGCCGCCGGATGCCGACGCGGAACTCACGAACGTAGACCCCGGCACCCTTGCGCGCTTCGGTCAGCCCCTCGGTCTGGAGGACGGCGAAGGCCTGCCGTGCCGTCATCCGGGCGACCCCGTACGTGGCCATGAGGTCGCTCTCACCGGGCAGCCGGTCCCCGGGCCCGTACTCACCGGAGGCGATGGCGTCCTTCAGCGCGGCGGCGATACGCAGGTACTTGGGCTGCCGTGCGGCGCCGTCGTTCGGCATGCGGTCCTCCCCGATCATCTCCCGACAGCCTAGGGGCGCATCGGGGCACGGGAGGCCGCGCGCCCGCGCAACACTCGCCAGCATCGGACATATCTAGATACCTATTGACGACCGATCGCGCGCTCGCTTCACTGATCTCAGGTATCTAGATAGGTGAGGTCTCATGACACTGCCCTGTGCTGCCAACGAGAACTACTGGCTCGTGCCCCGCAACACCCGCGCTCCGGGCCGGGCGCGCGCGCTGCTGCGCGAGCAGGCCACCGCGTGGGGCATCGGAACTCGGCCCGCCGAGGCGGCGGAGCTGCTGCTCTCCGAGCTGGTCACCAACGCCGTACGGCACTCGCGCGCACCGCAGGGCCGGGACCTCGGCATCCGGCTCGCCCGCTACGAGGGGCTGCTGCGCGTGGAGGTCGCCGACGCCGGCCCCGCCGTGAAGCTCACGCCCCAGGTGGTGGCGGACGCGGACGAGCGGGGCCGGGGCCTGGCGATCGTCGCGGCCCTGGCCGAACGCTGGGGCTGCTGCCCCCGGCGGCACGGCATCGGCAAGGCGGTCTGGGCCGAGGTCAGGGAGTAGGCAGCGGCTTCACCACGGGGGGCTTCGCCAACGGCTTGTTCTCGCAGCCGAGGGCTTCGGTGACGCGGCGGGCCATGAGGTAGGTGAAGGCCGTCTGCCGGTCCCTGGCCTCCTGGTCGATGTCCTCGCGCGGGATGTTGACCGTGAAGGAGCCGCTCGCCTTGAGCCACACCTCGTCCGACAGCGGTCGGAGATCTCCCGGCAGGGCGCACGGGAGGTACAGCCTGGATGCGATGTCACTGGTTTCGCCGGACGTGCCGTTCGCGTCGAAAGGAACGCCGCCGGGCAGCGGCGGCTCCTTCGGTGCGTCACGCGGGGCCCAGTTGACCTCGAACCGCACCCGTTGTGACTTTGCCTGCTGCGAAGGGACGTAGGCGCACACCGTGCGAGCACCGGTGTCCTTGCCCTGCGCCCTGCCACGCAGGTCCTCCGTCAGGTCGGTCGCCCGCTCGACGCTGGTGCCGTACGCCTCGGTCCGGTACTCGCCAGGACCGACGATCCGGCGGAGCGCCGCTCCCTCGGGCGAGTCCTCGACCACGTCGCACAAGTGATCCTCCGCGGTCTCCCGTGGCTCCCCGGAACACGAGGAGACCGCGAGGACACACGCGAGGGCAGCCATCGAGCGCCGCACTACCTTGCCGGCCTCACTGCCGGAGGTGCCCCCGCGCCGCTTCCCGACCGTCGTAGTAGCCACCATTCGCACTGTCCTTCGCCTCGCTGAACGGACCATTGCCCCTGATTCCCCGCTGATCGCCCCAGTCGTCAAGGAGCCCGTTCGTCGCGTCCATGCCCCTCCCCATGTTCTTGCTGGAGTCCTCCTTCATCTGCTGCTCGGCCTCGCTCGTGACCCCGTTCAGCCACTCGAACTTGGCCGAGTCGATGAGCGACCCGCCGAGTGTCCCCACGATCGGGATCTCGCCGATGAGGGCGTTCCCCACCGACGCAGTGTGTTCGGAGGTCCGTTCCGCCCACTCGACCTGGTCGTCGTGCTTGTCCATGTAGACGTCGGCACCGATGCCGTTGAGCGCGCCGGCAGCCATTCCGATTCCGGTGCTCCGGTGGTTCCACTCCGAGCTCGCTCCGTGCGTTGGATCCCCGTCGAAGGCCGGCGCAGTCGCGAGCCGGTCCGCCGAGTACGCCCGCTCCGCCTCGTAGATCAGCGCG
Source organism: Streptomyces sp. NBC_01264 (assembly GCF_026340675.1). Classification (NCBI taxonomy): domain Bacteria; kingdom Bacillati; phylum Actinomycetota; class Actinomycetes; order Kitasatosporales; family Streptomycetaceae; genus Streptomyces; species Streptomyces sp. NBC_01264. Next base: position 3,757,772 of record NZ_JAPEOX010000001.1, read on the forward strand.
AAGGCCGGGCCGTCGTCGGCGATGCCCCGCACCACGCGGACCAGGCTGCCCTGGCCGACCGCGATGTGCGCCTGGTCACCCGACCCGGCGATCGAGTCGCTTCCTCCGGAGCCGCCCAGGCTGGAGTCCTGGCCGCCGAAGATGAGGTGCGTGTCCGCGACGTAGTCGACCAGGGCCTTCGCCATCGGCTGGCGCAGGCCCTCCAGGTCCTTCGGGAACTCGTCGCCGCCCATTTCCTTGTCCAGCAGGCGGATCGCATCGTGCATCACCCGCGCCTGGCCCTCCGTGTGCGGGCCGGGCGGGCCGAGCTTCTCGCCGTCCACGTGGCCCGTGGCCGCCGACTGGATGGCCGCGCCGAGGCCGGACGTCTTGTCGCCCTCCATCTCGATCGGCTGGCCTACGCCCGTGGAGATCCAGGGGTCCGGCATGTCGCGGTCGGTGAGGAGGTACTTGAGGTGTTCGTTCTTGTTGCCCGGGGCTTCGGGGTCGAGGAAGTGCGTCGCCGCGTCCGGGTCCTTGGCCATGATGCCCAGGAGGCCGTCCAGGGGGTCCGAGACCAGGTTCGGGCGCTGGGAGTCGTACGCGTGGTCGTACATGTGGGGCTTCGACTTCTCGGCCTCGATCATGCCGTCGCCGAGGTCGTTCAGGAACTGCTTGCCGTAGCCGTCGCCGCGCTGCATCACGGTCACCAGGGACTGGTAGCCGTACGTCGGGCGCAGGCCGTCGGCGACCAGGGCCGGGCCCTGCTCCTTCAGGCCCGCCATGAAGGGCTTGTAGGCGTAGCTCTCCGGGTCCTTGGTGCCCGAGGCGATGGTTCCCGCGAGGCCCGTGCCGATGGACTCGTAGAGCTTCCTGTCGGCCGCCGAGGCGCCGCGTTCGTTGGAGGCCAGGTTGAGCTGGTCGGCGAGGTGGACCGTGTCCTTCGCGCCCAGCGCGTGCAGGTACGCCTGGCTGAAGTGGCTGTCCTTCGCGTTCTGCCGCAGGAGTTCGTCGTAGTGCTTGAGCTCGTCGGGGGAGGCGTCACCCGACTGGATCTTGTGGGTGAGGGCCAGGGCCTCCACCGCCTCCACATCGCCCACGGCCCGGGAGTTGAAGCCGAAGAGGGAGGTGCCGTCGGCTCCGGACGCGTTGAGCAGGGCGATCCGTACGTCCTCGTCGAACTCCGTGACCGCCTTGACGGTGTCCGCGATGCGCTGCGTCCAGGACCGCTCGACCTCCGGGAGGTCGGGGTCGTGGCAGATCGCGTTCGCGGCGGCCGCGTCCTCCTTGGAGAAGTCGTAGCTCGCGATGCCCGCGTCCGAGACCTTCATGCCGGCCTTCACCGCGTCGGCGACGGCGGAGGTCACCCGGCCCTTGAGGTCCGTGAAGCGGGCGTGCGCGTCGCGGAGCAGGGATTCCATGGCCAGTGCCTGGGTCTGCGCGGCGTCGAACTCCCGCCGGGTGATGGCGGCGTTGTTGCTCGCCGTCTGCGCGCTGCTGCCCATCCAGCCGTTTCCACTGGAAACGCTCTGGACTTCCTTCTCGTAGACGTCTTCCATCGTCTTGAACTGCGTCGCCATCGACTTCCAGCCGTCGGCGGCCGTCGTGAGGGCTCCGAGGTCGGTGGTGACGATCTCCTGGTAGGTCGGCATCGTGTCCCCGAATCCCCTACAGGCCTGCGAGCTTGGACGTGACCGGCTGGAAGCCCTGGCCCGTCAGCTGGTCGTTGCCGGTGAAGAGGTTCGAGGCACCGCGCAGGGCCGTCTTCTCCGAGCTGAGGCGTCCCATCAGGCGCTTGACCTGGTCGTCCCAGTGCGTGTGGGCCTTCGTCAGGCCCGTCGCGGTCTCCCAGCCGGCCAAGGCCTTGACCGCCGCGCTCGTCGGCTCGTCGGCGGCGTCCGCCGCCTTCGTCGTACCGGGCTGGAGGACGTTCTCGATGGTGTCGGCCGCCTTCTTCTTCTCGGGCGGGGCCGTCCCCAGGACTCCGGTGCCCGGCGCGGGCGCGGACCGCCTCTGCTGGGCCCACTGCTGCTCGAACGACACCGCTCCCCCAAGGATGTGCGGCCGGGACCGGCCCGGGCCAACCGGAATGACCGGTACCAACCTAACCCGGGCCGCGGTTCGCTCAGACGTGGGTGGGTGCGAACATCTTCAGCTTGGCCGGAAGGAGCAGGAGCGAAGGGCCCGGCGTCTTCAGGGCCTTGGCCAGGTCCTCGCGGAGGGACTCCGGGGTGGTCCTGGTCGCCGGAACGTCGAAGGAGGCGGCCAGGGCCACGAAGTCGGGGCGGGTCAGGCTCGTGCCCGTCTCGCAGCCGTACTCGCGCAGGATGCCGTAGCCGCCGTCGTCCACGATCAGCCAGGTGACGTCCAGGTCGTGCTGGCGGGCGGTGGCCAGGTCGGCGATCGAGTACATCGCGCCGCCGTCGCCGGAGACGGCCAGGACCGGGGTGCCCGGCTCCGCCACGGCCGCGCCGAGGGCGGCCGGGAAGGCATAGCCGAGGCCGCCCGCGCCCTGCGCCGAGTGCATGGTGTTGGGGTGCTTGGCGTCGAAGGCCGACCAGGCCCAGTAGGACAGGATCGTCATGTCCCAGAAGGACGGGGAGCGGGGCGGGAGAGCTTGGCGGACCGAGGTCAGGAGCTGCTGCTCCAGGGTCAGGTCCTGCTCGGCCAGGCGGGCCGCGATGTCGGCGAGGAGCAGGCGGACGCGCTCGGGTGCCTGCGGGTCGGGGCGTTCGGCGACCGTTTCGAGGAGGGCCTGCAGGGCGAGGCGGGCGTCCGCGTGGATGCCGAGGCCCGCGTGGTTGGACTCCAGCTTGCCGAGGTCCGCCTCGATCTGGACGACCCGGCCCTCCGGGAAGAACGTGTGGTAGTTCGAGGACAGTTCGCCCAGGCCCGAGCCGACCACCAGCAGGACGTCCGCGTCCTCCAGGAAGTCCGTCATGTGGCGGTCCTCCAGCCAGGACTGGAGGGACAGCGGGTGGGTCCAGGGGAAGGCGCCCTTGCCGCCGAAGGTGGTGACGACGGGGGCGTTCAGGCGCTCCGCGAGCTGCTTCAGCTTGCCCGCCGCGTCCGAGCGGATCACCCCGCCGCCCGCGATGATCACCGGGCGCTCGGCGTTCTCCAGCCAGTGCGCGGCCAGCGCGGTCAGCTCGGGGCGCGGGGCCAGTTCGTGCGGGGTCGCGTCCATGCCCGTGACCTGCGGGATGACGGTTTCCGCGCGCAGGACGTCTTCCGGGATCTCCACCCACACCGGCCCGTGCGGGGCGGTCAGCGCCGATTCCCAGGCCTCCGCGATCACGGAGGGGATCTGGGAGGGGGTCCGGGCGGTGTGCACGGACTTGACCACGTCCCGGAAGGAGGCCGACTGGTCGCGCAGCTCGTGCAGGTGACCGCGCCGGCCGCCGCCCAGGCCCGGGGTCGGGACCTGCGAGGAGATCGCCAGCACGGGCGCGGACGCCGCCGCCGCCTCGGCCAGGGCCGGGAGCGCCATGAGCGCGCCCGGGCCCGTGGACAGCAGGAGGGGGGCCGCCTCGCCGGTCATCCGGCCGTACGCGTCGGCGGCGAACCCGGCGTTGTTCTCCGTACGCAGGCCCACCAGGCGCAGGTCGGAGCGGCCGACCGCGTCGAAGAGGCCGAGCGCGTGCTGGCCGGGCAGGCCGAAGACGGTGGTGGCGCCGAGCGAGCGCAGCGTCTCCACGACCAGGTCCCCGCCCGTGCGCCCCGGCGGGGGCGCGAGCGCGGCCGCCTTCTGGGCTTCGGTGGGACGGAGTACCAGGTCGTGGTCGTGCGTCACTCGTGCGTGCCCTTCGGGTTGGCCTTCGCCTGCGCGCTGTGCCTAGCCGGCGTTGCGTGCCGCGGAGATCTGGCGGCTCATGATCGTGGTCAGCTCGTACGCGGTGTGCGAGGCCGCGACCGAGGTGATCTCCGCGTGATCGTACGCCGGGGCCACCTCGACGACGTCCGCCGAGACCAGGTTGCAGGAGGAAAGGCCGCGGATGATCTCCAGCAGCTCACGGGAGGTCATGCCGCCCGCCTCCGGGGTGCCCGTACCGGGCGCGTGCGCCGGGTCCAGCACGTCGATGTCGATGGAGATGTACAGCGGGCGGTCGCCGATGCGCTGGCGCAGCTGGTCCGCGACCTCGTCGGCGCCGCGCCGGTAGACGTCGGCCGAGGTGACGATGCCGAAGCCCATCTTGGCGTCGTCGTCCAGGTCCTGCTTGCCGTACAGCGGGCCGCGCGTGCCGACGTGGGACAGGGCCTCGGTGTCGAGGATGCCTTCCTCGACGGCACGGCGGAACGGGGTGCCGTGCGTGTACTCGGCGCCGAAGTACGTGTCCCAGGTGTCCAGGTGCGCGTCGAAGTGGAGCAGCGCGACCGGGCCGTGCTTCTTCGCCACCGAGCGCAGCAGGGGCAGCGCGATGGTGTGGTCGCCGCCGAGGGTCATCAGGCGGGAGCCGTTGCCGATCAGCTCGTCGGCGGCGGCCTCGATCGTGTCGACGGCCTCGTTGATGTTGAAGGGGTTCGCCGCGATGTCGCCGGCGTCGGCGACCTGCGCGAGCGCGAACGGGGAGGCGTCCTGCGCCGGGTTGTACGGACGCAGCAGGCGGGAGGCCTCGCGGATGGCGTTGCCGCCGAAGCGGGCACCGGGGCGGTACGAGACTCCGGAGTCGAACGGCACGCCGACGACGGCCACGTCGGCCTTGCCGCCGACCTCGTCCAGGCGGGGCAGCCGGGCGAAGGTCGCGGGGCCCGCGTAGCGCGGGATGCGGGAGGAGTCGACGGGGCCGCGCGGCTGCGTGCTCATGGGGGGCCTTCCGGGGAGGTGTGCGGTGCGGTCCTTCGAGCGTAAACGGACACCCCGGGTGGGCGAAGTGTACGTTTCATCCATCCAGCTCCTCTGATGTGTACGGAGTATCCACTCATGGAGGCCCCTCCCACCCCGCCCGTACCGCTCGCCCGGCTGCTCGCCGACCGCGAGCTGGGCCTACGGCACCTGGCCGGTCCCGCCGACGGCGAGGTGCACGGGGTGCACGCCTCCGAGATGGCGGACCCGTCGCCGTACCTGCTCGGCGGCGAACTCCTGCTGACGGCGGGCGAGGGCCTCGCGGTGGCGGAGGCCGGGCCGGCCGGGGCCTGGCCGGCCGGGGGGACGGAACACGGCGCGCTGATCGACGCCGGGGCGTACGTCGCGCAGCTGGTCCGGGCCGGGGTCGGGGCCGTCGGCTTCGGGGTGACGCCGGTGCACGGGACCGTACCCAGGGCACTGATCGAGGCCTGCGAACGCCACGGGCTGCCCCTGGTCGAGGTGCCGCCCGGGACCCCCTTCACCGCGGTCGGCCGGAGCGTGTGGCGGCTGATGGCACAAGCCCGGACCGCCGAACTCCGCCGGGTGACCGAGGCCCAGCAGTCCCTGGCGGCGGCCGCCGCCCGCCCGGACCCGGTCCCGGCCGTCCTGCGCCGCCTGGCGGCGGCCCTGGGCGGCTGGGCGGGGCTGCTCCCCACCGGCCCGCCGGACGCATCGGCGGCCACCGGGGCCTCCGCCGGAGCGGCGCCCGCCCCCGAGGTGCTCGACGTGCTCGACGGCCTCGCCCGGCGGGTCGCGCCCGGGTCCGCGGTCACCGCCACGGCCGCGCACGACGGGCTCCACCTCAGCGTCCACGCCCTCGGCGACGGGTGGGCCCTCGGCGTCGCCGCCCCGGCGCGGGCTCCCGGGGACCACACCGTCGCCTCGGTCGCGGCCGTCCTGCTGACCCTGCTCACCGCGCGCCGCCCGGCCGGGGCGGAGGCCGCCCTGACCCGGCTGCTGCTCGGCGGGGACCCGGCCGGGGCGCTGGGTCCCGGGCCCTGGTACGCCGTACACGCCCGCGGGACCGGGGACCCGCGGGCCCTGGCGGCCGCGCTGGGCACCGTACTGCTGGACCCGCGCGGGGATTCCGCGCACACGGGCTCCCCCCTCGCGGACTCCGTGCGCCTGCTCACCGACCGCGAGCCCGCCCCGCAGCCCGGATGGCGGCTCGGGGTCAGCGCGCCGGCCCCGGCCGGGGGCCTGCCCGGCGCCGACGCGCAGGCCGGGCGGGCCCTGGAGCGCGCCGAGGCGGCCCGTACCCTCCTGGCCCGCCACGCGGAGCCCGGCCTCGCGGGCCTGGTCGGCGCGGCCGAGGCCCGGGCCCACGCCGAGGCCCTGCTCGGCCCGCTCTCCCCCGCGCTCCGGGTCACCCTGCGCGGCTGGCTGGCCCACCACGGCAGCTGGGACCGCAGCGCGGCCGCGCTCGGGATCCACCGCAACACCGTCCGCCAGCGCATCGCCCGCACGGCCGCGCTCCTGGGCGGGGCCGACCTGGACGACCCGGACACCCGGATGGAGCTCTGGTTCGCGCTCCGCCACTCCGACGGCCCGGACGCCCCGTAGGCCGTGTCGCGGTGCGCGACGGGCGGGGTGACGCTGGGGACATGAACCGGCCCGACAGCCCCTCGGACCCCCCTCGATGGGGACCGCGCCCGCCCCAGCACCCGCCCGGGCAGTCCTACCCGTACCCGCCGCCGCCCCGGAGGCGCCGCCGCTGGCCGTGGGTGCTCCTCGGCCTGCTCCTGCTGTTGCTCGGCGGCTGCGCCGCCCTCTTCGCCGTCTTCGTCAACGAGGTGTCCGAGGAGGCCGCGCGGCCTGCCCGGATCACGTACGCGGCCACCGGTACGGCCTCGGGCCCGGTCTCCCTCACCTATTCGACCTGGCGCGACGGGAGCCTCTCCACCAGTCAGGTCGGCGCCGCGACCCTGCCCTGGAGCAAGGAGCTCACCACGAAGGGCTTCGTCAAGGGCGGCTCGCTCGTCGTGACGCTGGGCGCCGACGGCGGCACCGCCACCTGTTCGGTGACGGTGGACGACGACCCGCCCGTCACGGCCACGGCCACCGGCCCCTTCGCCTCCGCCGTCTGCGACGGCTTCTGACCGGCGTCCGGCCCCTCCGACCGGCTTCGGACCGGCCTCCGACCCGCTTCCGCACCGACGTGCCGGACCTCACTCTGGACAGCGCGACCAACTCGCCGGTAACTTAATCTGAGCAAGCGCTTAGATTGGGCGGCTGACTGCCGCGACGAAGGGAGTCGGCCGTGCGCCGTACGGTGTTCAACGAGGACCACGAGGCGTTCCGCGAGACCATCCGCGCCTTCATCGAGGCCGAGGTCGTCCCGGTCTACGACGACTGGTTCGCGGCCGGCCAGGCCCCGCGCGAGTTCTACTACAAGCTCGGCGAGCTGGGCATCTTCGGGATCAACGTCCCCGAGGAGTTCGGCGGCGCGGGCCTGGACACCCACAAGTTCGAGGCCGTCCTCTACGAGGAGACCTCCCGCGCGGGCGTCAACTTCGGCGGCTCCGGCGTGCACGTGCTGCTCGCCCTCCCCTACATCAAGATGCTGGCGAGCGACGAGCAGAAGAAGCGCTTCCTGCCGAAGTTCGTCTCCGGCGAGGAGATGTGGGCCCTGGCGATGACCGAGCCGGGCACCGGCTCCGACGTCGCGGGCATGAAGACCACCGCGAAGCTCTCCGAGGACGGCACGCACTACGTCCTCAACGGCTCCAAGACCTTCATCACGGGCGGCGTCCACGCCGACCGCGTGATCGTCTGCGCCCGCACCTCCTCCCCGAGCGAGGACGACCGCCGCTTCGGCATCTCCCTCTTCGCCGTGGACACCAAGTCCGAGGGCTACTCCATCGGCCGCAAGCTCGACAAGCTCGGCCTGCGCACCTCCGACACCGCCGAGCTGGCGTTCGTCGACGTGAAGGTCCCGGTCGAGGACCTGCTCGGCGAGGAGAACAAGGGCTTCTACTACCTCGGCGCCAACCTGCCGTCCGAGCGCTGGGGCATCGCCTTCGGCGCGTACGCGCAGTCCAAGGCCGCCGTCCGGTTCGCCCAGCAGTACGTGACGGACCGCACCGTCTTCGGCAAGCCCGTCGCGCACTTCCAGAACACCAAGTTCGAACTGGCCGCCTGCCAGGCCGAGGTGGACGCCGCCGAGGCCGTCGCCGACCGCGCCCTGGAGGCCCTGGACGCCGGTGAGCTCACCGCCGCCGAGGCCGCTTCCGCGAAGCTGTTCTGCACCGAGGTCGCGCACCGCGTCATCGACAAGTGCCTCCAGCTGCACGGCGGCTACGGCTACATGAACGAGTACCCGATCGCCCGCCTGTACGCCGACAACCGCGTGAACCGCATCTACGGCGGCACCAGCGAGGTCATGAAGTCCATCATCGCCAAGTCGATGGGCCTGTAAGGCATCTAGCCTTCCCCCATGAACGAGGCACTGACGACGCTCCTCGATCTGCTCGACCTCGAGCAGATCGAGGAGAACATCTTCCGCGGTACCAGTCGTTCCGCGCTGGTACCGCGGGTCTTCGGCGGCCAGGTCGCCGCCCAGGCCCTGGTCGCGGCCGGCCGCACCGTGCCCGAGGACCGCACCGCGCACTCGCTCCACTCGTACTTCCTACGAGCCGGGGACCCGGGCGCGCCCATCGTGTACTCGGTGGACCGGATCCGCGACGGGCGCTCCTTCACCACGCGCCGCGTCGTGGCCGTCCAGCACGGGCAGCCGATCTTCCACCTCTCCGCGTCCTTCCAGACGTACGAGGAGGGCCTCGACCACCAGACCGCGATGCCCGACGCCCCCGACCCGGAGACCCTCCCGACGGCCGCCGAGTCCCTCCCCCGCTACCGCGAGATCTTCCGCGACCCGGGCACGGTGGAACGCCTCATCGAGGCGCGCGGAGCCGTGGACCTGCGGTACGCGACGGTCCCGCCCTGGGGCAGCGTCGGCGAACCGGTCGAACCGCGCTCGCAGGTGTGGTTCCGTACCGCCGGCAAGCTGGAGAGCGACGACGCGCTCCTGCACACCTGCCTGGCCACCTACGTCTCCGACATGACCCTGCTCGACTCGGTGCTGCTCGCACACGGGAAGGGCGGATGGGCGGTGGGCGACGTGGTCGGTGCCTCACTCGATCACGCGATGTGGTTCCACCGCCCCTTCCGCGCCGACGAATGGCTGTTGTACGACCAGGAGTCGCCCTCGGCTGCCGCCGGCCGGGGCCTCGGCCAGGCCAGGATCTGGACCCAGGACGGCAGGCTCGCCGTGACGGTCATCCAGGAGGGCGTGGTGCGCGTCCCGCGCGCGTAGTACGGACGTCCGACGTACCGTCACACCATGTCCAGCAGCGATGCGATGGTGAACGGAAACGGAATCGACGACCAGGGCGAGAGCGTCGGCACGGTCGCCGTCGCCGTCGTCACGAACCTCGGCATCGCCGCGGCCAAGGCCGTGGGCGGGATCGTCAGCGGATCGAGCGCCATGCTCTCCGAGGCGGCGCACTCGGTGGCCGACACGGTGACCGAGGTGATGCTCCTGGCCGCACTGAAGCGGAGCGCGAAGCCGGCGGACGAGGCGCACCCGCTGGGCTACGGGCCGGAGCGCTACATCTGGGCACTGCTCGCATCGGTCGCCACCTTCATCGGCGGCGCGGTGTTCGCCGTCTACGACGGCATCCACACCCTCCTCCACGGCGAGGAACCCGGAAACCCGACCCTCTCCTACATCATCCTGGCCGTGGCCGCCGTCCTGGAGGGCTACTCCCTCCTGGTCGCCTGGCGCCAGGTCAAGGGCGAGGCCGCACGGATGCGGGCACCGCTGGGCCTGTACGTGAAACACACCCCGGACACGGCGGTGAAGGCCGTCCTCCTGGAGAACGTGGCCGCGCTGATCGGTCTGGCACTGGCGGCGGGCGGCCTGCTGGGGGCGCAGCTCACGGGCTCGGGCGTGTACGACGGGGTCGCCTCGCTCCTCATCGGACTGCTGCTGGTGTGGGTGGCGTGGGAGCTGGGACGCTCGAACGCGCAGTACCTGATCGGGCGGCCGCTGCCGGAGAAGATGCGGGCGGAGGTACGGGAGGAACTCCTGTCGGTGCTGCACATCGAGGCCGTGCTGGAGCTGACCACGCTGGTCCAGGGGCCGTCGGAGGTGCTGATCGCCGCGAAGATCGACTTCCACGACCTGGCGTCCGCGGCGCAGGTGGAGGCGGCCTGCGAGATCGCCGAGGCCCAGCTCCGGGAACGCTTCCCGGCGATCCGCCGGGTGTACTTGGACCCGACCCCTTCGCCGTCCGCGGCATGAGAACGGCGCCCCCGGGTTTCCCGGGGGCGCCGATGTCTGAGGGGTCAGTGGAGCTTGGCCTTGAGGTCCTTCTTGAGCTGGTTCTTGACCGTCTGCTTGTTGACCTTGTTCAGGTTTCCGCCCTTGCCGGTGCCGTCGCCGCCGACGGCGGTGGCGTCGCCGCTGTTGATGGCGTCGGCGCTGGAGTTGCCGCCCGTGGCGTTGCCGGTGGTGATGGTGCACTTGCCCTTGCAGCTCCCGACGCCGCTGTCGGCGTTGCCGCCCTGCGAGGTGCCGCCGACCGTGGTGTTCCCCGCGTTGGCGTCACCGCCGGTGCCGATGCCGTCCGCGCTGTCGTCCTGGACGAAGGAGACCGCGTGCTGCGGGGCGGCCATCGCGGTGGCGGGGAGGGCGATGCCACCACCCAGCAGGGCGACGGAAGCGGAGGCGAGGACGATGCGGCGGGTCGACAGGATCTTGAACATGGTCGTTCTCCATTCGGAAAAGAAAAAGAGGGGGGAAAGGGATTCGGGGCGCTTTCCCTGCCCTCTGACTTTTCCGGTGTTTCCCGGTGAGGGCGTACTTCAAATAAACCCGATATCGGAATCCGCGTCACGCCACTCGCATTCGGGGCTTGACGTAGATGGTAGATCTTGGTAATTCCCGTTGGTGGTCGGGAAGGGTCGTGGCGCACGTCGGCGCCCCCGGGATTCCCGGGGGCGCCGACGTGTGGGGTGGTGGCTGGGCCTAGTTGCCGAGCTTGGCCTTGAGCTGGTTCTTGATCGTCTGCTTGTTGACCTTGTTCAGGTTTCCGCCCTTGCCGGTGCCGTCGCCGCCGACCGCGGTGGCGTCGCCGGTGTTGATGGCGTCGGCGCTGGAGTCGCCACCCCGGGCGTCTCCGGTCGTGATGGTGCACTTGCCCTTGCACTTACCGACGCCACTGTTGGCGTCGCCGCCTCGGGAGTCACCGCCGACGGTCGTGTTCTCCGCGTTGGCGTCGCCACCGGTACCGATGCCGTCCGCGCTGTCGTCCTGGAGGACGGACACCGCCTGCTGCGGGGCGGTGGCCGGGGCGGCCATCGCCGTGGCGGGGAGGGCGATGCCACCGCCCAGCAGGGCGACGGAAGCGGAGGCGAGGACGATGCGGCGGGTCGAGAGAATCTTGAACATGGCCGTTCTCCATTCGGAAAAGAAGGGGGATTCGGGAATCCGAGGGGGAATTCCCTGCCCTCTGCTTCTTCCGGTGCTTCCCGGTGAGGGCGTACTCCAAATAGACCCGATGGCGGGATGCCCGTCACGCCACTCGGATTCGGGGCTTGACGGAGATGGCCGATCTTGATAATTCCCGGAGCGGGGCCGCCGACAGGGAGGACGAGGGGCCGGGAGGCGTCGCGGGCGTGGCGTACCCCGCGGAGGTCACGCGGAGCCGGTCAAGTACAGGAAGGGTCGGAGACGACGCGCCGACAGGCACGGTCTCCCAGTCGGATCACGGGGCGTCGAAAACTCCGTGATCCTGGAAGTCCGTGCCTGTTGCGTTCCCGGCCCGCTCAAGCCGGCAGACCATTGCGAACCGGACAGCATGGAACTACGCCGAAGCCCTGAGCCAGACCCTGAGCAGGTTCGCCGCGACCACCTCGGCGACCTGGACAGCGTTGAGGGCCGCGCCCTTTCGCAGGTTGTCGTTGCTGATGAAGAGGATGAGGCCACGCCCCTCCTCAACGCTCTGGTCCTGGCGAATCCGGCCCACGAAGCTGGCGTCCTGGCCGCACGCCTGGAGCGGGGTCGGAATGTCGGACAGCTGGACACCGGGGGCACGCTTGAGCAGCGCGGAAGCGCGTTCAGCGGAGATGGGACGGGCAAACTCCGCGTGCACCGCGAGGGAGTGGCCGGTAAAGACCGGGACCCGGACACAGGTCCCGGCGACACGCAGCGAAGGCAGGCCGAGAATCTTCCTGCTCTCATTGCGCAGCTTCTGCTCCTCGTCGGTCTCCGCGGATCCGTCGGTCACGATCGAACCGGCCATCGGCACCGCGTTGAAGGCGATGGTTCTGGCGAACTTCACCGGAGGCGGGAAGTCCACCGCCGCCCCGTCGAGCGCCAAGCCGGCTGCTCCCTCGATCGCCCCGCTCACCTGAGACCTGAGCTCTTCCACTCCGGCGACCCCGCCGCCGGACACCGCTTGGTAGGTGCTCACAGTGAGCCGCACCAGACCGGCCTCGTCGTGCAGCGGCTTGATCACCGGCATCGCGGCCATCGTCGTGCAGTTGGGGTTGGCTATGATGCCGCGCCGCGCCTCGGACACAGCTTCCGGGTTGACCTCACTGACCACCAGTGGCACATCGGGATCCATCCGGAACGCCGAGGAGTTGTCGATGACGACGGCTCCGGCCGCCGCGAACCGGGGTGCCAGTCGCAGGGCTGTTGATCCTCCGGCGGAGAAGATGACGATGTCCAGGCCGGAAGGGTCTGCCGTTTCGGCGTCTTCCACCACGATGCTGCCGTCGCCCCAGGGAAGCCGCAGACCCGCCGATTTCGCGGAGGCGAAGAAGCGCAGCTCTCCGATCGGGAAATCACGCTGCCGAAGGATGCTGCGGATCACTACTCCGACTTGCCCGGTCGCGCCCACTACGCCGACTCGGAGACCTTGAGTGGCCATTACTGCCCTGCTTTCTTGTCTTGGGTTCGAACTGGGCACTCGTGAGATCAGCGGGACCCGGGGCTCCGGGTATGGCTGTCATGGTGGCGCCGTGAGATGGCTGGAAAGGCTTGGCCGCCCGGAGTCCCGCGACGACTCGACCGCTCAGGGGGGATGCGACTCGATCGCTGTGCAGGGCAACGTCGGCGAGGTCGTCTGCCGGGCTGTGGGGGGCGACCTCCATCGCGGCGGATCCGCCCTGCTGGTCGTGGCTGCTGCTCAGCCACGACCAGCCGATGGTCTACATCACCGGCCTGGCTCCGGCTCCGCGGGGCTCCGGCCGTGTCTGCGTGGAATGCGGCTAAACGGTGGTGACGACCAGTGTCTGCTGGACGAACGTGATGGCACTCTCGAGCTCGGGGGAAGACGGAGCGGCCAGCACGATCGCGCCCGTCCGATGACCCGAACTCCGCACCGCCAGGACCGTGTCCCCGAGCTCGACCTCCACGCCCGCATGGAGCACCGACGGGTGACTTCGCACCTCGTCCAGACCGGAGATGTCCTTCACCACACCCGGTTCCGAGATGGTGAAGATGCTGGCGGCGTGCCGGAACGGGCCGACCGGCGGTTGGGGCAGCGGCATCCCCACCGCCATCCGGACCACCATCTCGTACCAGTCGATGCCGTACGTGGCACCGAGGAGATCCATCAGATAGTCGCCCGGAGTGCGGACCGCGACCTCGATGGGAACGGGCCCAGCGGCGGAGAGGCGGAACTCCATGTGGACCAAGCCGGTCCGCATCCCCAACGCGCGCAGCACCCGGGCACCGGTATCGGCAACCTGCTGGGCACTCGGTTCCGGCAGTTCTACGCCAGTGCGATGACCCACCTCGACGAACTGGGGCGGTCCGGTGGTTTCCTTGGCGGTGATGTTGGCAAACCACACCTCGCCGTCGAGGACCAGTGCCTCCCAGCTGTACTCCGGGCCGACGATCGCCTCCTCCACGATGACCCGCTCACCGGCGCGGGCCTGCGCCGCGGCACGGAAGCTCTCGGCATCGGTCACCAGTTCCACACCGTCGCTGCCGGCGGAGGACAGCGGCTTGACGATCACCGGCCAGCGCTCGGCGGCCCAGGCCATCTCCTCGGCGAGGGAGTCGGTCACGGTGTACGCCGGCTGAGTGACCCCGGCCGCGGTGAACAGCGCCCTTTGCAGGGCCTTGTTCCGAGAAGCCGTCGCGGCGTGCAGGGACGGCCCGGGGAGACCGAACCGATCCTGGATCATGGCCGCGACGATGACCTGGGGCTCGTTGAAGGCGATGACGCCGTCGAACGGGCCGTTTTCGAGGGCGAGGCAAGCGCCCTCCATCCAGTGCTCGTCGAGCTCGCCCCGGGCCTGCGCCACACTCGCCGTACCCGTCACCTGATCGGCACGGGAGGCCGCCTCGACAGCATGGACGCTCACCCCGAGTCGACCCGCGGCGGCGACGTACGGCCGGCCCATCTGGCCGACCCCGATCAGCATGAGCTTCTTCACAGGGCTCCCTCCAATACGGGCAGCGACGCGTCATGGTGGGACGACCAGGCGCTGTATTCGCCGCGGCGGTACAGCAGCGGGACGCGGGGAAAGACAGCGGTGCCTTCCACCCGGGCGGTGAAGAGCCAATGGTCGTCGACACGGGTGGTGCTGACGATCCGGCACTCGGCGTAGCTCAGGGCGATATCCGTCAAGAGCGGTGCCCCGGCCGCGAGGGCGGAGGGCTCCCAGTCCACGTGCGCGAACTTGTCGGCTGCCTTGCTCGCGAACAGCTCCGATGCGGCCTGGCCTTCCACCGAAAGGAAGTTCACCGCGAACGCCTGGGAGGCGACGATCGCCGGCAGCGTCCGCGAGCCCGCACCCACCGATATCAGTAGCGAGGGCGTCGCTGCCGACACCGCGCACACCGCATTGCTGGTGAAACCGAACGGGGTGCTGTCCGCACCCATCGCAGTCACGATTGCGACCGGGGTGGGAAAGGAACCGAAGAGTTCCCTGAAGCGGTCAGGACTTTCCATCATCGCCCTTCTCTCTGTTTGGCTGACCGTGGTCATAGCGATGGGCGACATGATTCAACATACGGTAGAGATCGCTCGAATGGAGCTGCCCCACCGCATTCTGACGCACCGATCCCCGGAATGGCAGATTCCCGATTTCGCCCCATTTGAGCGCACCTTGATCGTCCAGCACACACGTCGTTCTGTTCTTGTTATCGGCGTGCAGGCAAAAGGGAATGTCGAGCAATCCCAACGCGAAGGCACGGGTCAGCGCCGTGCCGACATCGGCGTCCAGATTGAGGACTCCCTCAATCAAGCATCGGGCTTCTTCCATTATTTCATCGAAGTATTCCTTTTCCTGCGGGCCGGCAGCTGCCCGCGGCCCACCGGCGGCAGCGGATGCCACCCGCAGTGCGTCCAGGTTTTCCGCCACGCTGGGTATCTGCCACGCCTCGGACACCGTTTTCACGATGAGGCGTTCACAGTGCGTATCGCGGGCCAGCCGTGCGCTGCTGCGAATCAGCTCCGTGGCACCGTCAGGAGTGCCTGGAAACAGCCCCATGTAGGTGTAGAGGACGACATGCCACGTGGCCGAAGGAAGATATTCCTGCGCCAATGTCCGCAGCACGCGCACAGCCGCTCTGTCCTGATCGTCGTGCGTCCCCTGGGCGTAGCTCAGCGACATGGACCGCACGCCGTGCTGTGCGAAGAACACTCCTTCGAGCACCGTCATG
This sequence comes from Streptomyces sp. NBC_01264, assembly GCF_026340675.1. Lineage (NCBI taxonomy): Bacteria > Bacillati > Actinomycetota > Actinomycetes > Kitasatosporales > Streptomycetaceae > Streptomyces > Streptomyces sp. NBC_01264. The sequence goes on from NZ_JAPEOX010000001.1 coordinate 3,773,284, forward strand.
GCGATCAGCAGCGACGGCGGGCACAACTGCCCCAGCAGGCACCCTCCGAAGCTCTCGATGTGCCCGTGCTCCACCTCGCCGACGAGGTAGCGGCAACTCTCGGCCCACGCCGATACCGCCTGCTCGAGCGGGAGACGGCTGTACGGCAAGCAGTAGGAGACCGGCCCGCCTTCCGTCGTGTCCAGGCCGGCGGCCACCAAGCTCTGGATCACCCGCAGCGGCAGGGCGGTGCCGTGCCGGACCTGAATGGGAAACCCGGGCCCGTACAGTCCGTCGAGCATTTCCCGGGTCTTTTCCATCGGGTGGGAGACGATGGGGTACCCGTTGAGTTCCTCCCCCGCCCTCAGCCGCTCGATCGAGCTCACATGGTCGCCGACACGGGTGTAACTGTCGACGGTGATGGTTCCGACGACGGGGATATCGAGATCGTGTACCTCGCGCAGGCCCGCGCGCATCGCAGCGATGTTGCCGAACCCCATCCGGGGCTGCACCACCAGGGTTTCGCGTCGGCGGGCGTCGGCAATGAACCGATCCATGTAGCCGGCCATGCTATTGGGCCACGGACAGGCTGGCGACGCGTCCGTCCCACGGCGCGACCACCGGCATGCTGGGCTGCCAGGCAGCGAACCCGTAACGGATACCGAAAGCCATGAACTCGCGGAAGCGGTCGATGGCATCCTCACCCAGGAAGACGTCGGTGCAGCCCTGGGAGAGCAGTTCCCGGCGTACCCGGTCATTGTCCGACGGTGCCGTGGTGAGCTTGCCGCCCGCGACACAAGGAACGCTGATGCCGGCTCGCTTGAGCTCCGTCAGCACGACGCTGGTGCCGTAGTAGCCATGACCGTTGACGCTGGAGACCACCAGCAGATCCGGCTGAAATTCGTTGACCTCCTTGACGACCAGGTCCGCGGGCGTGCAGCCGCCTAGATTGCGAACCTCTCCGCCGTTCTCGGCAATGAACTTCTCCAGATAGATGAGGTTCCAGAAATGGGAGTCGGATTCGACAGTGGTCAGCAGGCAGCGAAAGGCTCGGCCTTCCCCAATGCTCATTGTACGGGATTCCTCTTATGTGGAAAGTGCGAAACTGAGCGAACGTATCGTCAAACGAATTGATGGCTGCAGCCGGCGGCTGGACGTGGCCTAACCGTTCAATGCGCGGTGGAAGGAACGCATCGTCAGCGGGAGCAGGACGGCGGCCACCGCACTCAGCGCGATCGCGGAAACCGCGATGAGCGCTTGCGGCCCGAGACTGGTGCCGAGGCCGGCCAGCAGCAGTCCACCGAGCGGCGCCGCCAGGAGATTGATCATGTAGAACGGCCCCATGACCTTGCCCAGATGCTCCGGCGCGATCACCCTGATCCGCTGGGTGCGGTTGTAGACGTTGAAGTAGGTCACCCCGACCATCGCCACGACGAAGGCCGGTCCGTAGATCAGCAGCGACGGCGCGAATCCGAGCACCACCAGACAGGCGCACAGGATGGCGAGTCCGACCACCCCGATCACCCTGACGTCGAAGAAGCGCAGCAGGAACGGGATGGCCAGCAGGTTGGCCAACCCGACGACGCCGATACAGACGTTCAGGAGGGCGAATGCCGATTCCGGGCCGTCGAAGACGTCGGTCACCAAGGCCGCATTGGCGCTGAGCGCCGTACCGAAGACCAGGTTGATCGAGAAGTTCAGGCCGGCCAGCAGGACCAACGGCCTGCTCCTGGCCAGAAGCTTCCAGCCCAGGCCCAGCTCGGCCATGGTTTCCCTCGCGGTGCCGGGCTTCGCGGCCCTCGGACCGCGGGGTATCGGCAGCCAGCAGCAGGCAGCGGCCAGGAACACCGCCGCGGCGACGCCGAGGAGCATGGTCTTGTCGAAGAACATCACGCCCAGCAGCGCGAGCGCGGGGCCGACGGCCATCGCCGAGACCTCCATGCTCTGGACCAGCCCCTGCGTCTTCGGCAGGTCCTTGTCCGAGGCCACTTGTGGCACGACCTTCTCGATCGCCATGTGAACCGGCGCCAGGAGCAGGGCGAGGAGCGCTCCGCAGGTCATCAGGATCGGAGTCTGCCAGTCCGACAGCAGCAGGCAGCCTGCCAGGGCGAGGACGAGAACGACCGACCGGCCGGCGGTGACGACGGAGAACAGCCGGGGACCCCCGTCCCGGTCGGCTATCAACCCCGCGAAGGGATATGCCAGCAACGCCGGAAGCCATTCGATGGCATAGGCGAGGCCCAGGAGGGCGACATCGTTCGTCTTCTGGAAGATGAGCAGGGGAAGGGCGAAGAGCACGACCTGTTCTGCCACAGCGCCCAGCAGGACCCCGGTCAGGAACAGGGGGCGTTGACGGCTGGTGCGCTCCGCCACCGGCGGAATCGGCGTGACGGTCTTTACCGGGGACGACATCTCTTTCCCCTTCACACCGGAAGCAGACTGGTCTCAATACGGAAGTTTTCAATGATGTGCTGAATGTCCGCTTCGACTTGCGCTTCGTCCCCGACGAGGATGTACCGCCCGCTGTGGATCGAGTCGTAACTGCCGTCCGGGTCCAGCACCTCCCCCGGGCTGGGCACGAGTTCGCGCCAGACCGTCGGGACCGAGGACCGCATCGAGGTCCGGTGGAGCACCTTGGCGGGAAGCCGGTCACGCTTGGGAATGATCAGCCAGCCACCGGACGGGTCCGACGTCTTGGCCGGGAGGGAAACGGGCTCTCCGCAGATCGCCTGCAGCCACACCCAGCTCAAGTTGACGCCGAAGAGCCGGTTGATGAGATGCGGCACCTCGGCGCCGCCGACACGCCCGGCGATCTCCAGGAAGACGATCTCTTCGTCCTTGGTCACGAAGAGTTCCAGGTGGATCGCCATCGACCTCATGTCGAGCGCGGCGACACAGACCCGGGCGAACTCTTCGACCCTTTCCCTCAGCGCGGATTCCTGCACGACCACCGAACCGAGCGGTTCTCCCGACGTCTCGAACGCAAGGCAGTCGTTGATGTAGCGGGACACCACCTGGAAGGGCACCCGCGCCTCGTGGTCGGCGAATCCGTCGATGTGGTAGACGGTCCCGTCGATCAGTTCTTCGATCTGGTAGTCGGCGCTGTCGACGCCCGCCAGCCAGGACCGGAGCGACGCTTCGTCCGCCACGCGGTGGACGCCCTTGCTGGCCGCCCCGGCGACCGGCTTGAGGATCAGGGGATAGCCGATGTCCCGGGCGGTCCGTGTGGTCGTCTCCACATCCGCGCAAGGGGCGAACCGAGGCACCCGTACACCGGAGTCGGCGAGGATCTGCTTCATGGTCAGCTTGTTCCGATAGGTACTGACCTCCGCCGGGCGCGGCCCGGGGATCTCCAGTTCCTCTCGGACCTGGGCAGCCACTTCCAGCAGATACTCCGACAGCGCCACCAGCTGATCGACGGGTCCGACGCGGTCGGCTATCCCCCGTACGGCCGCACACACCGCGGCGAGATCTGTCAGATCTTCCAGAACGACGAAATCCGCGATGTGCGAACGGTCGGCAAGGACTCCGGTAGCCCCTTCCGCGTCGACCACATAGCTGATCCGGTGCCGGTCATGGTCGAGATCCTCGAATCGCTCAAGTTCGTTGTCCCAGCGCCGTTCGTCGGAGAACCTGGGCCAGCGGTTGAGCACCACGATGTGCATGGGGATCCATCTTTCAGTGAGTTGAGTTCAGCGGGCTTGAGCGAGCAGTCACGACTGCGACTGCGCGTCACGCTCCAGCTCACGGATGAGGGGCACCACGTGGGTGAAGAAGGTCCTCATTTCCGGCCGGGTCGGCCACCCGGAGAAGATGAACTCGCTGATGCCGGCCTGCTTGTACTCGAAGAGGTAGTCGGCCACCTCCTGGTAGCTACCGACCAGGCACAGCGCCGGGCCTCCGCGATAGGGGACGGCGCCGGTGTAGATGTAGGGCGAGAGCCACTTCTCGGAAGCCTGATCGGCGAGCCGGAAGGAGGACTTCACCGCTTCGGAGTCGACGTTCTTGACGAACTCGCGGATCCACGCCTCGTGTTCGACGTCGGGATCGCCCATCAGCTCGGCGAGTTCGGCCAGCGCCTCCTCGCGGGTCTCCCGGGCGAGGACGTGCATCCGGGTGCCGACCCGGCAGCCCCCCTCGATCAGCGGCAGGCTTGCCTGACGCATCCCTTCCGGGGTGTCGCCGTAACGCATCCAGCAATCGCCGTAGGTGAGGGCGGTCTGCTGCGCCACCTCCGAGGCACCGCTGATGTAGATCTCGGGACGCTTGCCGCCCTTGTAGCCGAGATGCAGTTCCGCGTCCTTGATCGTGTAGTGCTGCCCGTCAAAGGTCTGCGGGACCTCGCCCTCCCAGAATTCCCGGAGGATGTGGAGGAACTCACCCGACCTGGCGTACCGCTGGTCGTGGTCCAGGAAATCTCCGTAGCCGGCCTGCTCGGCCACCGAGATCCCGGCGACCACATTGAGGGAGAGGCGGTCGTCGGACATCCAGGAAAGGGTATTGACGATCTGCGTGAAGAGCGTCGGCGAAAGGAGCCCCGGGCGGTACGCGAGCATGAACTTGACCCGCTCCGTCTGTTGGGTCAGGGCCGCGATGATCGGTACGGGATCCGGCAGGTAGTGCCCGATCCCGAACAGGAGGCTGTCGACGCCGAGTTCCTCGGCCTCCTTGACGAAGTCGGTGATTTCGCCCATGTCCAGGGCGCCCAGCTTGTACTTTTCCGTGGGCTTGGCCTGACCGCCCCCGTCCGTCGGTACGTCCCAATGGATGCGCAGCGGTTCCACTGTCGTTCTCCTCATTCAGAAAGATTTACGGGTTGGTGCCGGCGGAACCGACGAGCAGTCCGCTGTTGGCCGAGCGGGTCTTCGGTGCGAGGCGCGCCGGATCCGTGGAACCGGGCTGCTGATACAGCCGGCCGTGTTCGCGCCGGACGTGGGCGTCCACCTCGTCCAGTGGGACCAGCCACCGCCGGGCGGTGCCGTCCGGTTCGACGACCGACATCAGCCCGGTGCCGTGCACGGCCTCGGCCGTCACCCCGGCGCCGGCCAGGGCTTCGGCCACACCACGCTGGTCACCTGTGAACGCCAGGACGGGCTCGGCGGACGGCACTGTCACGGAGACGAGTGCCGTCTCCCGCATCAGCGCGGCGACCTGGTCGGGGTCGACACCGGTCGCGAGCCGGAAGACCTGGGCCTTGCGGTCACCGACCACCGTGGTCGTGCCCGCCCCCGGACCCACGACGGTTCCCTGGTCGTTGCCCAGGGACCGGCACGCGATGGCGACGCCGTACCGCCTGGCCGCCGCCACCGACCCGCCGAACAGGACCTTGGCCCCGCTGTCCGACATCGCTTCGCACTGCGCGTAGGACAGCTCCGGCATCAGCCGGGCCGCGGGTTCGGTGTAGGGGTCGGTGGTGTACACACCGGGGACATCGGAGTAGATCTCACACTCGGTGACGCCGAGCGCCCCGGCGATGGCGACCGCGGTGAGGTCCGAGCTGTTGCGGCCGAGCATGGTGATGCGGCCATCGGGCCGTACCGCCTGGCCGCCGGCCAGCACGACGACCTGATGCTCGGTCAGCGCCTTCAGCACGGGCGCGGGGTCGATCGTGACGATCTTCGATCGGGTGGCGGTGTCGTCACCGACGATGCCCAGCTGGTGCGCCCAGAGATCGATCGCCGTGCTCCCCTGCGCGTGCAGGGCGGCCCGGAGCAGAGTGGCGCTCAGCATTTCGGCGGTGGCCAGCGCCTGGTCCTGCACCTCCGGCTTCAGGTCCGGATCAACGGCCAACGCCGCCTCGAGCAGACGTCCGGTGGAGCCGGACATCCCGCTCACTACGGCGATCACCCCGGTGTCGCCGTCGTTGGTCATCTCGATCAGATGAGCAGCGACCCGGGCGTAGTCCGCCAGCTCCAGGAAGGACGATCCACCGAACTTGACGACACGCAGGTTCGCGGAGTCACGCGGCATCCTGCACCATCCCCGACGGCGAGTTCGCTGCCTGCGCGCCCTCGGACGTGCGCCTCTTCTCGCCGCCGAGCCCCCATTCGGTGGGCTTCTCCTGGCTCAGAATCGTGAACACCCGGCCGATGGCATCGTTCATGCCCCAGACGTCGGTGTACGCGGGCCACTTGGGGTGGCCGGCGTCGATGTCGTGCTGACGGGCGTACGCCGCGCGGACCCACTCCTTGGTCGAGGGCCGCCGGTGGTGGAAGTCGTGCACAGCGAGATCGCCGGGTACGACGAGGGCCCGAGCCGGGATGTGGTAGAAGGCGAGGCGGGCACCCCATCGGAACCAGGCACCGAACGCGGCGGACAGGCCAAGGCCCGTCGGCGGCAGCGGATCACCGCAGAACCGTCCCCAGGAATGCGACACGTGGAAGGCCCGGCCGCTCAGGCTGCCGTCCTTGGCCTTGAACCAGGCGTGCTCGCTGAGGAACTCCAGCAGCGCGACGACCTGGTACAGCGGGATCATCGGGACGAGCACGGCGACGGTGAACTCCCACCACACCCCTTGCCAGGTCACCACGCCGAGAACGCTCGCCAGGTAGACGAACCCCATGACCCGTCGGTACGGCGCACAGCGGACGAGGTTCTGGGCCAGCCGGGTGTACAGGAACTCGGCATGGAACCGCGGGGACACGATCATCAGGGCCAGCCGGCGCCACAGCGTCCGGGTGGACATCCCGGGCCGGAATCCGAGCACGAGCAGGTGCTGGATGGTGGGATCGGCGAGGGTCGCGAAGGTTTCCTTGCGATGGTGGAGATTGACGTGGTCCTCGTAGTACTGATCCGCGTCGTCGGTGCATACGAGCGTGGACAGCACCTGGTGGATCAGTCGGTCCTGCCGTATCCGACCGGTGAAACGGGTGTGGATGGCGTGGTGCGCGATCACCGTCGAGCACACGCGCGACGCGGACACGGTGATGGCCCAGGACAAGGGCAGCAGTACGAGCGTCCAGAGCGGACCCCCTGCGACGATCCACCAGGCACTGCCGATACCGGCGGCGAGTGCGACGAGGTCGCAGAGCAGGTAGGTGACAGGGTTCAGGCGAACCAGTGGCTGCTGGCCGGGGAGCGCCTTACCGGTGATCCATGTCCAGCCGTGCTGCGTCCACCGTGGGAAGCGCTGATAGGACGCTCTGATCTCTTCCGAACGTATTGAGGATGTTGCCGTCATGCGTGGATCGCTTCCTTCTCTTGACTACCGTCTTGGCGGCCGACGTGGACACCGAGCGCTTCGGCGCTCACTTCGGCGAATGCCGCGCCCAGGATGTTCAGGGCCTCCTGGGCCTCCCCGCGGCTGAGGTTCAGGGGCGGCAGGAACCGGGCGACACAGTCGTCCCGTCCTGCGAGCTCGAAGAGCAGCCCCCGGTGGAGCGCTGCCAGCCGGACCCGGCCGGCGACTTCGCTCGCGGTCCAGCTGCCGACCGGGTTCAGCTCGACACCGAGCATCAGCCCGCGCCCCCGGACCTCGCCGATCATGGGGCCGATGGCGTGGTCCAGCTGCAGCGCGTTCAGGCCCGAACGGAGGAACTCCCCGGTCTCGAGCACATGCGCCAGCACGTCATCGCGCTCGACGATCCGCATGAGGGCGGCACCCGCGGCGAAGGCGAGCTGGTTGCCGCGGAAGGTCCCGGTGTGCGCGCCGGGCGCCCAGCCGTCCAGCCGCTCGTCGTAGATGATGACCGAAGCCGGGTGGCCGCCGCCGAGGGCCTTGGACGAGACGATGACGTCGGGCTCGATCCCGTACTGCTCGAAGGCGTACCACGTACCGGTCCGCCCGCAGCCGGTCTGCACTTCGTCGACCACCAGCGGGATGTTCAGCTCGCGCGTGATCCGGCGAAGCTCAGTGACGAACTCGAGCCGGGCCGGGACCACCCCGCCTTCGCCCTGAACCATCTCGAGCACCACAGCGGCCGGAAGGCGCACACCGCCATTCGGATCGGCCAGCATGTTCTCCAGGTAGCGCATGCAGTTGACCTGGCAGCTCTCCGGGTTCAGAGCCAGCGGGCACTTGAAGCAGTACGAGTACGGGAAGAACGTCGTACCGGGCATCAGATTGTGCAGGTGTTCCTTCGAGCCACGCAGCCCGGTGATCGCAAGCGTGCTCTGCGTGCTGCCGTGAAAGCCCCCGTGGAACGAGATCACATCGGCCCGCCCGGTCGCGGTCTTGCAGAGCTTCAGCGCAGCATCGATTCCGTCCGCACCGGTCGGCCCGCAGAAGTGAATCTTCATTCGGTCCCGGATTGCCTCGGGCAGCATGCCGAGGAGCCGGGTGGAGAACTCCGACTTCGCTTCGGTGGGGAAGTCGAGCATGTGGGAAGCGACATTCAGCTGAGCCTGTGCGGCGGCGATCAGTTCGGGATTGCTGTGGCCGAGAGCAAGCACGCCGGCCCCGGACAGAAAGTCGAGAAACTGGTTTCCGTCGACGTCGTGCAGATAGGAACCCTGTCCGCCGGCGACCGCGATCGGCGTGTGCCGCGGATAGGTACGGGCCGAGGACTCTTCCCGCTCCTGCTGCTCCAGCAACCGCCGCGAAATGGGCCCCGGGAGACTGGTGACAACGGACGCACTCACGAAGAATTCCTTTCGCCCCACTCAGGAGCCTGCTTTGACTGCTTGATGCCCTGGCCGAGAGGGGCGACGCATACGAGGTGGAGCGGGTCGCGGGCCATCCCGACGAGCCGTTCCGCTCTGCTTTCCGCCATCACGGTTCGACGCTGAAGAGGTTCTGGCCGTGTGCCGCCGCCAGCTCCGCCACCCGCGCCTGGAATTCCTGGGAGTCACCAGGACCGCGCCCGTGCTCGAAGCACTCGATGACGCCCTCGCGCCCCAGGTAGGAGACCGGCGGGCGGGAGTGGTCGCCGGGCTTCGCCGTCACATAGAGCGCGCGCTCGACCGGATCGAACCCCTGCGGCTTGTGTACGCCGGTGATCGTGCCGCCGGCGGCCTTCAGGAAGCCGGTCGCCGCGATCCCTCGGGGCGTGTCGGGGATCTGCGGCAGCTCTTCGATCGTCCGGCGGTACGTCGCGATGTGCAGGTCGTACGGGCTGAAGCCGTAGACCCGGTCGATCAGGTCCATGATGCCGTCGCCGCCAGGACGGGCCCCGACCTCGACCACGCTCAACTCGTCCCCGTTGACCAGGATTTCGACGTGCGCGATGCCGCGGTCGATGTGGAGCGCCTCGCATGCCTTGAGCGCGAGCTCGCGCAGTGCGGCGTTGCCGGTCTCCCGGCTCGGCACCAGCTGGCCGGTCTCGGCGAAGTACGGGGGTGCGCTCTTGTTCTTGTCGGTGACGGCCAGGACCGCGCGGCTGCCCTCGTAGTTGATGACCTCGACGGAGACCTCGTGCGTCGAGACGAAGAACTCCTCCACCTGGAAGCGTCCGTCACTGAGATCGAAGGTCCCGGCGACCTCCATGAGCGAGGAACGGCAGTGCTCGTAGGCGTCGTCGAGTTCGTCAGCCGAGTTGACCCTGATGATCCCGACGCTCCCGGCGAAGTCCCTCGGCTTCAGGACCAGGGGGAACTCCAGCTCCGCGGCTATTGCTCGCAGCTCCTCGGCGGTGGAGAACAGCCGGTGCCGAGCACAGGAAACACCGGCTTCTTCGAATGCCACCTTCATCGTGTGCTTGTCCCGCGAGAGCCGGAGCGCTTCGTCGGAGAGCGCAGGCAGCCCGTAGTGGTGGGCAATCGCCACGGAGGCGTGCAGGTTCATCTCGTAAATGGGGACCACCGCGTCCGGCTTCAGGCCGGTCTCCCGCTCGAATTCCTCCACTGCCTTCAGCGCGTCCTTGGCCTTGTAGCTACTGGCCGGGAGGATGTGGTCGAAATACCGGATCGCACCGGAAACGGGATCCTCCGTCATACCGATCACCGGGCCGGGATAGGCACGCAGGGCGGAAACGATGGCTCGCTCACGCAACATCAGATCGGCACCGAGCAGCAGGAGGTACCGGTCCCCGTTAGCGTGGGCACGCTGCAAACTGAACATGGACTTCCTTAGCACGTCGTCACCTTGATGTGCTGAGGTTCGCAGTGGTGGTTCCCGAACCGTTCCCCCTCCGGTACTGAGCTTTGAAATTCACCCTCGCAGGTCACCTGACCTGCTGGTTTACGGTTCTTCCCGGGACAGGCGGCACGGCCTTGTACGCCACGGTCACCGCGGCCCAGGTGCGGGAGGTCGTCGACCGCCTGATCGCCCCGCGAGCGGGTGGCGCCCCGGCGACCCGGACCGGATCTGGCGGACCTTTCTGCGCCGATTCGACCTGCAACACACATATGGGCTACTCGAAGGCATCCTCGGCTGGACCGCCTCATCCCCGGGCCCGCACCCGGCTCCGCCTAGCCCGGGTCCGCCAAGGGCTTCGCCGCGTCCACGTGTAAACGCTCAATGAACGGCGCGGCAAGTGGCTTTTGATCCCAAACCATGCCTTTGACCTTGGGTTATTCTGCATGGGTGGGCGAAAGAGGAACGATGACAGGCACAGGCTCGGGAAAGGATGGGTTTCCGTCCGCACAGGAACCCCGGTTCCTTGTACTCGGCTCGCTCGAGGTATGGGCCAGCGGCGTACGAGTGCGTCTCGGCGGAACCATCCAGGAGCGAGTGCTGGCCACCCTGCTCCTCGAACCCGGGCGGGTAGTACCGATTGCCAGACTGGTTGAGGCCGCCTGGGAGGAGGACCCTCCCGCGACTGCGTCGCACCAGGTGCGCAAGGCTGTCGCCGATCTCCGCCGACGCCTGCCGTCCGGTGGAAAGATGATCAGCACGGACGGCCCGGGCTACCGGGTGATCACGTGCGTCAGCCAACTTGATCTTCTCGATTTCAACGCACGGATCCAGACAGCGGCACAAGCCGTGGGCGTCGGGAGGCTCAACGACGCCTGCGCGGAGCTGCAGGGCGCTCTCGATCTGTGGCGGGGACCCGTCCTCGCGGGTGAGGGCGGCCCGGTGATCGGCCGCACGGCAACCGCGCTGGAGGAGCGCCGTCTCGCCGCGGCCGAACAACTCCACGAACTGCGCCTCGAGCTCGGCGCAAGCAGCGAGCTCGTCGCGAGTCTGCGGGCACTCGTCGATGCACACCCCTTGCGTGAGACGCTGCGCGGCCAGCTCATGCTCGCCCTGTACCGCTCGGGACGACAGGCGGACGCCCTGGCGGAGTACGGGAAGGTACGCGAGCTGCTCGCCGACGAGCTCGGCATCGATCCGGGATCCCGACTGGTCAAGCTGTACGAGGGGATCCTGCGCGAGAGTCCGGAGCTGACAGCCCCGCAGGGCGAGCCGCCCGCCGCTGCCTCCGCGATGCCGGCTGAGCAACGCGGTCCGGTTTCCACACTGCCGTATGCGCTGCCGGATTTCACCGGCCGGGACAAGGAGCTGGCGATCCTGCTCAGCCGGGTCCGGGCCGAGAGACTGCCGGGCGAGCACGGCGCCCGGGTCGCAGCCATCGACGGGATGGGCGGCGCGGGCAAGACCTCCTTGGCCGTACGCGCCGCTCACATGCTGACCGAGGAGTTCCCCGACGGGCAACTCTATGTGGACCTGCGCGGGTTCACCCCCGGTGAGCAGCTCCCCGTACCGGCATCGACAGCACTGGACATCCTGCTGCGCGCGATCGGTACGCCGAGCGAGCACATCCCCGAGGACCTGCCCGGCCGCACCGTCACCTGGGGGTCTGCACTGGCGGGGCGCCGGATGCTGCTCCTCCTCGACAACGCCTCCGACGCCGCTCAGATCCAGCCGCTGCTGGCGGCTCCCCCCGGCTGCCTCGTGCTCATCACCAGCCGGGTGCGGTTGCTCGACCTCGACGGCATCGAGTGGATCTCCCTGGGACTGATGCCACCCGAGGACAGTGCCACGCTGGTGGCGCGGACGCTGGGCCCGGCCCGTGTGGAAGCCGAACCGGAGGCGGCCACCGAGCTCGCCGAGCTGTGCGGCCATCTCCCCCTGGCGCTGCGCATCGCCACCGCACGGCTGCGCAACCGGCCCCGGTGGACCGTGCGGCATCTCGTCGAGCGCCTGCAGGACGAGAGCCGCCGGATGGACGAGCTGAGCTCAGGCGAACGCAGCGTCGCAGCGACACTTCAGTTGTCATATCTGGCCATGGACAACAGGCACCGTGCCGCGTTCCGCGCCCTCGGGTTGCACCCCGGTGATGGCGTCGACGCACACTCGGCGGCCGCGCTGCTCGACACCGGTGTCCGGGATGCCGAGGACATTCTGGAGCTTCTGCTCGACGTACATCTGCTCCAACAGCCCGGATTGGGCGAGTACACCTTCCACGACCTCGTACGCAGCTTCGCCCAGAGCCAGCACGGACCGATGACGGAGCAGACCGACGCGGACGCCGTCGAGCGGCTGCTCAACTACTACCTGACCGCCACCAACGTCGCCTGCGACGTGCTGTTCCCAGGCCGTGCCGCCCGCTCGACCGGGATCCCCCGGTATCAGGGAGAGCTCCCGAAACTGGCGGACGAGAAGACCGTCAGCCTCTGGTTCCGTCGCGAACACCAGCGACTGCTGGCGGTCGTGGACCTGTCCGACCGGCTCGGCTACGACCGGCATACTGGCTGGTTGGTCCGCGACCTGGTCTTCCATCTGAACGCGGGTGGGTACTTCGAAGAGTTCCGGGCACTCGGCCGCCTCGCGGTCCAAGCCGCGCGCCGGCTCGACGATCCGGTCCTGTTGAGCATCAGCCTGGCCAGTCTTGGCGCCGCTTGCTGGAAGCTCGGCTACTTCGAGGAGGGCATCAACGTCGCCCGGGAGGGACGCGAGATCGCGGTACGCCTCGGCGACCGTGACGCCGAGGCGAACAGTGAGTCCACTCTCGGGCTGCTCCAGTCGATGCTGGGGCGGTACAACAAGGCCCTTCCCCTCTTGGAGCACGCGGTCGAACTCGCCAGGGAACTCGGCACTGCCCGCGTCGAAGCGGAGACCCAGACGATTCTCAGCTCGCTGTACGCACGATGGGGCCGCTATCCCGAGGCTGCGGCGTCCGCCCTCCAGGCCCTTGAGCTGGAGCGGGACACCGCGAACTCGGTCAACGAGACCATGGCTCTGGCCGATCTGGCCTTCGCCCAGCTGGGCATGGGTCAGTACGTCGATGCCGAGGCGACTCTGAGGCGGGCCCGCGAGTTGTGTGACGAGAGCGCGCCGCAGGGCGATGTCGCCCTGGTGCTGGCTCTGTCCGCCGAGGTGGCGCACCGTCTGGGCTACAGTCACGCGGCGTCCGAGCTCGCGGACCGTGCGCAGATCCTCGCACGGTCCGGTGGTACGCCGGTCCGCCAGGCGAAGGCCGAGAACGTCCTCGGTCGGCTGCATACCGCACAAGGGCAGTACGCATCGGCGACGGCGTTGCACGCCCACGCGCTCGAGGTCGCCTCGGCCATCCAATTCCGCTCCGAGCAGGCGTCCGCGTACCTGGGTCTGGCCCGAGCGGCCGAGGGACTCGGCGACGGCGCGACGGCTGGAAAGAGCCATCTGGCAGCAGCCGAGTTGTTCGACCTCATGGAGATTCCGGAGGCCGGCCGCAGTCATTGAGGACGGCGGCGCGGACCTTACGGCTTGGGGCTCGCCGGCCCCTTGTCTTCCGCGAGGATCTGCTGCTGGGCCGACTGGCCGGTTGCGGCGGCCTGCACGGTCGCACCGATCCCGAGCGCCAGGACGGCAGCCGCGATGATTCCGGTCAGTCTGATCAGCTTGGTGTTCATGGTTCGTCCCCCTGTGGTGATTCGAGCGGACAAGGCGCCGTGTGGCGCGCATCCGTGTTCGACATCCATGAAGATGTCACAGGCCGATACCGGAACGTTCCCGCCTGCATACCTTGGAGGGAAGCACCTGCTTGAGGGTTCCCCGGGATGCTCAAAGAACCTGATGGTGGTCTGGTTCCGGCCGGTCACGGTGAACCGCCCCGGATTCGGTGAGGACATGCTAAGGCCCTCGTGCCGGACGGCTCCGGCTCCGGCCGGCTACAGCAGGCCCGCCGCCCCCAGCAGGTACGCGACCATCGGGTCGTAGAACCGCGGATCCCGCACGTGGTCGTCCAGCGGCACCGCCACCTGGAGCGTCCCCTCCGCCTCCGCCAGGAACAGCGCCGGGTCGTTGCAGTCGGCGTACCCCACCGCGTCCAGCCCGCGCTGCGCCGCGCACCCCGCCCAGCCGTGGTCGGCGACGACCAGGTCGGGCTGGGGGCGGCCATGAGCCGCCAGCGCGTCCAGGATCGCCGCCATCGGCTCCGGCGAGTGGGTGTGCCACAGCGTCGCGCCCCGCTCCAGCACCGCGACGTCCGCGAACTGCCACACCGAGCCCTCGTCGGCGACCAGCCCCGGCGGGATCACCACGATCTCGCAGCCCGCGGAGCGCAACGCGTCAGCCGTCGCCCGGTGCACGTCCAGCAGCCCGCCCGGGTGCCCGGTGGCCAGCAGCACGCTCTGCCGGTCCAGCGCGGCCTTGCGCAGCCGCGCGGCCATCCGGTCCAGGGCGGACACGGTGAGCTCCGGGTCGATGGTGTCCTGGCCGACGCGGTGCGCGGGGTCGTCCACGACACCGCAGCGTTCCGCCATCACCGCGAGGACGTCCTGCTCGTCCGTCCAGCGGTCGCCCAGCTCCAGGCCCAGCCAGTAGTGCCGGTCACCGTTGGCGAGCTTGCGGTAGTGGGAGAGGTTGTTGTCGCGCGGAGTGGCGACGTCCCCCGCGATCCGCGTGCGGACCAGGTGGTCGATGAGTTCGGCTCGACTGGGAACAGCTATCGGCTTCGGCATGCGGCCCATTCTGCCGCCGAGCCCCCGGAGCCGTCCCGTCCATCCCGACCTGCGGACGCGGCCGGTCATCCCGACAGCGCCCCGAAGGCCCCGTTCGCGAGCCGCCTCAGCAGCGACTCCGTGGCGTCCCGGCCGAGCGCCGCGAGGTGCGGGGTGGAGTTGAGCAGGCCGAAGACCGCGTGCACGGAGACGCGTACCTCCGCCTCGCCCACCTCGGGGTGCAGCTCCCGTACGACGTCGACCCACAGCTCGACGTACTTGCGCTGCAGCTGCCGTACGAGCTTGCGGTCGGCCTCGCGCAGCCGGTCCAGCTCCCGGTCGTGGAGGGTGATCAGCGCCCGGTCGTCGAGCGCGAAGTCGATGTGGCCGTCGATGAGGGAGGCCAGTACGCCGGACGGGTCACCGGCGGCCTCCTCCACCCGGCGGCGGCCGCCCGTGAGCAGCCGCTCGCTGATGCCGACGAGCAGCTCGGCGAGCATCGCGTCCTTGCCCGCGAAATGCCGGTACAGGCCGGGGCCGCTGATGCCCACCGCGGCCCCTATCTCGTCCACGCCCACGCCGTGGAAACCGCGCTCGGCGAAGAGGCGCGCAGCCTCGCCGAGGATCTGCTCGCGCCGGGTCGGGGCGGCTGCTCTGGTGCTCATGGGAATCCATTCTAGACAGGGCCGTTAGCGGTCGTTAACCTAAGTCCCACATGCGTTAACGCTCACTAACAAGAGCGCACCGAGCAAGGGAGCTCGACCGATGCAGCAGGCACCAGTGCTGACGAGCGCCGCCGATCCGGCGTCCGACGCCTGGCGGGCCAACGAGGCCGCCCACCGCGAGCTCTCCGAGGGCCTGCGGGCCCGGCTGGAGGCGGCCCGGCTCGGCGGCGGAGAGAAGGCCCGCGCCCGCCACACCGCCCGCGGGAAGCTGCTGCCGCGCGACCGCGTGGACGCCCTCCTCGACCCCGGATCCCCCTTCCTGGAGCTGGCCCCGCTGGCCGCCGAGGGAATGTACGGGGGCGCGGCCCCGGCCGCCGGGGTGATCGCCGGCATCGGCCGGGTCAGCGGCCGCGAGTGCGTCATCGTCGCGAACGACGCCACCGTCAAGGGCGGCACGTACTACCCGATGACCGTGAAGAAGCACCTGCGCGCCCAGGAGGTGGCTCTGGAGAATCGTCTCCCCTGCCTCTACCTGGTCGACTCGGGCGGCGCCTTCCTCCCCATGCAGGACGAGGTCTTCCCCGACCGGGACCACTTCGGCCGCATCTTCTACAACCAGGCCCGCATGTCGGGGGCCGGCATCCCGCAGATCGCCGCCGTCCTCGGCTCCTGCACGGCGGGCGGCGCGTACGTCCCGGCGATGAGCGACGAGGCCGTCATCGTCCGCGGCCAGGGCACGATCTTCCTCGGCGGCCCGCCGCTGGTGAAGGCCGCCACCGGCGAGGTGGTCACGGCCGAGGAGCTGGGCGGCGGCGAGGTCCACTCCCGGATCTCCGGGGTCACCGACCACCTCGCGGAGGACGACGCCCACGCGCTGCGGATCGTACGGAACATCGTGGCGACCCTGCCCGAGCGCGGGGCCCTGCCCTGGTCGGTCGAGGCTCCCGAGGAGCCCAAGGTGGACCCGTACGGGCTGTACGGCGCGGTGCCGGTCGACTCCCGCACCCCCTACGACGCCCGCGAGATCATCGCCCGGATCGTGGACGGCTCCCGCTTCCAGGAGTTCAAGGCCGAGTTCGGGCAGACCCTGGTCGCCGGCTTCGCCCGGATCCACGGCCATCCGGTCGGGATCGTCGCCAACAACGGCATCCTGTTCTCCGAATCCGCCCAGAAGGGCGCGCACTTCATCGAGCTGTGCGACCAGCGCGGCATCCCGCTGCTCTTCCTCCAGAACATCTCCGGCTTCATGGTCGGCCGGGACTACGAGGCGGGCGGCATCGCCAAACACGGCGCCAAGATGGTCACGGCCGTGGCCTGCACCCGGGTCCCCAAGTTCACCGTGGTGGTCGGCGGCTCGTACGGCGCGGGCAACTACTCGATGTGCGGTCGGGCCTACAGCCCCCGCTTCCTGTGGATGTGGCCCAACGCCAAGATCTCCGTGATGGGCGGCGAGCAGGCGGCCTCGGTCCTGGCGACGGTCAAACGCGACCAGATCGAGGGCGCGGGCCAGGAGTGGCCGGCCGAGGACGAGGAGGCCTTCAAGGCCCCGGTCCGGGCGCAGTACGAGGAACAGGGCAACGCCTACTACGCCACGGCGCGCCTGTGGGACGACGGGGTCATCGACCCGATGGAGACCCGGCAGGTGCTGGGACTGGCCCTGACCGCGTGCGCGAACGCCCCGCTGGGCGACCGCGGCTTCGGCATCTTCCGTATGTGACGTGAGGACCTCACTGATGTTCAGCACTGTTCTGGTCGCCAACCGGGGCGAGATCGCGGTCCGCGTCATCCGCACGCTGCGGGAGCTCGGCATCCGGTCCGTGGCCGTCTTCAGCGACGCCGACGCGGACGCCCGGCACGTACGGGAGGCCGACACGGCCGTCCGCATCGGCCCGGCGGCGGCCGCAGAGAGCTACCTGTCGGTGGAGCGGCTGCTCGACGCGGCGCGCCGCACGGGCGCCGAGGCCGTCCACCCCGGCTACGGCTTCCTCGCGGAGAACGCCGCCTTCGCGGCCGCCTGCGCGGACGCGGGCCTGGCCTTCATCGGGCCGCCGGCCTCGGCGATCTCCCTGATGGGCGACAAGATCCGCGCCAAGGAGACCGTCAAGGCCGCGGGCGTGCCCGTGGTCCCCGGCTCCTCGGGCAGCGGGCTGTCCGACGCCGACCTGGTCGCCGCCGCCGAGGAGATCGGCATGCCGGTCCTGCTGAAGCCCTCGGCGGGCGGCGGCGGCAAGGGCATGCGGCTGGTACGGGACTCCGCGCTGCTCGGCGAGGAGATCGCGGCGGCCCGGCGCGAGGCGAAGTCCTCCTTCGGCGACGACACCCTGCTCGTGGAGCGCTGGGTGGACCGGCCCCGGCACATCGAGATCCAGGTACTGGCGGACGCGCACGGGAACGTGGTCCACCTCGGGGAGCGCGAGTGCTCGCTCCAGCGGCGCCACCAGAAGGTGATCGAGGAGGCCCCGTCGGTCCTGCTGACGCCGGAGCTGCGGGCCTCGATGGGCGCGGCGGCGGTGGAGGCGGCGCGGTCCTGCGGGTACGTCGGCGCGGGCACGGTGGAGTTCATCGTCCCGGGCGGGGACCCCTCCTCGTACTTCTTCATGGAGATGAACACCCGGCTCCAGGTGGAACACCCGGTCACCGAGCTCGTCACCGGACTCGACCTCGTGGAGCAGCAGCTCCGGGTCGCGGCGGGCGCGGAGCTGGGCTTCGGCCAGTCGGACGTCACCCTCACCGGCCACGCCATCGAGGCCCGCGTCTGCGCCGAGGATCCGGCGCGGGGCTTCCTGCCGTCCGGCGGTACGGTCCTGGCGCTGTCGGAGCCCTCCGGCGGCTCGGTCCGTACGGACTCCGGCCTCGCGGCGGGGGTCGACACCGGGTCCACCTACGACCCGATGCTGTCGAAGGTCATCGCCTACGGGCCCGACCGGGCGGCGGCCCTGCGGGTGCTGCGGGGCGCCCTGGCGGACACCGTGATCCTGGGCGTGCAGACCAATACGGGCTTCCTGCGGAGGCTGCTCGCGCACCCGGACGTCGTCTCCGGCGACCTGGACACCGGTCTGGTCGAGCGGGACCTGGCCGACCTCCTCCCCGAGGGGGTGCCTGCGGAGGTGTACGCGGCTGCGGCCATGCTCTCTGTCCCCCACCCCGCCCCTTCCCGAAACCCTGCGGGGGGCTGGACTGACCCGTTCGACTCCGCCAACGGCTGGCGCCTCGGCGGCACCCCCGCCTGGACGGTCCACCACTTCCGCCTCCCGGGCCAGGACCCGGAAACGGTCCGCACCCGGCCGAGCTCAGCCTCGCCGGCGTTTGAGGCGCGGGGTCTGGGGCAGAGCCCCAGCACCACCGGCCCGCACACGGAACTCCTCCTCGGCGACGCGGAGGGCACCCCGGCCCGGGGCCGGATCGTCGAGCTCACCCCCGAGCACCTCACCGTGGAACTCGACGGGGTCACCCACCGGTTCAGCCACGCCACCTCCCCGGAGGGGACCTGGCTCGGCCGCGACGGCGACTCCTGGCACGTGCAGGCCCACGACCCGGTCGAGGCGAACCTCCGCGGAGCCGGCCGCGGCGGGGCGGACACCCTCGCCGCCCCCATGCCCGGCACCGTCACCGTCGTCAAGGTGGCCGTCGGGGAGAAGGTGACCGCCGGCCAGAGCCTGCTCGTCGTCGAGGCCATGAAGATGGAGCACGTCATCTCCGCCCCGCACGCCGGAACCGTCACCGAACTCGACGTCACCCCCGGCACCACGGTCGCCATGGACCAGGTCCTGGCCGTGGTCACCCCGGACGAGGAGGAGAAGGCCGAATGAACGGGCTTCCGATGAGCTTCGCGGACGAGGGCCTCCCGGCCCGGATCCGGATCCACGAGGTCGGCGCGCGCGACGGGCTGCAGAACGAGAAGACGTCCGTCCCGACCCATGTGAAGGCCGAGTTCGTGCACCGGCTGGCTGCCGCGGGGCTCACCACCATCGAGGCCACCAGCTTCGTGCACCCCGGGTGGGTCCCCCAGCTGGCCGACGCCGACGAGCTGTTCCCCCTCCTCGCGGACGTACAGGCCGCGCTGCCGGTCCTCGTCCCCAACGAGCGCGGGCTCGACCGCGCGCTCGCGCTCGGTGCCACCCGGATCGCCGTCTTCGGCTCCGCCACCGAGACCTTCGCCTCCCGCAACCTCAACCGCACCGTCGCCGAGTCCCTCGCGATGTTCGAGCCCGTCGTGGCCCGCGCCAAGGACCACAAGGCACACGTGCGCGGCTACCTCTCCATGTGTTTCGGCGACCCCTGGGAGGGCCCGGTCCCGGTCCACCAGGTGGTCGGCGTCGCCAAGGCCCTCCTGGACCTCGGCTGTGACGAGCTGAGCCTCGGCGACACCATCGGCGTCGCCACCCCGGGGCACGTGCAGACCCTCCTCTCCGAGCTCAACGAGGAGGGCGTGGGCACCGACCGGATCGGCGTGCACTTCCACGACACTTACGGCCAGGCCCTGTCCAACACCCTCGCCGCGCTCCAGCACGGCGTGACCACCGTCGACGCGTCCGCGGGCGGCCTCGGCGGATGCCCGTACGCCAAGAGCGCCACGGGCAATCTCGCGACCGAGGACCTCGTCTGGATGCTCGACGGCCTCGGCATCGAGACCGGGGTCGATCTGGCCGCCCTCACCGCCACGAGCGTGTGGATGGCCGAGCAGTTGGGGCGTCCCAGCCCCTCCCGTACCGTCCGCGCCCTCTCCCACAAGGAGTAACGAAGACCATGGCCCTCGACCACCGGCTCACCCCCGAGCACGAGGAACTCCGCCGCACCGTCGAGGCGTTCGCGCACGATGTGGTGGCGCCCAAGATCGGCGATCTGTACGAGCGGCACGAGTTCCCGTACGAGATCGTCCGCGAGATGGGCCGCATGGGCCTGTTCGGCCTGCCCTTCCCGGAGGAGTACGGCGGCATGGGCGGCGACTACCTCGCCCTCGGCATCGCCCTGGAGGAGCTGGCCCGCGTCGACTCCTCGGTCGCCATCACCCTGGAGGCCGGCGTCTCGCTCGGCGCCATGCCCCTGTACCTCTTCGGCACCGAGGAGCAGAAGCGGGAGTGGCTGCCGCGGATGTGCTCCGGCGAGATCCTCGGCGCCTTCGGCCTGACCGAGCCCGGCGCGGGCAGCGACGCGGGCGGCACGCGCACCACCGCCGTCCGGGACGGCGACGAGTGGGTGATCAACGGCTCCAAGTGCTTCATCACCAACTCCGGTACGGACATCACCGGTCTGGTCACCGTCACCGCCGTGACGGGCCGCAAGGCTGACGGCCGCCCGGAGATCTCCTCGATCATCGTCCCGTCCGGCACCCCGGGCTTCACCGTGGCCGCCCCCTACTCCAAGGTGGGCTGGAACTCCTCGGACACCCGTGAGCTGTCCTTCGACGGCGTACGGGTCCCCCTCGCCAACCTGGTCGGCCAGGAGGGCCGCGGCTACGCCCAGTTCCTGCGGATCCTCGACGAGGGCCGCGTGGCCATCTCGGCGCTCGCGACGGGCCTGGCGCAGGGCTGCGTGGACGAGTCGGTGAAGTACGCCAAGGAGCGGCACGCCTTCGGCAAGGCGATCGGCGACAACCAGGCCATCCAGTTCAAGCTGGCGGACATGGAGATGCGCGCCCACATGGCCCGGATCGGCTGGCGCGACGCGGCCTCCCGGCTCGTGGCCGGGGAGCCGTTCAAGAAGGAGGCGGCCATCGCGAAGCTCTACTCCTCGACGGTGGCGGTCGACAACGCGCGCGACGCCACGCAGATCCACGGCGGCTACGGGTTCATGAACGAGTACCCGGTGGCCCGTATGTGGCGCGACTCCAAGATCCTGGAGATCGGCGAGGGCACGAGCGAGGTGCAGCGCATGCTGATCGCCCGTGAGCTGGGGCTTTCCGTCTAGCGACGGTCGGTGGTGCGGTACGGGGCCCTCCCCTTGGAGGGCCCCGTACGGCGTTCAAGGAAGGTTAGGCTAACCTTCCTATCGACGCCCGAGCCGCCCCCCGTACGCACGAAGTGGACACCCCCATGCCCAAGTCCCGCTCCTCCCTCCTCACCCGCCGCGGCCTCATCGCGGCAGGCGGCGCCCTCGGCCTCGTGGCCGCGCTCACCGCCTGCGGTGGCGGCGACTCCGCGAAGGACGGTTCGGGCGACAAGGGCGACTCGGCCGCCTCCGGCCCCTGGAGCTTCAAGGACGACCTCGGCAAGAACGTCACCACCAAGTCCGCGCCGAAGAACATCGTCGCCTTCAGCGGCACCGCGGCCGCGCTGTACGACTACGGCGTCCAGGTCAAGGGCGTGTTCGGTCCGACCAAGGCCGCCAACGGCGAGCCCGACGTGCAGGCCGGTTCGATGGACATCTCCAAGGTCGAGATCCTCGGCAACGCCTGGGGCCAGTTCAACATCGAGAAGTACGCGTCCCTCCAGCCCGACCTCCTGGTCACCAACACCTGGGACGGCTCCTACTGGTACGTGCCGGACGAGTCCAAGGACAAGATCCTGGGGCTCGCCCCGGCCGTCGCGATCGGCGCCGGCGGCGACGTCACGATGGACAAGGCCCTGGCCCGCACCGCGGAGCTGGCCAAGTCCCTGGGCGCCGACCTGAACGCCAGGAAGGCCGTGGACGCCAAGGCCCGCTTCGAGGCCGCCTCCGCCAAGGTCCGCGAGGCCGTCAAGGCCAACCCCGGCATCAAGGTGCTCGTCGGCTCGGGCGACGCGGACCAGTTCTACATCTCCACGCCGAAGACCGCGGCCGACCTGAGCTACTTCCAGCAGCTGGGCGTCGAGTTCGTCACCCCGGACAAGCTCGACGAGGGCAGCACCTTCTTCGAGAGCCTCAGCTGGGAGAACGCCGGCAAGTACGCGGCCGACCTCGTCCTGCTCGACAACCGCAGCAAGACCCTCCAGCCGGAGCAGCTGACGAAGGACAAGCCCACCTGGAACGCCCTCCCCGCCGTCAAGGCCGGCCAGGTCGCCCCGCGCTCCGCCGAGCCCGTCTACTCGTACGACAAGTGCGCGCAGATCCTGGAAGACCTCGCGAAGGCCGTCCAGAACGCCAAGAAGGTCAGCTGACCCGGCACCCCGGTCGTACGGGACCCCGACGAGGACCCGACCGCGGAGCTCTGGCCGCCCGGCGGAACGGGTGTTCCGGAAGCCGGCCTCAGGACCGCCGTCAGGACCACGGCACGTCCGGTGCCCGGTGGTAGGTGATGTCCTGGGCGTCCAGGCGCGGGGCCTGCGCCGCCAGGCGGACGCGGTACGAGGTCCAGTCGTGGGTGGCGGCCGGGGACCAGCCCAGTTCCGCGAGGCCCAGGACGCGCGGGAAGGCCATCAGTTCCCAGTCGCCCCGCGTCGCGATGGTCTCCGTCCAGAGCGGGGCCTCCACACCGAGGACCGCGGACTCCGGGAGGTCCGTCAGATAGGCCCCGGGGTTCCAGTCGTAGGCGCGGCGCACCGGTACGTACCCGGCCCAGGCCAGTCCCGGCTTCGTCTCCTTGTCGTACTTCATGTCCAGGTAGAGCCGGTCCGCCGGGGACAGGATCACCGGGCTGCCCGCCTTGGCCGCCGCGGCCACCGCCGCCTTCTCGGCCGCCGCCGTGCGGTCGTGGCCCCAGTACTGGAGGACCGCGCCGGGGGTCGGCCGGGCCGTCGCGAGCTGGTGCCAGGCCACCACCGTCTTGCCGTGCTTGGCCACCACCGCCTGGGCCCGGTCCATGAAGGCCGCGTAGTCCGCCGCGGGCGTGGAGTGGGCCTCGTCGCCGCCGATGTGGAGGTACGTGCCCGGGGTCAGCTCCGCGAGCTCCCCCAGCACCTGGTCGATGAACGCGTAGGTCCGCTCCTCCCCCACGCACAGCGAGCTGAAGCCGACCTTGATCCCGGTGTAGCGCTCGCGCGCCTTGCCGTCGCAGTTCAGCTCGGCGTAGGCGGCCTGCGCGGCGTTCACGTGGCCGGGCATGTCGATCTCGGGGACCACGTCCACGTACCGCTCCGAGGCGTACGCCACCAGGTCCCGGTACTCGTCCTTCGTCCAGTGCCCGCCGGGTCCGCCGCCGACCTCGCTCGCGCCCCCGTACTCCGCCAGCCGCGGCCAGGAGTCGATCGCGATGCGCCAGCCCTGGTCGTCGGTCAGGTGCAGGTGCAGGGTGTTGACCTTGTACTGCGCGAGCTGGTCGACGTACCTCTTGACCTGCTCCACCGTGAAGAAGTGGCGGGCCACGTCCACCATCGCCCCCCGGTACGCGAAGCGCGGCGCGTCCGTGACCGTGCCGCCCGGCACCGTCCCCGGGCCGGACACCGGCAGGAGCTGGCGCAGCGTCTGGCCGGCGTGGAAGAGGCCCGCGGGCGTGCGGGCGGTGAGGGTGACCCCGCCGGGCCCGGACTCCAGCCGGTAGCCCTCCTCCCCCGCCCCCTCGGCCTCCGCGTCGATCCGCAGCCGGATCCCGTCGCCCTGCGCGCCGTCGACCACGGGCAGCGGCAGCCCGCTGGGGCCGCGCAGCTGCTCGGCGAGGAGTTCGCCGACCTTGCGGACCTCCTCGTCGCCGGTCGGGCCGGTACGGATGACCGTGCCCGGGCCGAAGGCGTACCCCGGGCCCCCGGCGCGGGCGGAGACGGGCGCGGGCAGGAGCCGTTCGTAGGGCGCGAGCGCGACGGGAGGCTCGTCGCCCGGCCGGGCGTCGTCCCCCCTCGCGGCGCCGGAGCAGGAGGCGGCCGCGGGGACGGCGGCGAGGACCAGGAGGGCGGCGAGCATGCGTCGCGGGACTCTCATGCGCATAGGTATAGGCCAACCGGGCCCGTGGGGCCGGTGCGAGAATCCAAGGATGGCGGAAATCATCCAGAAGGACGGCACATGGACCTTCGACGGGGACGCGGTGCGCATCGTGCCGGGCCGCGACAAGGGGGTGGGACTGCTGCGCCAGACGCTGGGCGAGGTGCTCGTCCCGCTGCGCGCGCTGGCCGGCATCTCCTACGAACCGGGGCGCAAGGCGGGCCGGCTGCGCCTGCGGCTGCGTGACGGCGCCGACCCGCTGCTCCAGGTGACGGGCGGCCGGCTGCCGGAGGCCTCCGACCCGTACCGGCTGACCGTGGAGCCGGACCGAGGCGGGGTGGCGGAGTACTTCGTGGACGAGGTGCGCAACGCCCTGCTGCTGGACCAGGTGGACGCCGGGCCCGCCGACTCCTACCTGCTGCCGGGACCCGCCGTGCCGATCGCGGTCGGCGCGGGCGACGGGACGGTCGCCTTCGACGGCGACCGGGTGTCCCTGGAGTGGAACTGGACCACGGAAGAGGCGAAACGGTCCGGCGGGGCCCGGGCGTTCAGGGTCGCGGACCTGCGGTCGGTGGAGTGGGCCCCGTCCCGGGGGCTGGAGAACGGGTGGATCCGCTTCGCCCTGGCCGGCGCCGGCCAGAGCGCGGCGCCGAAGTACGACCCGCACACGGTGGAACTGTTCGGCTTCAAGAAGGACCCGCTGATGGCACTGGTCGCGGCCGCCGTCGCGGTCCGCATGCCGCACCCGGCGGCGCCCTCGCCGGAGCCCGATCCGTCACCCTCCCCCTCGTTCCCGCCCTCCTTCGCGCCCGCGCCCTCGCTCCCGCCCGCGCCCTCGCTCCCGCCCGCGCCCGCGCTCCCGCCCGCGCCCGCGCCCGGCCCGGCCGCCGCACCGGCCCACGCCCCCGCTCCAGCGGAGGACCACGACGCCCTGCTGCGCCGGCTGCGCGAGCTGGGAGAGCTGCATCAGGCGGGGATCCTCACGGCCGAGGAGTTCTCGACGGCGAAAGCAGCGATTTTGGGTCGTTTCTGACCATCGAAGACCGGAATGCCGCATCACCAAGCAGGCCTCCCCTGGTCCAGACCAGCGAGATCCTGCCCGATTCCGGGCAGAATTTTTGCGTTCTGCGGCTCGTACCGCCAATATCGACGGATGCCCGACCGCCGCCCGTCGCACGACGACCTCGTCGACCACTTGGTGCGCAGCACCTCGCTCCAGCGGGGCGAAGCCGCCCGAGTGGTGCTCGACGTCCTCGCGTACTTCGACGAGAGCACCGAGGAGTTCGTGCGCCGGCGCCACCGTGAGCTCCAGTCCGGGGGCGCGGTCAACGCTGACATCTTCGAGCGGATCGCGGCAGAACTGCCGCACCGCGCCGTGGCGCCGCCGGAGCTCTCGCTCCGGCAACTGCGCCGCATCGTCTACGGCTGAGCACCACCCCCGGCCGCACGCCGGGGCGCTGCAGGGCAGCGGCAAGAGCAACCGAACTTCAGGAGGGGAAAGACCTTATGTGCGGAATCGTGGGTTACATCGGCAAGCGTGACGTGGCACCGCTGCTGCTGGAGGGCCTGCAGCGACTCGAGTACCGCGGCTACGACTCCGCGGGCATCGTCGTCAACAGCCCGAAGGCCGCGGCCCTGAAGGTCGTCAAGGCCAAGGGCCGCGTACGCGAGCTGGAGTCCCGGGTCCCCAAGCGCTTCGCCGGCACCACCGGCATCGCCCACACCCGCTGGGCCACCCACGGCGCCCCGAGCGACATCAACTCCCACCCGCACCTGGACGCCGACAACAAGGTCGCCGTCGTGCACAACGGCATCGTCGACAACGCCTCCGAGCTGCGCGCCAAGCTGGAGGCCGACGGGGTCGTCTTCCTCTCGGAGACCGACACCGAGGTGCTCGTCCACCTCATCGCCCGCGCCCAGGCCGACACCCTGGAGGAGAAGGTCCGCGAGGCGCTCAAGGTCGTCGAGGGCACCTACGGCATCGCCGTCATGCACGCCGACTTCCCCGACCGCATCGTCGTGGCCCGCAACGGCTCCCCGGTCGTCCTCGGCATCGGCGAGAAGGAGATGTTCGTCGCCTCGGACATCGCCGCGCTCGTCGCCCACACCCGCCAGATCGTCACCCTCGACGACGGCGAGATGGCGACCCTGAAGGCCGACGACTTCCGGACGTACACCACCTCCGGTACGACGACCACCGCCACGCCCGAGACCGTGGAGTGGGAGGCCGCCTCCTACGACATGGGCGGCCACGACACGTACATGCACAAGGAGATCTCCGAGCAGGCCGACGCGGTCGACCGCGTCCTGCGCGGGCGGATCGACGACCGCTTCAACACCGTCCACCTGGGCGGCCTGAACCTGGACCCGCGCGAGGCGCGCGGCATCCGCCGGGTCAAGATCCTGGGCTGCGGCACCTCGTACCACGCCGGTCTGATCGGCGCGGGCCTCATCGAGAGCCTGGCCCGCATCCCCGCCGACGCCGAGCCGGCCTCGGAGTTCCGCTACCGCAACCCGGTCGTGGACCCCGACACCCTCTACATCGCCGTCTCCCAGTCCGGTGAGACGTACGACGTGCTCGCGGCCGTGCAGGAGCTCAAGCGCAAGGGCGCCCGCGTCCTCGGCGTGGTCAACGTGGTCGGCTCCGCGATCGCCCGCGCCGCCGACGGCGGCGTGTACGTGCACGCCGGCCCCGAGGTCTGCGTCGTCTCCACCAAGTGCTTCACCAACACGGTCGTGGCCTTCGCGCTGCTCGCCGTGCACCTCGGCCGCATCCGCGACCTGTCCGTCACCGACGGCAAGCGGATCATCGACGGCCTGCGCAAGCTGCCCGCGCAGATCCAGGAGATCCTGGACGGCGAGGAAGACATCAAGAAGCTGGCCGCCGAGTACGCCGAGGCCAAGTCGATGATGTTCATCGGCCGCGTCCGGGGCTACCCGGTGGCCCTGGAGGCCTCCCTGAAGCTCAAGGAGATCTCCTACATCCACGCCGAGGCCTACCCCGCCTCCGAGCTCAAGCACGGCCCGCTGGCCCTCATCGAGCCCTCGCTGCCGACGGTCGCCATCGTCCCGGACGACGACCTGCTGGAGAAGAACCGCGCGGCGCTCGAGGAGATCAAGGCCCGCAGCGGCCGGATCCTGGCGGTCGCCCACACCAAGCAGGAGAAGGCCGACCACACGATCCTCGTGCCCAAGAACGAGGACGAGCTGGACCCGATCCTGATGGGCATCCCGCTGCAGCTGCTGGCGTACCACACCGCCCTGGCCATGGGCCGGGACATCGACAAGCCGCGCAACCTGGCGAAGTCCGTCACGGTCGAGTAGGTCGCCCAGCCCGCGTAGCCCGCGTAGCTCGCGTGGCTCGCACGCACGAAGAAGGCCCCCGGGGATCCCCCGGGGGCCTTCTCCTGTGGTGCGGCGTCCGTCAGCTCGCGGCGACCGCGCCGCGCGAACCCTTTCCGAAGGCCATCGGCCAGCTCGCCAGCGCCGCGGTGGCCCCGTACCAGGCCAGCAGTCCGGAGAGCGCCGCCACCCAGCCGGCCGCCTTGGCCAGCCCGTCGTTCTCGGCGAAGGCGCCTATCGCCAGGAGCAGCAGGGAGAGGGTGAACAGGCCGTACACGCCCTGCCCGAACAGCCCGCGCGAGGCCGAGGCGGCGAGGGTCAGTGCCAGCATGGCGAACAGGACGAGGAACAGTCCGGCCGCGTGTGCCGAAACCTTTCCGTCGGCTCCGTTGGCCCAGGTGAACCAGAAGGCTCCGATGCCCGCGAACGCGGTGCCGTTGAAGCCGTTGCCGCCCCGGTACTCCATGACTCCGAGGACGAACAGGGCGAGACCGCCGAGGAATGTCGCGAGCGACACGGAGTTGGCCACGGTGACACCGTCGATGATCCCGGTGTGGCCGATACCGAACGCGAGAAGGGTGAGACCCAGGGCGATGTGCCCGAGGGTCGAAGTCGAGGCC
This sequence comes from Streptomyces sp. NBC_01264, assembly GCF_026340675.1. Taxonomy (NCBI): domain Bacteria; kingdom Bacillati; phylum Actinomycetota; class Actinomycetes; order Kitasatosporales; family Streptomycetaceae; genus Streptomyces; species Streptomyces sp. NBC_01264. Next base: position 3,801,401 of record NZ_JAPEOX010000001.1, read on the forward strand.
GTGCTTCCCGCAGAGACACCATTGTCCACGGCGGGCTCCCTTCGATCTGCAGTTGTTTGCTGCGTCCCAGCAGCCTTTATTTACCCCTTACATGGGGGTGCACAACCGCACAATCGACATACAGTCGGTTACGGGATGACAACGACCGGTCGCTGCGCCCGCTTCGCCAGCCGGCCCGCCACCGATCCGAAGATCCGGCCGACGATCCCGTGCGTGGAGCCGACCACGATGGCGTCCGCCGAGTACTCCCGGCCGACCTCCTCCAGCTCGTGGCAGATGTCCCCGCCGCGCTCGACGAGGATCCACGGCACCTCGGACAGGTAGTCCGCGCAGGCCAGCTCCAGACCCAGCACCTCGGTGCGGTGGTCCGGCACGTCCACGAAGACCGGTGGCTCGCAGCCGGCCCACACGGTGGTGGGCAGCCGGTTCGCCACGTGGACGATGATCAGACCGGATCCGGAGCGACGGGCCATGCCGATCGCGTACGCGAGAGCGCGCTCACTGGACGTGGATCCGTCGAAGCCCACCACGACCCCGTGCCGGAAGGCCGGGTCGCATGGATGACGTGGTTGTTCCACCGCGCGCAGGTCGGCCGATTCTGGATCGGCGAGTCGTTTGCGCTTGCGGTCCGCGGGTTCGGAGAATTCGTGACCGGCCATGGGTGTCTCGGCGAAGAGGTCCTCAGGGGAAGGGACAAGGGGACGGGGCGCCAGTAGGCGGAAGCGACGATTCAAGCGGGACGATTCCAGAAAATGACAACTCAGTGTGACCGAGCTCTGTCCGGGAAGCATCTTCCCAAGCCCATACCCACCAGGGTACGGCGACACTCCTGTGCTGCACAGGTCATGCCGCCCTTGGAGAGCGTCCAAGGGAGCATGCCGCAGCCACGCCTCCTTGGCAATGTCCGCTGCCCCCTACAGCCAGTGACCGGGAGCACCCCATCGGGTGTGTGCCACCCCTGCGCGCAGTGACCGAGCCGCGCCGCACGCCGTTGGGTACGAGTCCGACCGTCCAGGAAGAGCCCGCAGGGAGCACGCCGTGCCCGGTCGTCCGGTTCACCCCGTCCAGCCCGCTCAGTCGCCCGCTCAGCCGAAGCAGTCCGTCCACATGCCGCCCCCTCCCCTTCACTCGTCCGTGCAGCCCTCCCGGCGGCCCCAGGAGGACCCGGCGGGTGACGTGGTGCGCTGGGCGGCCTTCAGCTGCCTGCTCGTCCCCGTGGTCCTCGTCGTCTACGGGACCTCCTTCGGCGGGGCCGCCGTCGCCACCCTGGGCCTCGCGGCCGTCACGGCGGCCTGCCGGGTGCTGCTGCGGCACTCGGAACGGGCGGAGCGGAATGCCGCCCGTGTCCTCGCGGAGGACCGATTGACGCCCGCCCACCGGGGCCGGCATTCGCGCGCCGGGGCCGGAACCCAGCGCGGATGTCAGGTTTCCAGCGGGATGTCCCCTCAGGACTGACCGATTCGCACATCCACACCCGCATGTTTTCAGCCAACTTCCCGGCAGGTCCCCCTCCTTGCCGGAATGTCCCCCCGCCCCCCTCACCATCAGCGACTACGGGGTTACCAGGGGGCTTTGACCCTACGAGTACTGGCCATGGCCGGACAGTGCGCTTTCCACCCGGGTAGCGGAGTGGAACGCTTCCTGATCGAATGTTTTTCGCCAAGTTGCCAAGTCGACATAGCGCTGCGTGCTGAACTTGTCACGCCGACACCACGGGACGCAGTAGATTCGATCATGTATTTACGGCGGGGGAGCCACGTGCAAGGCCGAGGGGATACGTGCAGGTGCGACCAGACCAAGGAGTCGCGACACCCAAGGGGGGCTTAGCGCCATGAGCCAGGATTCCACCGCCGTCGTCGTAGACGGCAGGAAGCTCGCGGGGCGTCGCCGCAGGGAGATCGTCGCGGTGCTGCTCTTCAGCGGCGGACCGATCTTCGAGAGCTCCATTCCACTTTCCGTGTTCGGCATTGACCGGCAGGACGCGGGAGTTCCACGCTACCGACTGCTCGTGTGCGCCGGTGAGGACGGTCCGCTGCGGACCACCGGCGGACTCGAACTGACCGCGCCATACGGGTTGGAGGCGATCGCCCGGGCAGGCACGGTCGTCGTCCCCGCGTGGCGTTCCATCACCTCACCGCCGCCGCCGGAGGCGCTCGACGCGCTGCGTCTGGCGCACGAGGAGGGGGCCCGGATCGTCGGCCTGTGCACGGGTGCGTTCGTGCTCGCCGCCGCCGGCCTGCTGGACGGCCGGCCCGCGACGACGCACTGGATGTACGCGCCGACGCTGGCCAAGCGCTACCCGTCCGTCCACGTCGATCCGCGCGAGCTGTTCGTCGACGACGGCGACGTGCTGACGTCCGCGGGCACCGCGGCCGGAATCGATCTGTGCCTGCACATCGTGCGCACGGACCACGGCAGCGAGGCGGCGGGCGCACTGGCCCGCAGGCTCGTCGTCCCGCCGCGCCGCACGGGTGGCCAGGAACGCTACCTCGACCGGTCGCTGCCGGAGGAGATCGGCGCCGACCCGCTGGCCGAGGTCGTCGCCTGGGCACTGGAACACCTCCACGAGCAGTTCGACGTGGAGACGCTGGCGGCGCGCGCCTACATGAGCAGGCGCACCTTCGACCGGCGGTTCCGCTCGCTCACCGGCAGTGCGCCGCTCCAGTGGCTGATCACCCAGCGGGTGCTTCAGGCGCAGCGGCTGCTGGAGACCTCCGACTACTCGGTCGACGAGGTCGCCGGACGCTGCGGGTTCCGCTCACCGGTCGCGCTGCGCGGGCACTTCCGCCGCCAGCTGGGGTCCTCCCCGGCCGCCTACCGCTCCGCCTACCGGGCCCGTCGCCCGCAGACGGACGTGGCCCAGGTGGCTCAGCTGTCGGAGTCGCCGGTTCCGCACCAGCGCACTCCGCAGCCGCAGCGGGCCGCCGCGGCACTGGCCGCGGCCGGTTCCACGGTGACGGAGCTGTACGCCCCGGGCCGGGTGCTGCGCGAGCACGCGTAGCCGCGCATCAGCAGGTCCTGGGAAGGTCCCCCGCGTCAGTGGTCACCTCGGTGGTCACCGATGCGGGGGACCTTCCGCATAAGGTGGGGCGCATGAACGATCGCATGGTGTGGATCGACTGCGAGATGACCGGGCTCTCGTTGACGGACGACGCACTTATCGAGGTGGCCGCACTGGTCACCGACTCGGAGCTCAACGTGCTCGGCGAAGGCGTGGACATTGTGATCCGCCCGCCGGACGCGGCCCTGGAAACCATGCCCGACGTGGTGCGCGAGATGCACACGTCGTCCGGCCTGCTCGACGAGCTGGCCGGCGGGACCACCCTCGCGGACGCGGAGGCACAGGTCCTGGCCTACGTACGGGAACACGTGAAGGAACCCCGCAAGGCCCCGCTCTGCGGAAACACGGTCGGTACCGACCGCGGCTTCCTGCTGCGCGACATGGCCGCGCTGGAGGGGTACCTGCACTACCGGATCGTGGACGTGTCCTCGATCAAGGAGCTGGCACGCCGCTGGTACCCGCGCGCCTACTTCAACAGCCCGCCGAAGAACGGCAACCACCGGGCGCTCGCGGACATCAAGGAGTCCATCGCCGAGCTGCGCTACTACCGGGAGGCCGTCTTCGTGCCGCAGCCCGGTCCGGACTCGGACACGGCGCGCACCATCGCCGCCAAGCACGTCGTCCCCGGCGCCTAGCACCCACCGCGAAGGGGTGCGGGGAAAGGGGGGAGCGAGCACCCTCCCGGACCCTGTACCCTTTTCTTCGGCCGGTCGGTTTTCCGACCGGACATGGTGGGTGTAGCTCAGTTGGTAGAGCACCTGGTTGTGGTCCAGGTGGCCGCGGGTTCAAGTCCCGTCACTCACCCTGACGAGAAGGCCCCGGTCCGCGAAAGCGGGCGGGGGCCTTCCGCGTTTCCTAGAACAGCAGGTTGTACGTGCCGAAGCCGGTGCCGATCTTCACCCCGGCGGCGTACGGCTTCGCGGCGACTCCCGTGCCCTGGTAGAGCCACAGGCTGCCGGCCTTGTCCCGGGCCACCAGGTCGGCCTTGCCGTCGGAGTTCAGGTCACCCGGCGCGACGATCGAGTTGAAGATCTGCCAGTTGGTGCCTATCTGCTGCTTGGGCGCGAACGGCTTCGCAGCCGCCCCCGTGCCCTGGTACAGGTACAGCTTCCCGGCCTTGTCCCGGGCCACCATGTCGGGCTTGCCGTCACCGGTCAGATCGACACCGCCCACCAGCTGGTCGTAGATGCTCCAGCCGCGGCCGACCTGCACCCTGGTCTCGAACGGCCTCGAGTTCAGCCCCGTGCCCTGGTACAGCCACAGGACACCCGCGGTGTCCCGCGCCAGCAGGTCCGCCTTCTTGTCGCCGGTCACGTCGGAGACACCGACCAGCGTGTCGTAGACGTTCCAGCCGGCACCGACGCGTATGCGGTTCTTGTAGATGCTGCCGTCACCCGAGGTCGGGAGGAGCCACAGGACCCCGTCCTTGTCCCGCCCGACGGCACCCCGCCCGGTGCTCTGGATGGTCACCGGCGCCAGCCGGGTCAGCGCGGTGTACCGGTTCCAGTCGAAGGTGCCGCCGACCGGGTCGACCGGCGCGAACGGCTCGGCGACCTTGCCCGTGCTCTTGTAGTCCCACAGACCGCCCGCGGCGTCGCGGCCCACGATCCGGTACCGCTGGGTCACCGGTATCGAGCTGGAGATCGCGAAGTCCGAGGCCGCCGCCGGGATGAAGCCCCAGCCGCCGGTGTACACCTCGTAGGCCGAAGCCGCGCTCAGCTTCCACGCCGGCGTGGTCGCATCGGCCGTCAGCCCGTAGGTGACCGTGTAGTCACCGGGCTTCGCGATGTCGCAGCGGATCTCGTGGCCCCAGCCGATCTCGCCGAAGGAGTGATCGCACTCGGCACCGGCCACGCCACCCGCTTGGACACCGGTCACCGTGACCTTCAGCTCGTCCTGGTCCCACCGGCGGAAGCCCGCCGCCGGGGAGAGGCTCACCTGCAGCCTGCCCTTGTCGACCGCGTGCAGCTTCACCGTCTGCATCACCGAGCCGCCGGCCGCCAGCGCCGGCGTCGACTGTGTGACGGTGTTCTGCGCCACGTGCGCCTTGCTCTTCACCGTGACCGTGGCATGCGCCCGACGCGGACCGATCGCCTTGGATCCCGCGGTCTGCGCCTCCTTGATGCCCGCGGTGATGCTGGCCCCACGCGGCACGTAGACGAGGCCGTAGTAGGCCGTCACGCCGTGCGCCGTCGAGCTCGGAGCCGATATCTGGGGATACGGGTTGTTCCACCCGTTCAGGTTGCACAGGTACACGCCGGCGATCCCGGCCTTCGGTGCACAGCTCTCCGTCAAGGCCACCTTCAGCCCGGTCGGCGCTCCACCGCCGGACCAGCCGGCGTCCGTGAGCGGCTTCTTGCTCACTACGTAGACGTAGGTGCCGTCCGCCTTTCCGTCGCCGGTCCCGCCGGTGCTCGACGGAGCCAGCTCGGCCCACCCCTCACCCGGCATGAGGACCTTGTCCTCGACCGGACTGAAGTAAAACCCCGGATCCCCGGCCGCCATGGCCGTGCCCGCGCCGGCGATACCGCCGGTGACCACCAGCGCCACCGCGACACCGGCTCCCAAAAGCCTCTTCATGTTCCCCCCTGGGAAATCGATCAACCGGCGGACGCTAGCACGCACCATCGTCGGCCGATGCCGTCGGGGCCACCCTTGATCGCCTACGCCCTGAAGGCGTCCGCATGGTCCGCAGACCAGGTCTCGAAGGTGCGCGGCGCGTGGCCCGTGAGCCGTTCCAGGTCGTCCGTGAGGTCGACCGGAAGCCCGTCCGAGGCGGCCCAGAAGTCGAGCAGGGCTTCCGCGTACGGCCCCGGTATGTAGCCGTCGACCTCGGACTTCCACTGCTCACGGGAGACGGGCTCGAAGGGTATGGGGCGGCCGAGGGTGTCGCCCAGTAGGGCCAGCTGGGCGGTGAAGGTCAGCGCCTGCGGGCCCGTCAGGGTGTACGCGCGACCCCCGAGCGCGGGGTCGGCCAGGACCGCGAGGGCGGCTTCGGTGAGGTCGCTCTCGTGGACCGGGTCGCTGTACGCACCCGGGAACGGCAGGTGCACCGGGCGGCCCGATTTCAGCGACCAGTCCCAGCCGAGGGCATTGCTCGCGAAGGACCCGGGGCGCAGAAGGGTGGTGCGCAGCGGGGAGGCGAGGAGGGCCCGTTCCACCGCGAGGTGGGAGGCGGCGAGGGGGCTGTCGGCGGCGTCGAGGGCGAGGACCGAGGAGGAGGACAGGAGGACGACGTGTTCGACCCCGGCACGGACGGCCTCCTTCACGAAGGCGTCGATGGCTGCGGCCTCGGCGTAGAGGAAGACGGAGCGGACGCCGGCGAGGGCTTCGGGGAAGGTCGCGGGATCGGTGAGGTCGCAGCGGACGGTGCCGGGCGAGTCCGGCTCGCGGGATGCGCGGCGGTACGGGACACCGCGGGCGGCGAGGAGGGACGAGAGACCACGGGCGACGGAGCCGCGGCCACCGGTGACGAGGATATTGGGCATCGGGGTGTTCGACATGGCGGATTCCTGCTCTTCCTGTCCTAGACTGCATACGTGACGCAGATTCTGCGTGACGCAATCTCTGCGTCACGCAGATAAATTTGAAGCACGGAGAAGCCGATGTCAACCGATTACGCTCGTTCGAGTGATGAGTGGACCCGCGCCGAGCTGCTCGCGCGCATCGTCACCGAGAGCCAGCGGCATTACGCCGACTACTCGCTCTTCAACCAGGCCATGGCCGACCACGTCGGCCTGCACCCCACCGACATGCAGTGCGTCGCCCTCCTCGACATGGAGACCGAGCCGGTCAGCACCGGTGACATCGCCCGCCTCACCGGACTGACCTCCGGCTCCGCCACCCGCCTCGTGGACCGCATGGTCAAGGCCGGCGTCGTCGAGCGGCACGCCGACCCGAACGACCGCCGCCGCTCCCTCGTCGCCCTCTCCCCCAGCGCCCGCGAACGGATCGGCGCCGCCTGGGAGACCCCCGGCCGCGCCTTCGGCGCCGTGCTGGCGAGCTACTCCGACTCCGAACTGGCCGTCATCGCCGACTACCTGCGCCGCGCCGCCGAGGTCGGCCGCGCCCAGGCCAAGCGGCTGACCTCGGGCGACTCCGCCCCGTAGAGACCCTTCCCCGGCGCCTCCCCGGCCCTTTACCGGCCCTTCCCAACCGGCCCGCTCCGGCGTTAGCGTCCAGCCCAACGGGCAACGGCGCGCGCCGGAGAAACGGGAGGGTCGGCGTGCGGCTGGAGGTTGTCCATGTCCACGCCCGCACCCGCCGGCTTCCGCGGGGTGTTCGCCCTCGGTGGCCGGGCCCTGCCCGTCCACGGGTTCCTCGCCCGCCTGCCCGCCGCGCTGTGTCCCATCGGGACGCTGCTGCTCATCAACGAACGCGACGGCATCGGCGACGCCGGGACCGTCGCCGCCGCCCTCTGGCTCGGCCAGGCCCTCGGCGGCCCGGTCATCGGCCGGCTCGCCGACCGGCGCGGACACCGGCCCGTCCTGCTCGTCGCCTGCGTCGCGAACGCCGTCGTGCTCCTCGCCCTCGTCGCCGCCGTCCTGGGCGGGCTGCCGCTCGCCGCCCGCCTCGCGCTCGCCGTCGCGGCCGGCCTCACGGCGGCCCAGGTCGGACCACTGGCCCGGGCCCGGTGGGCGCGGCTGGCCGGGGAGGACAAGGCCCTGGTCGGGGCGGCGCTCTCCTTCGACACCACCCTCGACGAGGTCGGCTTCATGGTGGGGCCCGCACTGGCCGGGATCCTCGCGGTGACCGTCCACCCCGCATCGGCGCTCGTGCTCGCGGCCACCCTGGGCCTGGTGTTCGGGACGCTCTTCGCCCTGCATCCCACGGCGCCGGGCCCGATGGGACAGGTCGGCGCCGCCGCGCGGGGCGACGTACGCCTGTGGTCTCCGGGGCTCGCCCTGCTGTTCCTCGTGGCCGTCCTGCAGGGCGCCGCCTGGAGCGGGGCCAATACCGGGGTCAACGCCCTCGCCGTGGCCGTCGGTTCCCCCGGGGCCGCCGGGCTCGTGTGGGCCGCCATGGCCGTGACCAGCTCGGTGGCCGGCTTCGTGACCGTGGCCCGGCCCGGTACGGCCGGCCTGACCGTCCGGCTGCGCCGGACCATCGCCGCCCAGGCCCTGCTGACGCTTCCGCTGCTCGCCGTGTCCGGCCTGTGGGGCGCGGCCTTCGCCGTCGCCGGGATCGGACTGGCGGTCGCCCCGCACCTGATCGCACTGTTCGGCCTCGTCGAACGGGCCGGACCCGCACGGCGGATGGGCGAGGCCATGACCCTGGCCGGCAGCGGTCTGATCATCGGCCAGGCACTGGCCGCGGCGGCCACCGGTCCGCTCGCCGCAGCCTACGGGTACCGGGCGGCCTTCGCCGTCTCCTGCACGGCCGCGGCCGCCTCCGCGGGCCTGGCGTGGGCGGCCGCCGACAAGGTCCTGGGGCCGGCCCTGACACCGGTCCCGGTGCCCGGGCTCAGCCCGGGCTCTTCATCGCCGCCAGCCCCTTCGCCAGACCGGACGCCCTCGTGGAGGCCGAAGTAGGCGGCCTCCGGCTTCACCGTGTCCATGGTCCGGGAGGCGGCACCATCTCCGCCTCCGTCCGGGCGGGGCCGACCCCCTCCGCCTATTCCGTCCGGTTCGCGCCCTGGATGTGGAAGTTGAAGTCCGTGTGCCCGAGCGTCCCCATCAGCCGGAGCCAGACCGGCAGCAGCATCTCGGTGCCCCGTGCGCTCTCGATGCCGCCCAGATCGATGACGGTGTGCTCGCTCCAGTCGAAGGAGTAGAGGAGTTCCCGTACGGCCTTCTTCGCCTCGGCGTCCTCACCCGAGAGGAACACCGTGTGGTTGCCGGGCACCCGGCCCGGGTCGACCATGACCTGGCAGTTCATCGTGTTCAGCGTCTTGACCACGCGCAGCCCCGGGAAGGTCCGCTGGATCAGCTCGCCCAGGCTGTCGCTGTCCACCGGGTCGAGCCCGGGCGGGAACCCGCGCGAGAAGTCCAGCGGGTTCGCGATGTCGATCAGGATCTTGCCGTCCAGGTGTGCGGCGTCGGCCTCCGTCAGGGCGGCCACGCTGACCTGCCCGCCCGTGGCGTTGACGAGCACCTCGCCGCGCCGCGCCGCCTCCGCGAAGGGGGCCAGGGCCGCCGCCGGGTGGTCCTGCTGCCACCCCGCGTACTCGGCGCGCTCGAGGGTGGCCCCGGGATCCCGGGTCCCGATGACCACCTCGTGGCCGAGGGAGAGCAGCCGGGCGGCCACCGTACGGCCGACGATCCCGGTGCCGAGCACTGCGTAGCGCATGACGGTTTCCCCTCGCATACGGAAGGAACGGAAGGTCCCAAGGACTCAAGGAATCGAGGAATCAGGGAGAAAGGCGGACCCACTCAATCAGGTCGTACGGATTCCCGCACGGGAGCCGTCAACTCCGCGCCAACCTCAGCTAGTCCAGGATTCCCACGTCGTAGAAGAACTGGTAGCGCGTCGGGAACATCTCGCTCCCGTACCCCTTGTCGCCGGGCAGGACGTGCAGCATCGTCTGCCGCCACGAGGCGAACGAGCCGGCGGTCACGGCGACCAGCGACAGGCCCCAGCCCATCATGTAGTCGCGGCCGGTCACCGACCCGCGCGACAGCGCCGTCCGGACGATGTGGGCCGCCCCCATCGCCGCCAGCAGCATGAACATCCGCTGCACGATGCAGAGCGGGCACGGGTACTCCCCTTCCCGAACTGGTAGAAGAGCCCGCCGCACACCACCCCCGTCCAGCCGACGGCGAAGGCGCACGCGAACCAGAACTGGACCCGGCCCAGCAGTCCGCCCTCCAGCGGCGGCTCCGGGAGCAGGCTGGACATCGCGGCCACGGTCAGTAGCTCAAGGTGAGGGCGAGGCCGCTGGTGATGTGGTGCGCCATCAGCAGGATCACGGCGAGGAGCACGAGCCACCAGGCACCGAGCACGACGAACCGCGGGGAGTCCCGGTACATCGCGATCGAGGTGGCGAGGAGGCCGCCGAAGACGAGGGTGTCCATGGCGCGGACCGTACCGACAGGGGGACATACCGGACGCGCGGCGCGCCCCGCCGCCGCAGGGTTACATCGGTTGCGCCCCCGCCCGCCACAGGGCCCCCACCTGCAACAGGGTCACGTCAGTTGCGCCGCCGCTTGCGCCGCCCGCGTCCGGCCCGGGCGGACTCGCCCCGCGTCCGCCCGTCCAGCGCGATCCACACCCGCACCTCGGTACCGCCGAGCACCGAGCGCCCCAGCCGCACGTCCCCGCCCGTCGACTCCGCGACCCTCCGTACGATGTCCAGCCCCAGGCCCGTGGACCCGTCGCGGCCGCCGTCGTTACCGCGCCGCAGGGCCGCGTCGGGATCGGCGATGCCGCCCCCCGCGTCCGAGACGAGCACGATGACCGCGTCGCCCGCGTCGTGCACGTCCACCGCGAAGGGGGTGCCCTCGGGGGTGTGCCGGAACACGTTGCCCAGCATGGCGTCCAGCGCCGCGGCGAGCTCCGGCCGGGCCACGGGAATGCGTACCGTACGGTCCACCCCCGCGAGCCGCACCTCGCGGCCCTCGTCCTCCGCCAGCGCCGACCAGAACCCCATCCGGTCGCGGATCACCTCGGAGGCGTCGCAGCCGGCTCCCGGCCCCTGCGCGGCGGCCGGGCGCTGCTCGCGGGCGGTACGGATGATCGTGTCGACCTCCCGCTCCAGCTGCTCCACGGCCGCCCGGGTCTGCTCCGCGGCCGGGCCGTCGCCGAGCGAGGCCGCGTTGAGGCGCAGCACCGTCAGCGGGGTCCGCAGCCGGTGCGAGAGGTCGGCGGCCAGCTCCCGCTCGTTGGCCAGGAGTTCCACCACCTGGTCCGCCATCGAGTTGAACGCGACGGCCGCCGAGCGGAGTTCCTTCGGCCCGTCCTCCGGGACCCGCGCCCCCAGCCGGCCCTCGCCCAGCCGGTGCGCGGCGTCCGCGAGCCGCTCGGCGGGCCGCACCAGGCGGGCGCCGAGCCGGTCCGCGACCGCCACCGAGCCCACGATCAGGGCGAGTCCGACGCCCGCGAGAATCACCCAGGCGGTGGCGACGCCATTGCTGACCTCGCTCTCCGGCACCAGGATCTCCACCACGGCGATGTCCCCGGAGCCGAGCGCCACGGGCTGGAGCATCGCGAAGCCGCCGCCCGCCACCGGGGCCGTCGCGGCCCGCCCGATCCGCCGGACCTCGGAGACGGCGCGCTCGCCGGCCCAGCCGTCCCCGATGTCCACGCGCGGGTCTTCCCCGACGGCCGGCACGTGCACGGCCATCCGCCGGTCGGCGCCCATCTGCGTGGACTCCACGGCCTTGCGCAACTGCGCCGGGTCGGTGGTGATGGACAGCGTCGGCCCGATGGTGGCGGCCTGCCGCTCGGCGTTGGAGAACGCCCGGTCACTGGCCATCTCCTGGACGACCAGCCCGAGCGGTACGGCGAAGGCCACGACCACCATCACGGTGACCGCGAGGCACACCTTGACCAGCGCCCACCTCATCGGCGGATCACTGCGGCGGCTCCAGCTTGACCCCGACCCCCCGCAGCGTGTGCAGGTAGCGCGGACTGGCGGCGGTCTCGCCGAGCTTGCGGCGCAGCCACGACAGGTGGACGTCGATGGTCTGGTCGTCTCCGTACGACTGCTGCCAGACCTCGGCGAGCAGTTCCCGGCGGGCCACGACCACGCCCGGCCGCCCGGCCAGGAAGGCCAGCAGGTCGAACTCCCGCCGCGTGAGGTCCAGTACCGCCCCGTCCAGCTCGGCCTGCCGGCGCAGCGGGTCGATGGCGAGACCGCCGACGCGCAGGACCCGGGAGGGCGGTTCGGCGTCGGCCGCCTGGGTGCGGCGCAGGACGGCTGCCATCCGGGCGGAGAGGTGTTCCACGGAGAAGGGTTTGGTCAGGTAGTCGTCGGCGCCGTCGTTGAGCAGCCGGACGATCTCCGCCTCGTCGTCGCGGGCGGTCGCGATGATGACGGGCACGTCGGTGATCCCGCGCAGCATCTTGAGCGCCTCGGCGCCGTCCAGGTCGGGCAGTCCGAGGTCGAGGATCACCACGTCGAAGCGGTGGTGGGCGACCTCGCGCAGCGCCTCCAGGGCGGTGCCGACGCTGCGCACGGTGTGCGAGGCCTCGGTCAGGTGCCGGATGAGGGCGGAACGTACGAACTGGTCGTCCTCGACCACGAGCACACTAGCCATGGCCCGCACCGTAGCCCATTCGGGGGACGCCGAGGGGTGCCGGGCCGGGTCTGGGACGGGTGGTGCAGTATGTCCCCCGATGCGACGAGCACATGTCGGTAGAGCAGTCAGCCATGCGGGGGCCTGGACCCTGGCGACCGGGGCGGCCGTGACGCTGTCCTGGTGGGGCGTGCACTCGGTCATGTCCGGGACCGCCTACGATCCTCCGCTCGCCGTGCCGCTGGCCACGCAGCCCCGCTCCTCCTCCACACACCAAGCGCAGCCGCCGGAGCCGACGCCCTCGCCGTCGGCTTCCCCGTCGCCATCGCCGTCCGCGTCGACGGCGCCGGCCTCCCCCTCCCCTTCCTCCAAGCCTTCCGCGACGCCCACCCCCCGTTCGCAGCGGGGGCAGGGGCCCCCGGGCGAGAACGTGAAGGCGTACAGCGTCTCGGGCGGCCGGGTCGTCTTCGGTCTCGGCGCCACCTCCGCCGAGCTGGTGTCGGCGACCCCGCTGGCCGGCTGGCGGATGCAGGTCTGGAAGCAGCCGTCCTGGATCCGCGTCACCTTCACCCGTGACGGCCGCGAGGTGTCGGTGTTCTGCACCTGGCACGACCACCCGCCGCTGGTGGAGATCGTCGACCCGTAGACGGCGGGGCCGGTGGACGGCAGGCCCGTAGACGGCCGGCCCGGAGACGGCCCGGGCCCGCCGGATACCGTGGCGCCATGAGCACCGGCGCGCGCTACGTCACCGACCTGATCGACGCCTGCGAGCGGTACGCGGACCGCCCAGCCTTCGGTTCCGGTCCCTGGGTCCTGACCCACTCCGAGGTGCTGGCCTGGACGTACCGGCTGGCCGGCGCCCTGGCCGAGCTGGGCATCCGGCGCGGCTCCGGGCTGGCCTGCGTATCGGCGGGGAACCCGCCCGAGACCCTTCTCGTACGGCTGGCGGCGCACGTGCTGGGCGCCCGGCTGACCCATGTGTGCGTCGGCCCCACCACCCACGGACTCGACCACCTGCTACGGGACTGCGAGCCCGCCCTGGTGGTCCACGACACCCCGGTGCCGCCGGACCCGGGAGCCCGCATCGCCCTGGCCGCGCTGCTGGAGCTGGCCTCCGCCCGGGAGGCCCTGCCCGTCGCGGTGGCCGCGCGCGGCGAGGACGTGGCCCGGGTGACCTACACGGGCGGTACGACGGGCCGGCCGAAGGGGGTGGCCTCGACCTTCGCCGCCATGGCGGCCCGCACGGCCACCCGCACCGACTCCCCTCACACGGCTCCCCTCACCTTCGTCTCGACCGACTCCCTCTCCCAGCGCTCCGGCGGCCGGTGCCTGGAGCAGCTGCGCGTCGGCGGCCGCTCCGAGATCCTGCACCCCTTCGGCACCCGGGAGTTCGCCGAGGCCTGCCGGCGGCTCGGGCCCGCGTCCACGTACCTGACGCCGTCGATGCTGTACCGGCTGCTCGACGACCCGGAGACCGCCGACGGCGTACCCGGCCTGGTGCGCGTCTCCTACGGCGACTCCCCCGTCCACCCGGAGCGGCTGCGGCGGGCGCTGACCCGGTGGGGTCCGCAGGTGCGCTGGACCCAGGGCTACGGGTTGAACGAGGCTGGGGTGCTCAGCCGGCTCTCCCCCGCCGACCACGACGCGGCGGCCGCCGACCGCCCCCACCTGCTCGGCTCCGTGGGCCGTCCGGCGCCCGGCGTGGAGGTCGGGGTACGGGGCTGCGCGCCCGGGGCGACCGGGGAGGTGTGGGTGCGCTCCCCGATGGTGATGGCGGGCTACCGCAACCAGCCCGCCCTGACCGCCGAGGTCCTGCGCGACGGCTGGCTGCGCACCGGGGACGTCGGCCATTTCGACGCCGACGGGTACCTGTACCTCGACGACCGGGTCAAGGACGTGGTCATGGTGCACGGGGCCAACATCTACTGCGGCCCGATCGAGGCGGCCCTGACCCGCCACCCCGCGGTGGCCCGGGCGGCCGTCGTGGGGCGGACGGACCCGCTCACCGGGGAGGCGGTGTGCGCCTTCCTCGTCGCGGCCCCCGGCCACGCCCCGACGGACGCGGCGGCGGCCGAGGCGTGCGCACGGGTCGCGGCGGAGCTGGCGCCGGGGCAACGGCCGGCGGCGGTGTTCTGGCTGCCGGAGCTCCCGCTGACGGACCGCGGCAAGCCGGACAAGCGCCGCCTGCGCGAACTGGCCGCCGGCTCGGCCGACTAGATCAGCGGAAGACCGACGGCGGGGGCTCCGGCGAGGCCACCGCCGAGGCGTCCGAGACCGGGACGGCGCCGCCCGCGAAGTCGATGAGGGCGCGGCCGTGTTCGACCCGGCCGGGGTGCGGGTCGCTCGCCACCCGTCGGGTGAACTCGGCGACCGGGAGCTCCCGGTCGGCGGCCACCAGCACGGCGTTGCCGAAGCGTTTCCCCCGCCACACCACGGGGTCGGCGGCCAGCGCCAGCTCCGCGAACCGGGACGCGGCGGTGGCGATCTGGCCCCGCAGATGGGAGAGCGGCGGACCGTCCGCGAGGTTCGCCACGTACCAGCCGCCCGGCGCCAGGGCCCGGCGTACGTCGTCCAGGAACTCGGCGCTCGTCAGGTGCGCCGGGGTGCGGGCCCCGCCGAACACGTCGGCGATCACCAGGTCGGCCCAGCCGTCGGGGATCTTCGCCAGCCCGGCCCGGGCGTCGACCGCGCGGACCCGGACCCGCGCCTGCGGGTCCAGCGGCAGGTGTTCCCGTACGAAGGCCACGAGCCCGGCGTCGATCTCGACGATCTGCTGCGTCGAGCGGGGGCGGGCGGCGGCCGTGTAGCGGGCGAGGGTGAAGGCGCCGCCACCGAGGTGGAGGACGTTGAGGGGCTGGCGGGCGGGGGCGTAGAGGTCGATCAGGTGGCCGATCCGGCGCTGGTAGGAGAAGTCCAGGTGTCCGGGGTCGTCGAGGTCCACGTGCGACTGCGGGGCTCCGTCGATCAGCAGGGTCCAGGCGCGCGACCGCTCCCGGTCGGGCTCCAGCGCGGCGTGACCGCCGTCCACCGGCCCGGCCGGGGCCTCGGAGGCGTCCCGGCCGCCGCGCCGCCTGTCGTTGCCCTTGTCGCTGCTCTTGCCCTTGCCCTTGCTCGCCACGCCCTCATTATGGCTGGTCAGGGCCCGACAGGCCCTAGCGGCAGTTGTCCGCGGCCTCGATCAGCCGGGCCGCCTCACCGAGCGCCGCCCGCAGCACCTCCGGGTCGGTGACCGGCCCGACGGCCTCCGGAGGCAGCAGCCAGCCGGTGTCGCCCGCGGTGGGCGAGGTGTCGCCGAAGCGCATGCCGCGCCCGTTGGTGTGCGTACAGGCGCTGCCCGGGAGGTCCCAGGCGTCGGCGGTGCCGGGCGGGACGAGGAAGCCGAGGGTGCTGCCGGAGCTGTCGTGCAGGACCGGGCCGACGCCGCCCGCACGGCTGGCCTGGCCGGCGGCCCGCTGGATGATGTCCACGGCCTCCAGCCCCTGCCGGGTGGGCACCGTGACCAGGTCCGGGGCGCCCGTGAGGAGGGCCGCTCCGGGCTCGGGCGCGGTGTTCGTGTCCGTACTCTCCATGCCGCCCTCCACCAAGGGAACCCCTCCTCGATCCGCGTACGAGCATCGCGGCAGCGGTCCCGGAAGCCGACGGGCTTCCTCCCACTCCGCACGGGTTCAACGCACGGGAACGTCAACAGGTGCGGCGGCAAGACGCTGCAAAGGATGGCAGTTCATGGCGGATCGCGGGTGAGATATCCGTTTTGTAGCCAAACACCGAGTCAACCCTCCGCCGGTGGCGGTACGTTCATGCCCGCCGGGCAGCGCGTCACAGGCACCACACAGTCACCGGCAGCGCAATCACTTGCCCAGAGAGGCCGCGTCCATGGCGACGTCCCCCCACTCACCCAACACCCCCTTCCGGCGGCTGCGCGGTCAGCACTCCCCGGCCGAATTCGCCGCGTTGGTACGCAGGGCGGCGAAGGAAATCGGAGAAACGGTTTCCTGCGACGCCCGTTACATCGGCCGGGTCGAGTCCGGCGAGATCCGCTGCCCCAACTACGCCTACGAGCGGGTCTTCCTCCACATGTTCCCCGGCCGCACCCTGGCCGACCTGGGGTTCTCCCCGCGCGAGACGGTACGGGGACGGCTGGCGCAGCGCGAGCAGGCCGCGCCCTTCTCGGCCTTCGCCCAACGCCCCCACCCCACCGGCTCCCCCGCCCCTTCGCGTTCCAAGGAGAGCGACGTGCTGCGTCGCGCGTTCATGGCGGGGGGCTCCGCGACCGTCGCGGCCGCGACCCTCAGCCTCACCCTGCTCGGCGCAGAGCGAGCCCCCCTCCCCTCCCGCGCCGGCGAGTCCGAGGCGGCCGCCGTCGAGGACGCCGTACGCCAGATCCGGCTGCTGGACGACCGGCACGGCGCCGATGCCCTGTACCGGCGGGCCGCCGAACCCCTGCGCACCGCCTACGCGTTGCTCGACGCGGGGGCGACCCGGCAGTCCACCGAGGACCGGCTGCACGCGGGCGCGGGCGAGCTGGCCATCTCGGTGGGCTGGCTCGCGCACGACTCGGGCCGCTTCGACGACGCCCGCTCGCACTACGCGGAGGCGCTCGCCACGGCCCGGGTCTCCGGGGACGCCGGTCTGGAGGCGCACGCCTTCAGCAACATGGCGTTCCTCGCCCGGGACTGCGGGCGCCCCCGCGAATCGGTACGGGCGGCCCAGGCGGGCCGCCGCGCCGCCCGTTCGCTCGGTTCCCCGAGGCTGCTGTCGCTGCTCGCGCTGCGGGAGGCCGGCGGCTGGGCGGGGCTGTCCGACCGCAAGGCCTGCGAGGAGGCGCTGACCCGGGCGCACACGGAGTTCTCGCGCGGTGAGGCGGGGGCGGATCCGGAGTGGATGTCCTTCTTCGGCGAGGCCGAGCTGGAGTCCCTGGAGTCCCGCTGCTGGGCCGCGCTCGGCGAGCACGCCCGGGCCGCCCGCCACGCCCGCCGGGCGGCGGACCTCCAGGACCCGCACTTCGCCCGCAACGTCGCCCTCTACACGGCGGAGCTGGCCGACAACCTGGCCCACGCGGGCGCCCCCGACGAGGCCGCCTGGGCCGGCGGCCGGGTCCTGGAGCTGCTGGAGGAGGTCCAGTCGACCCGCATCCAGTCGATGCTGGCGGCAACGGCCCGCACCCTGGTCCCCCACCAGCGCTCCCCGCGCGTGGGCTCGTTCCTCGCCAAGCACGCTTCGGCCTGACTCCGCTCCTCAAACCCCGGGGCTGGATTACTCCAGGTGCCCCGTGTCGTTCCAGCGCTCCAGCGCGGGGGCCCCGTACGCCCAGCCCAGGACGGACAGGGAGGTCGGCTCCAGGCGGATGCGGGCGCCGAAGGAGGCGTCGAAGCCGAGCCAGCGTGCGGCCAGGGTGCGCAGGATGTGGCCGTGCGCGAAGACGAGGACGTCGCGTTCGGCCGAGCGGGCCCAGGTGACGACCTCGTCGGCGCGGGCCGACACGTCCGCGACGGACTCACCGCCCGGGACGCCGTCGCGCCAGATCAGCCAGCCGGGCCGGATCGCCTGGATCTCGGCCGGGGTCATGCCCTCGTAGTCGCCGTAGTCCCACTCCATCAGCGCGTCCCAGGGCTCCGCCTGGATGCCGAAGCCGGCCAGGTCACAGCTCTCGCTCGCCCGGACCAGGGGGCTGGTGCGCACCTCCAGCCCGCGCAGGCTCGCCCACGGGTCGCGGGCGAGGCGCTCGCCGAGCAGCTTCGCGCCGCGCTTCCCCTCCTCCAACAGCGGCACGTCGGTGCGTCCGGTGTGCTTGCCGAGCTGGGACCACGCCGTCTGGCCGTGACGGGCCAAGAGGATGCGGGGGGCCATATGAGTTCTCCCGGTCGAGGGGGTGCGGTGGGCGGAGCAACGACGGAACCGACTATTCGCACTGCTTTGCGGGGGTTCCGTCGCCGCTCCATCATCCATCAGGTGAACACCACGCAACCCTTACCTCTTCACACACGTCATATGCCGTATGACTAATAGGCGGCAGCCTCCGCGCTGGTGGGCCGAACTGCTGCTCCTCGGGCTCGTCTACGCGACGTACTCGGGCGGCAGACTCCTCGCCCGGGGCGACGTCGGGATGGCGGTGGACCACGGGCTCGCGATCCTGCGCATGGAGGAGCTCCTGGCCCTCGACCTGGAGCGACCGCTCAACCGGCTCTTCACCGGCCAGGCGGTCCTCGGCATACCCGCCGACTTCGTCTACGCCTCCCTGCACTACCTCGTCACCCCCGCGGTGCTGGTCTGGCTCTACCGGCGCCGCCCCCAGCAGTATCGATTCGCCCGCACCTGGCTGATGATCTCCACCCTCCTCGGGCTCGTCGGCTTCGCCCTGGTGCCCACCTGCCCGCCCCGGCTGCTCGACGCCTCGTACGGGTTCACCGACACGATGGCCCGCTACAGCTCCTACGGCTGGTGGGGCGGGGAGGCCAGTGCGCCGCGCGGGCTCGGCTCCTTCACCAACCAGTTCGCGGCCATGCCCAGCCTGCACGTGGGCTGGGCGCTGTGGTGCGGGGTCATGCTGTGGTGCTGCGCCCGCCGGCCGCTGGTCCGGGCGCTCGGCGCCGCGTACCCCGTCGTCACCACCGTCGTGGTCATGGGCACGGCCAACCACTACTTCCTCGACGCCGTCGCCGGGGCCGCCGTGATGGGGGCCGGCTACCTCGCGGCCCGCGCCCTGCCGGCCCGGATCGCCGGATACACCGGGCTCACCGCTCCCACCGGGTCTCCGCACACCACCCGAACAGCCGGTTTCCTCCGTAAGTCCACGATTGTCAGTGGCGGATGGGAGACTTCCGCGGGTGAGCTCCTACCCGTCCAGCGGTCAGCCGCCGCAGACCCCGCCGCCGCCCCCCGGACCGACGACGGGTCCGGCGGCATGGCAGGCGACGCAGGCCGCCCGGGCCCCGCAGGCCGCGCAGCCGGCGAGTCCCGCGAATCCCCCGAAGACGCTGCGGCAACGGCTCGCTGATCTGCGCGGCCCCGCCGTGGCGCCGCGCCCGCTCGACGCCCGCGCGCTGGCGGCCCTCGCCGCCAACCCCGGCTGCGGCAGACGCGCCCTGCTCGACGGCGCCGGCGTGGACAAGACCGTCCTCGCGGCGGCCCTCGGCTCCCCCGCGGCCTTCGGGCAGTCGCAGTTCGCCATCGTGCGCGGCAACTCCTTCGAGGCCAAGGTCAAGGGGGACGGCGGAGCCGAGCTCCTGCGGCTGGTGTACGAGCACCTCGGCGCGGGGCCCGCCGGCGCGGCCGGCCCGCCCGGACCGGACGCACTGACCCCCGACCTCACCGCCGCGGGCCCCCAGGGCCGCGCCGCCCGCACCGCGCTCGCCCTGCGCGAGGCGACCGCCGCCGGGGC
Source organism: Streptomyces sp. NBC_01264 (assembly GCF_026340675.1). Taxonomy (NCBI): domain Bacteria; kingdom Bacillati; phylum Actinomycetota; class Actinomycetes; order Kitasatosporales; family Streptomycetaceae; genus Streptomyces; species Streptomyces sp. NBC_01264. Next base: position 3,821,016 of record NZ_JAPEOX010000001.1, read on the forward strand.
CTGGACCCTGCTCGACCACCCCATGCTCGCGCTGGAGGTGGCCGGCTCCCCCGCCTACCTGGAGCCGGACGCGGTCGTCGTGCACCCCGACGGGCGCTGGACCGTCGTGGAGATCAAGTCGTTCCCGATGATCGACGGGGCCGCCGACCCCGCGAAGGTGGGCGCCGCCGCCCGCCAGGCCGCCGTCTACGTCCTGGCCCTGGAGACGACCGCCGCGAAGGTGACCGGCGCCGAGGTCGGGCACAGGGTGCTGCTCGTCTGCCCCAAGGACTTCTCCAACCTGCCCACCGCGGCCCCGGTCGACGTCCGCCGCGAGCGTTCGGTGACCCGGCGCCAGCTGGAGCGGCTCACCCGGGTCGAAGAGCTGGCCGGGGCCCTGCCGGAAGGTCTCACCTTCGATCCGGCGTGCTCCGCCGAGGAGCTGACCGAGGCCGTCTCCGCCGTGTCCGCCTCCTACGCCCCCGAGTGCCTGGCCGCCTGCGAGCTGGCCTTCCACTGCCGGGACCGGGCCCGCACGGCCGACGAGGTGACCGCGCTCGGCCGCTCCGTACGGGGCGAGCTGGGCGGGCTGACCACGGTCGAGGCCGCCCTCGCGGCGGCGGCCGGTCACTGCGCCCCCGCAGGCACCGGCGCCGCAGACACCGGCCCCGCCTCCGGCGTCGCCTTCGACGACCCCACCGCGGCCGCGCTGCGGTACGCCGCCCGGTTGCGCGCCGAGGCACTGGAGCAAGCCCCCGCCCGCATCCGCCCTAAGGTCGTCGAATGTCCCTGCTGAACACCCTGGCCCGGCTGGAGGCCGTCCGCGCCGGGCGGGCCCAGCCGCTGGCGACCGTACGGCACCGGCATCTCGGTGAGCAGCCGCTGGTCTTCGTACCGCTGACGACGGCGGGTGAGGCCGGGGCCCCGCTGGGCGCGATGTTCGGCACCGACCCGCACGACCCGCGGATCCTGGTCGTGCCGCAGCCGCGCGACCGGGACATGCGGTGGGAGTTCCTGGCCGAGCTCGCCCGGAACCTGATGCCGTACATCGACGGGTTCGCGGACGCCGTCGAGCCGGTGGAGCGGACCGAGACCGACCCGGAGACGGGCAAGCGGGTCAAGGTGGAGGCCGAGCTCTGTCTCGACGCTCCGCAGCTGATCGTGCCGAGCCGCGCGGGCGTCGAGTACGTCCGGCTGCTGGGGCGGTCCATGCGGTTCCGGCGGACCGCCGAGGAGGACCCCGAGAACCCGTATCCGGTGCCCGCGCAGGTCCCCCTGCTGGGCCGCTGGTTCACCCACTTCGCCGAGCGCTCCCGGGTGCCTGGGTCCTCGATGCTGATGTCGGCGACGGACCTGCTCGCCCGGCACTGGGCGACCGGCCAGAGCAACCTGGAGGACCAGCACCTGCAGGCGCTGCTGGCTTGGATAGACCCCGCGGAGGGGACCTCCGGCGCCGAGCAGGCGCTGCGTGCCGAACTGGGCCGGGACGAGCACGGCCAGTTGCTGCTCCCACCGGCCGGTCCGGCCACCGATCCGGCCTTCGACAACAAGCTGCTGGCCCCGGCGATCGCGAAGTTCGACGCGGCACGCATGACCGAGCCCCGGGACGGCGACGGTCCGCGGTTCGCCGAGCGGGCGCTCCGGCGGCTGGTCGTGGACCAGATGCAGAGCACCTGGTGGGCCGTGTGGCACGCGCTGGACCTGATGCGCGAACTACCGGCGGGCGAGCGGGCCGAGGACCGCTGGACCGGTGACCGCTGGTCGTACACCGGCCACCGGGACCGGGTCCGGGCGGGCGAGGGCCCGCAGCCGCGCCGCGACGACGCGGTGACGGCCGCGCGCAAGCTCGCGGCGCGGGAGACCGAGCAGGTGCGGCTCGACGCCCAGGAAGCGCTGGACGACCTGCTGGTGATGGCGGGCCGGCGGCTCTCGGGCGAGGCCTTCGCCGGGGAGGTCACCGAAGTGGTCATGGAGTGGACGGAGTCGAAGCGGCCGAGCCCGCGCCCCCTGGTGTGGGTGGCCACGGAGGACCGGCCGCAGCTCGCGGAGGACGGCACGGGCGGCAGCAGCGGCGGCGGCCCGAAGGTGTACCGCTCGCTGGACGGGCGCCCGCAGAGCGCGCAGTTCGTACGCCGGGAGGAGGACGGCCGGCTCGTGCTGCGCGTCCTCGACAAGATGGGCCGCGGCAAGGACCCGGAGCCGGGCTCGGTGCCGGAGAAGGGCGACCGCGTGTGCTGGACGCTGTTCGAGCACGATGCGCGCGGCGGCCCCAAGCTGCCGGACGCGGAGCAGACCCCGTGGACCCACGGCGGCCCGCCCGCGCACCTGACCGGTGACGCCCCCGTGCTGCCGCTGCCCGACCCCGTGACCGCCGAGGACCTCCTGTGAGCACCGCGAGCACCGCTTTCGATCCGGGTGCGGCCGCCGGCCGGGCCACCGACGCCATCCTGCGCGACACCCTGCACGGCGGGGCCCGGGGCGTGGTCGTCGACTCCCCGCCCGGGGCCGGGAAGTCCACCCTGGTGGTGCGGGCCGCCCGGGACCTGGCGGCGGCCGGGCGCCGGCTGATGGTGGTCGCGCAGACCAACGCCCAGGTCGACGACCTGGTGCTGCGGCTGCACGCGAAGGACCCGGAGCTGAAGGTGGGCCGGCTGCACAGCAGCGAGGGCGACGCCTACGATCCCGCGCTGCGCGACCTGGACTCGGTGGTCCTCTCGGCGAAGCCGGGGGAGCTCGCGGGGCTGCCGGTGACGATCTCGACGGCGGCCAAGTGGGCGTGGGTCAAGGACGTGGAGCCCTGGGAGCACGCCATCGTGGACGAGGCGTACCAGATGCGCTCCGACGCCCTGCTGGCCGTGGCCGGGCTGTTCGACCGGGCGCTGTTCGTGGGCGACCCGGGGCAGCTCGACCCCTTCAGCGTGGTCGGGTCCGAGCAGTGGGCGGGTCTGTCCTACGATCCCTCCGCCTCGGCGGTGTCCACCCTCCTCGCGCACAACCCGGACCTGCCGCAGCACCGGCTGCCGGTGTCCTGGCGGCTGCCGGCTTCGGCCGCGCCGCTGGTCTCCCGCGCCTTCTACCCGTACACGCAGTTCCGCAGCGGTACGGGCCCGGGCGAGCGGCGGCTGTCCTACGGGGTCGCGGGCGACGGCTCGGGCCCCGACCGGGTGCTGGACGAGGCCGCCGAGTCGGGGTGGGGGCTGCTGGAGCTGCCGGCCCGGCACACCCCGCGCACCGACCCGGAGGCCGTCCGGGCGGTGGCCCTGGTGGTGCGCCGGGCGCTGGACCGGGGCGCCGTGACGGTGGACGAGCAGCCGGGCGGCCCGTCCCCGCTGACGGCGGACCGGATCGCGGTGGGCACCGCGCACCGGGACCAGGCGGCGGCGGTCCGGGCGGCGCTGTCGGCGCTCGGGGTCACGGGGGTCACCGTGGACACGGCCAACCGGCTCCAGGGCCGCGAGTACGACCTCACCGTCGTCCTGCACCCGCTGTCGGGCCGGCCGGACGCGACGGCCTTCCACCTGGAGACGGGCCGGCTCTGCGTCCTGGCCTCCCGGCACCGGCACGCCTGCGTGGTGGTGGCCAGGGCGGGGATAGCGGAGCTCCTGGACGCCCACCCGTCCTCGGAACCGGTGCAGCTGGGCGTGACGATGAAGTTCCCGGACGGCTGGGAGGCCAACCACTCGGTGCTGGCGCACCTGGCCGAACACCGGGTGGTCTGGCGGCCGTAGCCCGGCGGATCAGCGGCGCAGCGGCGCAGCGGCGCAGCGGCGCAGCGGACAAGCAGGTCAGCGGACAAGCAGGTCGGCGACTCAGCGGGTCTTGCGCTCGACGCCGAGGCGGGTGCGGAGCAGTTCGCCCACCTCGGCGAAGGTCTGCAGCTGCTCCGGGGTCAGGATGTCGATCAGGTGGCGGCGCACCGATTCCACGTGGAGCGGGGCGGCCGTCATGATCGTGGTGACGCCCTGCTCGGTGAGCACCACTTCGGCGCCGCGCCCGTCGTGGACCACCTCTTCGCGGCGGACGATGCCCCGCTGCTCCATCCGGGTGAGCTGGTGGGAGAGCCGGCTGCGGGACCACTGCATGAGGACGGCGAGGGCGCTGATGCGCATGCGGTGGCCGTCGGTGGAGCCGAGCACGGACAGGACGTCGTAGTCGGCTTCGGAGAGCCCGCTGTCCTGGGTCAGATCGCGCGCGATATCGGCGTTGACCAGCGGGAACATCCGCCGCCAGGCGTACCAGGCCTGCTGTTCGGGCGCGCTGAGCCAGCGCGGTGCGGTCTCACCCTCGTTCTCGGTCATGGTCGCAGTCTAGACCGATACGTGACACGTCACCTATCTAGTTGACACGTCACCCACTCCTGCGTTCTCATAGGCCCCACGCCATAGGTGACACGTCAACAAAATCCCGAACGCGCCCGAGGAGCCACCATGAGCCCCCGCCCGATCCGCCTGCACGTCGTCTCCGCCTCCGTGCGCCCCACCTCCGCCGCCCGCCCCCTGGCCCGCTGGGCCGCCGACCGGGCACGGGGACGCTTCGAGGTCACCCCCATCGATCTCGCCGAGATCGCCCTGCCCTTCCTGGACGAACCCGAATACGCCTCGACCGGGATCTACACCCACCCCCACACCCGCGCGTGGAGCGCCCTGGTCGACTCCGCCGACGCCTTCCTCTTCGTCCTGCCGATGTACAACGGCGGCTTCACCGCCCCCTTCAAGAACGCCATCGACTTCCTCTACCGCGAATGGCAGGGCAAGCCGGCCGGGCTGCTCTCCTACAGCGACGGCGGCTCCGGCGGCGCCCCCGCCGGACGGATGCTGCGGCCGGTGCTGGAGGCCGTCGGCATGGTGCCCGCCGAGGCCTCGGCGGCCGTCCCGGGCATGGCCGGGCTGGTCACGGCCGACGGGTTCCGCGCCCCGGAGGGCCTCGCGGGCGAACTCGCGATCGTACTGGACGAGCTCGCCGCCCTCGCGAGGACGCCGGTCAGCGCGTGACGAGCGCCCCCGTCAGGTGGTCGTACGCGGCGTGCGCGTGCAGCCGTACGCCCGTGAGCAGGGTGTCGTCGTCGGCGTAGAAGCCGGGGTGATGGTTGCCCACCAGGCCGCGCCCGCCGGGGACCGGCACCGGTTCGCCGCTCGCCGGGTCCAGTGCGGTGTCCTGGACGCCGAGCATCACGTACAGCCCGCCGAAGCGGGTGATGAACTCGGATACGTCGTCGTAGCCCAGCGTGCCGCCGACCTCCACCACCCGGTCCGCGCCCGCGACCCGGCGCAGGGTGGGCAGCGCGGCCTCGACCCAGGCCGCGTCGTTGTGCACGGCGGGCACGTCCTGGAGCAGTTCGACGGTCGCGGAGGCCCCGTAGGCCTCGGCGGTGTGCTCGGCCAGTACCGTCAGCCGGCGCTTGACCTCGGGCATGTCCCGCTCCTCGGCGCAGCGGATCGTGCCCCACAGGGTGACGGTCTCGCCGATGACGTTGAACCGGCCGACGTCCTCGATGTGCCCGATGGAGACCGTGACCGGGGAGTACGCCGACACCTGCCGGTAGAGCTGGCCGATCCCGGTCAGCAGCGCCCCGACCGCGGGCATCGGGTCGATGCCGTGCCAGGGGGAGGAGGCGTGCGACTGCCTGCCGGTGACGGTGACGCGGACCAGGCAGGAGGCCCCGTACATCGGGCCGGACTTGTAGCCCACCCAGCCCTTGGGGTGCGGGGTGACGTGCATGCCGAAGGCCATCGTGGGGACGGGGTCCGCGAAGGCCCCCTCGGCCACCATCAGCCGCGCCCCGCCCTCCTCGTCGACCGGCGGACCCTCCTCGGCGGGCTGGAACACGAACAGCACGGTTCCGGGCAGCCGTTCCCGTACCCGTACGTCGGCCAGTGCGCGCGCGGCCCCGAGGAGCATCGCGGTGTGGCAGTCGTGGCCGCAGGCGTGCGAGGCCGCGCCGGTGGCGGCGAAGTCCGCGCCGCAGCGGTCGGGGACGGGCAGGGCGTCCATGTCGGCCCGCAGCGCCGCCACCCGCTCCCCGGGCAGGCCGCCGCGCAGCACCCCGACCACCCCGTGCCCGGCGATGCCGGTCCGCACCTCGTCCAGTCCGAAGCCGGCGAGCTCCCGCGCCACGAGCCGCGCGGTGGCGGCCTCGCGGTTGGGCAGCTCCGGATTGCGGTGCAGATGACGGCGCCAGCCGATCACCTGCTCGATGCCCTCGTCACAGAGCTTGTCCAGCTCCTCGTGCACACCATGGGTCATACGTACGTTCTAGCCCATGGGCAGGTCCTCTCGGGCGCCCTTGCGCGAAGCGGGACAATGGACGGTGGCCCGGAAGCTTTCGACCCCGCAGGCTCCTCGGCCCGGAAGCCTTTTCCCACGTCCAGCAGGAGGACACGCATGGCAGAGCCCGAGCGGACCGAGCGGAGGCTGCGGCCCGCGCAGTTGCTCTTCGAGCCGTCGGAGACCGTCACGGACCCGGAGCACTTCTTCGACCTCGAATCGATCGACGACCCGCGGGAGCTGCTGGCCCGGGCCACGGAGCTGACCCTGGCCTTCCGTGCCGCCCAGGAGCGGGCGGTGGAGTTCCAGGCGGTGGCGGCGGCGCAGCTCGCGGACCCCCGGCGGTTCGACCGGCTGCCGCCGGCGGCGATCGCGGAGCAGGCCGAGTGGACCGAGGACTACGCCCGCAAGATGATCGAGTTCGGCGAGTCGCTGCTGCGCGGCACCGCCCCCGAGGGCACCTGAGGTCACGCCGGGGGACACGCCCGGCCGTGACCCCTGGCATATGCGGAGCGCAACATACCCCAGTCACACCCGGCCTGTCCCGGTTTCCCGTAACTCCCGGAGATCGGTCCGCTACCGCGGGTAGACCTGGACGCATGACGACGATGACCGGCTGCCCCGCGCTCGACCTGCGGACGACGACCGCCTCCGCGACCCACGTCACCCCGGCCGGCGCCGCCTGGCTGGCCTCGTCCTCCGCCCAGCCCGGAGGCACGCTGGCCGCCTGGCAGGCCCGGCCCACCGCGCCCGCCGTGCTGCCCTGCGGGACCGCCTTCGACGTCGTCAACGTCCCCCTCGCCCTCGGGCGCCGGATGCTCGACCTGCTCTGGGCCGAAGGCCCGGGCTCCGGGCCGGCCGCCGTGCACCGCGGGCGGACCCTGCTCTTCGCCACCCCCGGCACGGCCCACCGCCTCCCGGCCCTGCTGGCCTGGGAGGAGTGGAGCACCCCGGTGCCCGCGCCGCTCTGCCACGGCCCCGGGGACGCCGTCACCGTGCCCCCGCTGGCCGCCGACGGGGGGCCCTCGCGCTGGCTCGTGGCGCCCGACTCGCGGCTGCCCTGGCTGCCCGGACCCGAGGCGCTGCTGTGGGCCTTCGTCCGTGCCACCCGAGCTGCGGATATCGATTTTTCCGATCGCCGCTCGGGGTGCTAATGTCTCTCTCGTCACCAAGCGCCGCTAGCTCAGTTGGTTAGAGCAGCTGACTCTTAATCAGCGGGTCCGGGGTTCGAGTCCCTGGCGGCGCACAGACGGAGAAAGACCCCCATGCGAGTGGGGGTCTTTTTCGTGTCTCCCGGTTCACCGGTCTCCCGGTCACCCGCCTCCCCGTTCGCCCCTATCTGGTGATCTTCACCGTGTACGCGCCCGACTGCGTCCGGTCCGCCACCTCGATGGTGACCCCCTCGCCCGGGACGGTGAAGGTCTCCCCCACCTCCAGCGGAGCGTCCGCCAGCGGCGGGTACACCGACCGGTCCCAGCAGGCCTCGGTGTCGGGATGCGCGTCCACGACCTCGATCGGCCCGCCGCCCGAAGCCGCCTCGTTGCGGACCCGGTAGACGAGGACCCCTTCGGTGCAGGTGTCCCCGTCGTTGCCGGCGGAGCCCCGCGCCTCGACGGCGATCGCGCTGCCGGGGCCCGTACGGACCACCGCCATCCGCGTGCCGCCCGTACCGCCCGGGCGCGGGACCTCGGACAGCGGCTGGAGGGTGTGCAGGGAGGAGCCGGATCCCACGCAGTCCACCTGCGAGGCGTCCAGCCAGCCGAGCTTCCACTTCTGCCAGGCGAAGAGGTCCGGGGCCATGCCGAACTGGCTGCCCATGACGTCCCAGTCGCCGACGTACGTGTCCCAGTCGCCCTTGCCGTCCGTGGGCCGGTGGTAGAGGTCGGGCAGGTCGAAGACGTGCCCGGTCTCGTGGGCCAGTACGTTGCGGTCCGGCGGGTGCTTCTCGAAGACCGTGACGATGCGGCGCAGGTCGGCGCCGTCCGCCCGGATCGGCTGCTCGAAATTGACGACCTTGGTGGCGTCGGAGTCGACGCCGGGCGCCTCCGGGTCGGCGACGAAGTAGACGACGTCGTACTGGCTGAAGTCCACCGAGGCGTCCGCTCCGGCCACCGCGTCGCGCAGGTAGGCGGCCCGGTCCGCCGGGGCCCAGTCGCGCTGTATCCCGTAGGCGGCGGACGGCTTCGGCATCTGGATCCACCGCTTCTGCGGGTGCGGGACCAGCCGGAAGCGGCCGTAGGAGGCCCGCTCGAAGAACTCGCTGGTCGCCGGGAAGTAGTCGGCGGTGAGCTGCTCGGTGGTGAGCGTGGTGCGGTGGTCGGGGAAGGAGAGGAAGACCATCACCGCGTTGAGGGTGCGCTCGGGCTTGGGGTAGGCGCCGTTCCAGCTGTCCAGCCCCAGGGAGTGGTGGGCCGCGGTACGGGTCAGCGCGCAGGGGCCGGCTCCGGGAGAGGCCACCGCGGGTCCCGCGACGAGCGACATGGCGGCGAGCGCCGTCAGGGAAGTGAGCGCCGCCGCCGTGGTTCGCATGCGGGAGCGGTCCACTCCCCCGGGTGTCTGCTGTCGCGGCACATCGACCTCCGGTGGTGGATTAGTACCTGTTCATCCACCTTGGGGCGATTGTCTTACTAATGCCCTGTTCCGCTGCCCCACACGAGTGAGCACTAGGGCAAGCCGGTGACGCCGGGTTTCGCACATGCACCTACGGAAAGTCACGACCGATCAGGTCGGGTCAGTGGTGGGCGCCGGATGCTCACAGCCGTGCGGAAACGATCATTCGCCGTCAGGCCGACGAACCGTCATCACACCGAACTCCCGCGTCACACGCGGCGTCGCCGCTGGATAGGGCCGTCCGGGAGCCTCTATGATCGGCACACTTTCCTGCACGGACACTCACACGCACTGCGGGAGCCAACGGTGAGCGGAACCCCAGATGGACCCGGTTCGGCGGCCGACAGCATCCGACCGGCCATGACGCAGCGTCACCCGGCGGCGCCGGCGACAACGGCAACTCCGGACCGCGACGACCGCCGGGCCGACTACCGGGCCGACCACCAGGCCGAGTACGGAACCGAGTACGGCACCGAGTACGAGGCCGACTACCGGGCCGCCTTCAACGCGGCCCACCTCCCCATGGCCGTGGTCGACCGCACCGGCCACATCGCCGGAGCCAACGAGGCCCTCGCCGCGCTCCTCGGCTCCGAGCCGCACCTCCTCGCCGGGCAGTCCGCCGCCGAGCTGGTGGACCTGGCCTCCGAGGCCCGGACCTGGCAGGCCTACCAGGAGGTGCTGCGCGGCCGGCAGGCCCGGCTCCGCTGCACCCGCCGCCTCAAGCACCCCGACGGGCACTCCCTGTGGACCGAGATCACCCTCGGCCCCGTCCCCGGCACCGGTGACGTCCTGCTCTCCGTGGCCGACATCAGCGACCGGCGCGACCTCCAGGCCCGGCTGCGCCACCTCCAGATGCACGATCCGGTGACCCGGCTGCCCAACCGTGCCCTGTTCTTCGAGCGGCTCTCCGCCGCCCTGGAGGCCTCCTCGTACGGGCAGAGCGGCACGGGCCGGATCGGCCTCTGCTACCTGGACCTCGACGGGTTCAAGGCCGTCAACGACACCCTCGGCCACCGGGTCGGCGACCGACTGCTGACCGCCGTCGCCCAGCGGCTCACCCAGTGCGCCGACCAGTCCGGCTACGGGCGCACCGGCGGCCACCTGGTGGCCCGGCTCGGCGGCGACGAGTTCGCCCTGCTGGTCGAGGAGTCCACCGGCACCGAGCAGCTCGCGGACCTGGCGCGCAGCGTCCTGGCCGCCGTACAGGAGCCCTTCGACCTGGCCGGCCAGCGGCTCTCGGTCTCCGCGTCGATCGGCGTGGTGGAGCGGGCGGCCGCCGGGACCTCGGCGACCGGCCTGATGCAGGCCGCGGACACGACCCTCTACTGGGCCAAGGCGGACGGCAAGGCCCGCTGGACCCTCTTCGACCCGGAGCGCAACGCGCACCGGATGACCCGCCAGGCCCTCTCCTCGACGCTGCGGCCGGCCGTGGAGCGCGGCGAGTTCACCGTGGAGTACCAGCCGCTCGTGGACCTGGAGAGCGGGGCGGTGCGCGGGGTGGAGGCCCTGGTGCGCTGGAACCACCCGCAGTTCGGCCTGCTGACGCCGAATCGGTTCATCGGAATTGCCGAAGAGGACGGCTCCATCGTCCAGTTGGGCCGCTGGGTGCTCCGGACCGCCTGCCGGCAGGCCCGGCGCTGGCAGATCGAGCAGCCCAGCGACTCCCCCGTCTTCGTCTCCGTCAACGTGGCCGTCCGCCAGGTCTGGGACTCCGACCTCGTCGGCGACGTCGCCGAGATCCTGGCGGAGACGGGCCTCGCCCCCCAGCTCCTCCAGCTCGAACTGACGGAGTCGGCCGTCATGGGATCGGCAGGCCGCCCGCTCCAGGCCCTCCAGGCGCTGAGCGACATGGGGGTGCGGATCGCCATCGACGACTTCGGCACCGGCTACTCGAACCTCGCCTACCTCAGCCGCCTGCCCGTCTCCGTCCTCAAACTGGACGGCTCCTTCGTCCGCGGCTTCCGCTACGAGGAGGGCTCCCACCCGAACCCGGCCGACGAGACCATCGTCGAAGCCCTGGTGCAGCTCGCGCACCGGCTGGGTCTGACGGTGACCGCCGAATGCGTGGAGACCGCCGGCCAGGCAGCCCGCCTGCGACGCGTCGGCTGCGACACCGGCCAGGGCTGGTTGTACTCCCGGGCGGTGGCCCCGGAGGCGATCGCCGCCATCATCAGCCGCCAGGCGGCGGCGGGCCCCGCCCAGCCGGAGGGGCCCGCGCCGCATCCCGAGGTGTGAGCCGAAGGCCCCGAAGGCCCCGAACCACGGCAGGGCCGCATCGTGTGGGGCGGCGCTCACACAGCAGCCCCCGCACCCTGGGAGGGGAGTGCGGGGGCTGCCGGCGCTCGGCGCGGGGTGGGGGGATCAGCAGGCGCCGAGGTCCTTCCAGACACCCCATTCACCGGTGGTGCCGGGCACCTCGTTCTGCGTCCACCACTGGGCCTTGTACTTGCGGCCGTTGTACGAGACCTCGCTGCCACCGGTGTAGACGGTGCCCGCGACGTAGGCCGGAGCGGTGCAGCCCGCGGGCGGCGTGGTCGGCGGGGTGGTGGGAGGCGTCGTGGGCGGGGTGGTGGGAGGCGTGGTCGGCGGGGTGGTCGGCGGCTGGGTGGTGCCGCCGAGGGAGTCCGAGATCTGGTTCAGCAGGGTCGCGTTGGCGTCCAGGCCGAGCAGGGAGTACATCATCGCGCCGGCCAGGCCGCGCTGCTTGCCGTAGTCGACACGGGCCTGGATGGACTTCTGGTTGAGGCCGGTGAAGAACTCGCCGTCCTTGTAGAAGTACGAGGCCTTGGCCTGGTCGTCCCAGAAGGTGGTCGCCGGGTTGTCGACGATGCCGCCGAGCTCCTTGTAGAGCGCGATGCCGGCCTGCTGGCTGGTCGGACGGGCCGCGGAGGCCAGGGTGGCGGGCTGGGCGAGACCGTTGGTGGTGCCGGGCTGCACGCCCTTCCAGCCGCGGTAGTAGAACTCGTAGCCCAGGACCAGCTTGTTGGCGGGGAAGCCGCCGGTGATCCCGTAGGACGCGTTGCCGTCGATCCAGGAGTCGATGGCGTTCTTGATGCTGTACTTCTCGGTGCCCGGGGCGATCACGTCGGTCGGGTCGGACGACGAGGGCAGCAGCGGGGACTGATGGTACGTCGGGCCGTCCGAGTCCCAGGCGCCGTGCATGTCGTACGTCATGATGTTCGCGTAGTCGAGGTACGCGCCGATCTTGTCCGTCTCGATGTACTTGATCTTGTCCTGGCCGGCCGGGAGGGCCGAGGTCAGCAGGTACTTCTTGCCGCCGTTGGCCGTGCCGTAGGCGTCGAGCTGCTCGCGGAACTCCTTGAGCAGGAGCGTGAAGTTCTGCTTGTCCTCGGGGGCGTAGTGGTTGCCGAGGTGGCCGCCCGACGAGCCCGGGTACTCCCAGTCGATGTCGATGCCGTCGAAGATGCCGGCCGCGCTGCCCGCGCCGCCGTAGCCGCCCTCGACGGGCAGGTTGCCCTTGATGTACTGGTCGATGCAGGAGGAGACGAGCTTCTTGCGGGAAGCGTCGGTCTTGGCCGCGTCGCTGAAGTACTTCGAGTAGGTCCAGCCGCCGAGCGAGATGTTGATCTTCAGGTTCGGGTACTTCGCCTTGAGCTGCTTGAACTGGTTGAACACGCCGACGATGGGCTGGTCCCACTTGTCGGCGACGCCGCTGACGCTGTCGGCCGCGCTGAAGGACTTCTGGTAGTCGGCGTACGAGTCGCCCGCGCCGTCACCGGCGTTGGGGTTGTTGTCGTCACCCGCCGCCTTGTTCGCCTCGAAACAGGTGAGGTTGGTGGGGTGGATGTTGCCGAACGAGTAGTTGATGACGTCCAACTTGCTCGCTATGCCACGGGTATCGAGGTGCTTGGGATAGAAGGCGTTCCCGTACACGGACCACTGGTCGTAGTAAGCGATCTTGACGTTGCCGGCCGTCGCGGTGGTCCCGGCCTCGGCGGCCGAGGCGGAGGTGAGTCCCGCGAAGGCGGCCAGCGTGCCGCCGGCCAGCGCGGCCGTGGCGGCGGCCGCGATGAGGGATTTACGGATGTGCATGAACTGCCTCCGGGGAGTGGGAGGGGAAGGCAAGACTTCAGGTGGGGACAGTGATAGCGATCACTCCGGGCCCGAGTCAATGGTTTGGACCAAAGAAGGACTAGACCACTCGGTGACCAGAAGCCCACGTCAGCGACGTGGGACCACACCAAAAATCGCTCGCCACCCATGGTGACGAGCGATTTAAGGCTGGCTTCATTCACCCTCCGGCAAGGTTTCGGCAACAAACCAGCCAAACTCCGGATGCCGGCCCGTGCGGGTCCCTCCGGGCCGGTGTACATCCGTAAACCCTCCCGGGCGGACGCCCGTCGGCGACAGAATCACGGGATGACCGCCAACCGGATCGCCCGTCGCGTCGTGGACGGCGTCCGCATACCGGGTACTTGGCGGGCCGCCGACGGCCATGCCTCCGTACGCGGCCTGGCACGCTGGAAGTTCGGCGCGCCGGAACCGAGGCACCCCCGATCCGGGGGTCCGGGCGTAGCCCGGGGCGCCTCTACGACCGGGGCGGTCGGGTCAGGCGTCGAGGTGCGGCATGCCGTACGCGTCCGCGACGAGGGCGTACGAGCGGAGGCGGGCCTCGCCGGCGTGGGCGTTGGCCGTGAGCATCATCTCGTCCGCGCCCGTCAGCTTCGCGAGGGCGTCCAGGCCCGCGGTGACCTCGTCCGGGGTGCCGTGGACCACGCTCGCGAGGCGGTCGTCCACGAACTCCCGTTCCAGCGGCGTGTACGGGTACGCCGCCGCCTCTGCGGGCGTCGGGACCAGCCCGGGGCGCCCGCTGCGCAGCCGGAGCATCGACAGCGCGCCGGTCAGTACCTGCGCGCGGGCCTCCGCGGCGGTGTCGGCGGCGAGGGCCGCGACTCCGATGACGGCGTACGGGGCGTCCAGGACGGCCGAGGGGCGGAAGGACTGCCGGTAGAGGTCGAGGGCGGGCAGGGTTCCGGCCGGGGAGAAGTGGTGTGCGTAGGCGAACGGCAGCCCGAGTCCGCCGGCGAGGCGGGCGCTGAAGCCGGAGGAGCCGAGCAGCCAGATGGGCGGCCGCCCGGCGGGACCCTGCACGGGGCCCGGCACGGCGTGCACGCGGGCGTATGGATGCCCGTCGGGGAAGTCGTCGTCGAGGAACCGGATCAGCTCCGCGAGCTGCCGGGGGAACTCGTCCACGGCCTCGTCACGGCGCCCGGGCCCGCGCAGCGCGGCGGCCGTCTGCCCGTCGGTGCCGGGAGCGCGCCCGAGGCCGAGGTCGATCCGACCCGGGGCCAGGGCCTCCAGGGTGCCGAACTGCTCGGCGATGGCGAGCGGGGCGTGGTTGGGCAGCATGACCCCGCCCGAGCCCAGCCGGATCCGGGAGGTGTGGGCGGCGAGGTGGGCCAGGATCACGGCCGGGGAGGAACTGGCGACCCCGGGCATCGAGTGGTGTTCGGCGACCCAGTGGCGGTGGAAGCCGCGGGACTCGGCGAGCCGGGCTATGTCGACGCTGGTCCGCAGGGAGGCGGACGCGGTGCTGCCGGCGCCCACGGTGACGAGGTCGAGCACCGAGAGCGGTACCGGCGCGCGGCCGTGAGCCGTCCCGCGGATCTCCCCCTCGCCCGTGCCGGCGCTCCCCGGTCGTCCGGTGTCCCCCGCGCCTCCCAGATCACTGAGCTCACTCATCGTCTCTCCCGCTCCGCTCGCCCGTCCGTCCTCGTCCCTACGAAGAACCCGAACCGCGCGGCCGGTCCGGGCATTCCCGGCGCTCTCGGACACCACCCATGACCTTGGCATATGCCAGAGGAGTAGATCCAGGCAGAGCGATGTAATTGAGCCATCAATCTCACCAACAGGCGCTCCACACGGGCCTCTTGATGGCTATCGTGTGAGAGCAAGCGGTAACAACCTGCTAGGGGGAAACCGTGGCGCTGAAGCCCGAGCCGACCGCGCCGTTCCACTCGGTGCAGTACGCCCTGCGCGTACTCGAAACGGTCGCCCGCCATACCGGCGGCGTGACCGACGTACAGATCGCGCGTGAGACCGGCCTGCCCGCGGTCCATCTCGCCCCCATGCTCCTCATGCTGCGCCGTGAGGGGTACGTACTGCAGGTGTCCGACGGCGCCTACGCCATCGGGGACTCCCTCGTCCTGCTCGGCTCCGGCGTCGACCGCCAGCAGGCGCTGCAGGACAAGCTTCAGGACACCCTGGACCGGCTGCGGGACTCCGTCGGCGCCGCGGTCTACATCAGCCGGTACGTGGACGGCGAGGTCCGGATCACCCAGTTCGCGGACAGCCCGCGCACCCCCAAGGTCCACGAGTGGGTCGACTTCCGCTCGGCGGCGCACGCCAGCGCGGTGGGCAAGTGCCTGCTGACCCAGCTCGACCTGGACGGACGGCGCGACCACCTGTCCCGCCACAAGATCGCCCGACTGACGTCGAAGACCATCGTGAACGAGCGGATCCTCTTCTCGAAGCTGGACAGCCAGCCGGCCACGGTGCCCACGCTCGACCTGCAGGAATACGCCGTCGGCACGGTCTGCGCGGCCGTCCCGATCACGGCGGGCGCCTCGGTGGGCTGCCTCGCCCTGTCCCTGCCCGTGGAGCACGCCCACCGACTGCGGGCCGCCGCCGACGTGCTGAACCGCAAGGCCGCGCCGCTGCTGCTGTCGCTCACCCTCTGAGCGGTGGCCGGGGGGTGAGCTGCCCGCCCCTGCCCCCGCGCGCACCCGGCACCGGGCACCCGGAAAACACTTCGGGCGGTTCCCGGTGAAACCGGAAACCGCCCGAAGGACAGGTGCGCCGCCAGGGACTCGAACCCCGGACCCGCTGATTAAGAGTCAGCTGCTCTAACCAACTGAGCTAGCGGCGCCTGCTGACAGAGAAAATACTACCTGCTCCCCCGGGGTGCTCAAAACCGGTTCCGGAACCGCCCGCTGCGGACCCCCGCGCCGCCCTTCACCGGCCCCGTCGGCCGCCCCGGTCAGCGGCCCAGCAGATCCGCGCGCCCCTGGGCCTCGTAGGCCTCCAGGAGCCCCGCCAGGTCCTCCGCCTCCAGCCTCCGGTAGGCGTCCTCCCCGCGCGGCCGCCACCAGACCGGGTCGCCGGTCCGGAAGGCCTCGCCCCGCAGGGAGACCCGGTGGACCTTGTTGGTCGCCGTGGTCGGCATGGCGCCGACGACCCGTACGTAGCGCGGGGCCATCTTCGTGCCGAGGTCGGGCTGGGCGGCGAGGAAGGCCGCGAAACCCTGCGGGGAGAAGACGGCCCCCTCGCGCAGGGCCACGGCGGCCATGACCTGGTCGCCCGCCACCTCGTCCGGTACGGCGTACACGGCCACCGCGGCCGCCCGCGCCCAGCGGGCCAGGATGTTCTCGATCACCGCGGCGGCCAGGTTCTCGCTGTCGACGCGCAGCCGGTCGTCGGTGCGGCCGGCGAAGTAGAGGAAGCCGTCGGGGTCGCGGAAGAAGAGGTCCCCGGTCCAGTACCAGCCGTCGCGGGTGCGGGCGGCCTCCGCGTCGGGGTTGCGCCAGTAGCCCTCGAAGAGGCTGCGGCCCTTGTTGACCAGCTCGCCTATCGCCTCGGAGCCGTTGAGGAGCCGGCCCCGGGCGTCGAGCGCGGCCGGCGGGCACTCGAGCCCCGTCTCCGGGTCGATGACGGCCAGGTCGTCGCTGGCGCCGGCCCGGCCCAGGGCGCCCGGCGGGGTGTCGGGGGTGCGCTGGACGGAGGCGCCGCCCTCGGTGGCCCCGTAGCCCTCGACGAGGCGGACCCCGAAGCGCTCGGCGAAGCGGGCCGCGTCGACGGCGCCGGCCTCGGTGCCGAAGCCCAGGCGCAGGGTGTGCGCGCGGTCGTCGGGGCGCGGCGGGGTGGCGAGGAGGTACTGCACGGCCCGGCCTACGTAGGTGAAGTACGTCGCCTCGTAGACCCGTACGTCGTCCAGGAACGCGGAGGCCGAGAAGCGGCGGCGCAGCGCCACGGCGGCCCCGCCCGCGAGCGCGGGGAGCCAGTCGGCGATGACGGCGTTGCCGTGGAAGAGGGGCATGCAGATGTAGTGGACGTCGTCCGGGGTGACCGAAAAGTGACGTGCGAGCGAGGCCCCGGCCCCGGCCAGGCGGCCCTGGGTGCAGATCGCGGCCTTGGGGGCTCCGGTGGAGCCGGAGGTGAAGTAGAGGAGCAGCCGGGAGGAGGGGGTCGGGCCGGGGCCGAGCGTCGCGTCGCCGGGCTTCGCGCCGGCGTACGGGGCGAGCAATGCCTCGTACTCGTCCGTGTCCGTGACCAGCAGGCGTACGCCGGGCAGGTCGAGCCCGCGCAGGAGCGGCAGGTGGGTCCGCTCGGTCACCAGGATCCGGCAGTCGGTGTGCAGGATGTCGCGGGCCAGCTCGGGACCGCGCCGGGTGGGGTTGATCCCGGCGACGGCGGCCCCGGCCAGGGCCGCCGCGCCGAGCCAGAACGGGAACTCGGGGGTGTTGTCGAGCAGCACCCCGATGTGCGGCTCCGCCCCCGGCGGCAGCAGGTCGACGAGGAGCGCGGCGCGCGCCGCGGCCTCCAGGGCGGTCCGGTGGTGGCTGAGCACGCCGTCGGCGTACTTCAGACCGGGCCGGTGGTCGCCCCATTGGCTCGTGATGAGCTCCGCGACGGTTTCGGGTGTCCTCGTTGGCCGCATGCCGCCGGAGAATAGCTGACGTCCCGTCAGAATTGAACGCCGTGGTGAGCCGTGGCGATCAGAACTGGACGTCGGAGCAGGAGTAGAAGGCCATCGCGGTGTCGTTGACGGTCCACACGGCGAGGATCATGTGCCGGCCGGTCTTGCCGCTCGGCATGGTGCCCTGGTGGACGGTGGTCATGGCCGGGCGGGTGCCGTTGTAGGCGACCGTGAGGAAGGGCTGCGGGTCGAGGGCGGCGCGGGTGAGCGGCTTGGTGGAGTCCCAGCCGTTCTTGGTGACGTAGTACCGGAAGTCGGTGGTGGAGTGGTTCGCGGTGAACTGCCAGCGGAAGCTGTAGCTCTGCCCGCTGGTCACCGGGGTGGCCGGCCAGGCGCCGCCGCGCGGGTCGTCGAGCTGCGCGAACTCCGGGTGGTTGCCCGCACATATGCGGCCGTCGGCGGGACCGGCCGCGGGGAAGCCCTTGAGGCCTTCGACGCTCTGGGGCTCCCACTGGATGGGGCCGCAGTCGGAAACGGTCTTGTTGGCACAGAGCTTCTGGCGGCTGATCGGGGTGTCGGTGTACCCGTGGCTGCTGGCCGTGGGGGCCGTGACGAGCGCGAGGGCGGCGACCACGCCGAGGCCGACGGTGGTGGCGGTGGCCGTGGCGGCGGCCCGCTTGGTTCTGGGCATGCGGAAGGAACGCATGATGCTGATGCTCCTTGAACGTGGGGGGATGTCCGGAGAGAGCGTGCGCACGCGTGGGGATGGGCCGTACCGGTGTCGGCGGCACGGCCCGTTCACGAGCTCTGGTTTTAGGTCTAGACCAAGTTCCACAGTATTGACGGGAGTTGGCCATGTCCAGACCAACGGAAGAACGGGTGGTCCGGACCACCCGGATTCCACCCGTTCTCCAATCGGCCCCGCGTCGGACCCGCTTCGGCCCGCCTCGGCTACTCGGCGCGGCCCGTGTAGAAGGCGACGGTCAGGTCCTTCACGAGGGCCTTGCGCTCGTAGTCGTCGAGCTCCACGATCCCGCGCGAGGTGAGCCGGTGGACGGTGTCGTCCACCGCGTCGACCACCGAGGTCAGGACGGTGTCCCGGTGCTTCGCGTCGATCGCCGCGACCCGGCGCCGGCGCATGGCGTCCGCGACTTCGGGCGCGTACTCGATCCGGGTGGGCTGCGCCGAGAACACCTCCACCCCGACCGCCTCGGTCTCGGCCGCCAGCATCCGGGTCAGCGCGTCGCCGACGGCCTCGGCGTCGCGCAGGGTCGGGGCGTCCTCGTGGAAGGCGTCGGCGGGGAGCTGGGACAGGACCCGCGCCATGGCCGATTCGACCTGCTCGGCGAGGTAGTCGACGTGGTCCTCCACCGCCAGGGTCGCCCGGGCGGTGTCCTTCACCTGCCAGACCACCTGGACGACGACCTGGAGGGCGAGCCCGCCGGAGTCCACGGCGGGCATCGGGTCGCTGCGCCAGTGGCGCAGCCGGACGTCGACCCGGCGGCGCAGCAGGAGGGGGCTGATCCAGGTCAGGCCGCTACGGCGGACGGTGCCGCGGTAGCGGCCGAAGAGGGTGAGCACCCAGGCGTGGCCGGCCAGGCCCCGGCCGAGACCGCCGAGGGCGAGCAGGGCGATGACCCCGAGGAAGGCGAGCGGGGGCCAGAACCGTGCCTGCAACCCCTGGTAGGGGCGGGGCTCCGCACCGAACGCCACCGCGAGGGAGTCGGGGACGGCCCCGGCCCGCCAGAGCACGACGGCGCAGCCGGCGAGCGCGATGCCGCCGATGGCCACGGCGATCCAGCCGGGGAGCACCGGGCCGCGGTGCTCGTGGAGCCGGTCGTCGCCCCGGGGCACGCGGCGTCCGGGGGCGGGGCGGGGCGGGGCGATGCCTGCCTTCGGCCGGGGGTTCGGCTGCGCCTTCGGCCGGGGCTTCGGCTGGGGCTTCGGCTGCGGGTGGGCCGCCCCGCGGAACGGCAGGTGCACCGGCACCTCGGTCACCGCGCCCCCGCGCGGCGCGGCGATGCGGGGCAGGTCCTGCGTATCGTCCTCCCCGATCCGCGATACGGCTCGCGCGACCAGCTCGGAGACGTCTGCGCTGCCGGCGCTCTCGTTGCCGTTGGCGCCGTCGGCGCTGCCGGCTCCGTCTGCGACCCCGGGGCCGGGGACGCCTCCGCGGCCGGTGGCGTGCTCCGACTCGGGCACGGCTTCGCCGGTGGCGGACCGCCCGACGGCGTCACCACCGGCCGTCGCGCGGTGTGCGGTCGCGCCGTGTGCGGTCGCGCCAGTGGCGGTCCCGACTGCGGCGGCCCGCGTGGTGGCGGCCCCGCTGGTGGCGCCCTGCCCGTCATCGGCCACACCCGTGGTGGCCCGCCCGGCATTGCCCCCATCGGTGGTGGCCCGCCCAGCATCGGCCCCACCTGGGATGGCCTGCCAGTCATCGGCCCCGTCGGTGGTGGCCCGCCCGTCTGCGGGCTCCGGTCCGGGGTCGGCGTTGCCGACGGGTCCTGTGCCGGCGGAACTGCCGCCTACGGGCCCGGCGTCGCCGGCGGTGCCCGGAGCGGGCACGGACCAGGTCAGCTCCCGCCCTCCGGCCGGGTCGGCCGGACCGGGTTCGCCCGGCTCGGGCAGGTCCCGTACGGGGTACGGATCCGCGTACTCGGCCTCCGGGGCGGGGCCCGGGAACGCGTGCTGCGGGGCACGGCCCTGCTCGACGGACGAAGTGCTCTGTCCCGGCAGGTCCCAGGCAGCGGGCGGACCCGCGTGCCGCGGGGCGTGCTCCGCCCTGGGGGTCGTGGCGGCGAGAGTCACACCCGGGGCGGACGCGACCACCGGGGGCCAGGCCTCGTCCTGCGGGTGCGGGCGGGCACTTTCGGAGTCGGGGTTCCGCAGCCGGAGCGTGGCCGCACCCGCGTGGGCCGCCTCGTCCTGGGGATGCGAGATGTCCACCCCCGGCCCGGCCTGGGCCCGAGCCGCCGGTACGTCGCTGCGCGCCGCCTCCCCGACGGGCCCGTGCGGCGCACGGGCCGAAGCCTGCACCGCCACGCCCGCGGCGACGAGTCCCTCGGCTTCCCGGCCGCCCCCGGCGGGGACCGCGGCCGCGGCCTCCGCGTGGACGGGCCCGGAGAGCTGTTCGTCCGCCAGGACCCAACCGGTCGGCGCGGCCCACCCTGTCACCGTTGCCGCACTCCCGGACGCGGACGCGGAAGCCGCGGAAACCACGTCCAGTGCCGTGTCGGTGGAGGACCCGGCCCACCCGCCGACGCCCGGCGCGGGTGCGGGCTGCGCGGACCCGGCCCTGTCGAGCGCACCCGACGGGCACGCACCCCGCTCGGCGTCCCCCTGGGCGGAGCCCCGCCCTGCCGCGACCGGCGCGAACCCGGCCCGCTCATGCTCACCCGGCAGGTACGCACCCCGCTCGGCACCTGCCTCGGCCGCTGCCCGCCCTACGGCAACCGGCCCGGCTGCGCCAGACACAGGCACGGCCCGCCCGTGCTCGACCGGAACGGCCCACCGGGGACCGCCCGCTCCGGGCGCGGCAGCGCCGGAACCGGCTCCGGTCCGGGTGGCTCCAGCCGAGGTGGCTCCACCCGGACCGGCTCCGGCCGGGGCCCCACCGGCAGCATGCGGCGCGGAAGCGGCCCGCACCGAACCCGCGCGGTCGTGCTCGGCCTGAACGGCCCACCGGGGGCCGGCCGCTGCCGGTGCGACTCCACCCGGGCCGGCTTCCGCTTGCGCGGCGGAAGCCGGACCGGCTCCCGCCCGGGCCCGACCGGCGGCATCCGGCGCGGAAGCGGCCGGCACCGAACCCGCCCGGTCGTGCTCGACCGGAACGGCCCACCGGGGACCGCCCGCCCCGGGCGCGGCAGCGCCGGGACCGGCTCCGCCCGGGGTGGCACCAGCCGGGGTGGCTCCGCCCAGGCCGGCTGCGCCCGCGGCCGCATCGGAACCGGCCGGCCGCTGCGGGGCTGGCGCCTGCGGGGTCGCCGGGTGGGGGGTCGGGTGTGGGGGGATCTGGAAGGTGCCTGTGGTCGAGGTCGTGCGCGTGGGGTACATCGTTGCCTCCGTCATGCGAACAGCCGGCGCCAGGTTTCCGGGCCCGGGTAGCCGTTGGCCTCGGCGCCGCGCCAGCCCTGGGCGCGCTGGAACGCCTCGACGTTGCGGCGGTCGGCCTCGCCCCAGCGGGGGCCCGGTCCGGATGTGTAGTACTTGCCGAAGCCCCTCTTCACCAGCTGGCGGCCGAGGGCGGTGATGGCCGGGTGGGACGCGCCCGGCCGGAAGAACGACGCCCCGGGGTAGGCGGGTTTGCCCGCCGGGCCCGGTGCGGCGCCCGTGGTCGGCGGGATGTCCTTGCCCTGGTGCAGGGCGAGCAGCCGCCAGGTTTGCGCGCCCGGGATGCCGTCGGCGTCGGCGCCCGTCCAGCCCTGGGCGAGCTGGAAGGCCTGGGTCGCCAGCCGGTCGGCGTCGGTCCACTTCGAGCCGATGCCCTTCGGGTAGAAGCGCAGCCCGCCCCGGTCGGAGAGCATCCGGCCGAGTTGGGTGACGTAGACGTTGTCCGCGCCCGGCCCGAACTTCGAGGCTCCCGGGAAGGTGGCCGAGACGCCGCCCGTGCCGCCCGGCGCGGGCGGCTCGCCCGTGACCGGGGGCTCGGGAACGACTCCGCCGGCCACCCCGTTGAACCGGTACGGGAGGTACTTCACGGCGTTGTTCCAGTAGCCGTACGGCGTGGCCAGCTTCCGCGTCGTCGGCCGCGTCTGCTCGTAGGCGACGTAGTGCGTGCGCGTCGCGTCCACCCACCCGCCGAAGATCACGACGTGCGAGCCCTTGTTGGGGTCGGCCGGGTTGTGGAAGAGCAGCATGTCTCCGGGGAGCAGCTCCTCCTTCGTGATCCGCGTCGCGAACTTGTCCAGGCTGCCGGTCCACTCGTTCGTGCCGAGGTTCCAGGCCATCGAGACGAAGCCGGAGCAGTCCTGCCGGTACCCGTCCGACCAGTACTGCTCCATGCTGTACGGGACCTGCGCGTCCAGCCACAGCTTCGCCCGGTTGATGATCGTCGCCCGGTCGGTCCGCCGCACCACCGAGGGCGCTCCGGGCAGCCCGGAGGGCTTCGCGGGGGTCCCCTTCGGCCCGTGCAGCGGGGCCCGACCGCCTTGGGGAGTGCCCGGTCCCGGGTCGTCCAGGGCCACCCGGCCGCCGGGTCCCGGCGTGGCCGCGGCCACGGCCGCTCCACCGCCTCCGCCGAGGACCACCCCCGCGGCGGTGGCCAGCACCAGCGC
Source organism: Streptomyces sp. NBC_01264 (assembly GCF_026340675.1). Classification (NCBI taxonomy): domain Bacteria; kingdom Bacillati; phylum Actinomycetota; class Actinomycetes; order Kitasatosporales; family Streptomycetaceae; genus Streptomyces; species Streptomyces sp. NBC_01264. The sequence goes on from NZ_JAPEOX010000001.1 coordinate 3,843,798, forward strand.
CCGGCGCGCTCCGCGCGCGGCGGGGTGTCCGCCGTCGCGCAGCGGTATGGCCCGGGCGCGCGCGAGGGTGCGGCGCCGCTGGGCGCAGCCCTGGCACGGGCAGTCGCCGGTGGGTTCGTACTCCTCGAAGGAGGGCAGCGGCATCGGCGGCATCGCCTCGGCCGTGGGCATCACTTCGTACACATGCGTCGGAGGCTGCATCGTCATGCGGTTCCGTCCACTCCCCTGCTCGTCGCCGGCCGGCCGGGACCGCATCTGGCGGGGCATCAGATCCGGCCTGGCCCAGACATATCGTGCACGACAAAACCCCCAAACATGGGTTAATCGGACAGAACGCGCGCAGCTTGTCACGAGCACCCGCGACGGTGGGGTAGAGTTTTCCCTGTCACCAAGCGCCGCTAGCTCAGTTGGTTAGAGCAGCTGACTCTTAATCAGCGGGTCCGGGGTTCGAGTCCCTGGCGGCGCACAGACGCAAAGAAGCCCCACGCAGTGAAAACTGCGTTGGGCTTCTTCGTGCATCCTTCGTACGTCCGGAGCGTCCGCAGCGTCCGGGTCAGACCGCCGTGCCCGGGCGGACTCCGACACCCGTCAGGTACGCCGACACGACCACGTTCGCCGAGTACTCCTTGGCCACCTTGTCGTAGGTGCCGCCGCAGGTGACCAGCCGCAGTTCGGCCCGGCCGCGGACCCTGGGGCCGTACACCTTGGCGGGGTCGAAGCCGGCGCGCTCGTGGACCCGTACGTCCTCGATCGTGAACTCCGCCACCGAGCCGTCCGCCCGCACCACGCGGACCTTGTCGCCCGCCTTCGCCGAGCTCAGGCCGTAGAACACCGCCGGCTTCTGCCGCGTGTCCACGTGGCCGACCATCAGCGCGGTCCCGGCCGTGCCGGGCTGGGCGCCGCCGCGCCACCAGCCGACCGCGCCCGGGTTCTCGTACGGGGGCGGTTCGATCGCCCCCTTCGCGTCGAGGTCCCGGACCATCACCGGGGCCTGGACGCCGAGGGACGGTACGTCGACCCGCGCGGGCGCGGCCGGCCCCAGCGGGGCGTGGGCCGCGGGCATGCCCGGGGCGGCCGGTCCACCGGCCTGCCCGGGCAGGGGTATCGCCACTCCGGTGATCTCCCGGCCCCACAGCCACAGGCCTAGGACCAGCACCGACCAGGCCGCGAAGGTCAGCAGCCGGGAGCCGCCGGAGCTCCTCGGCTCGCCGCTCACCCGATCACCCGGTCACTCGCCGCTGCGGCGACGGCGCAGCGTCAGCGCACGGCCGGCGACGGCCAGGGTGGCCACGGCGGCGAGCACGGCGCCGATCACCGTGTGCGGCAGACCCGGGCCCTCGCCCTCGTGGCTCTTCTTCGACGCCGCGGCGAGCTGCGCGGAGTCGGCGGCCCCGGCCTTGGCGGCCTCCGCCGCGGACGCCGCCTTCGACTTCGAGGCGATCTCCTCGGCCATGCCGCCGCCGCCCGCGTGGACCGGCCAGACGGGTGTGTGGTGGGGGTCGGGGCGGTGCTCGCGGCGGCGCTCGATCTCGATCGTGCCCCACTCGCGCTCGCCGCCGCGGCCACCGCACTTGATCTTGATGTCGTGGCGGCCGGGCTCGGCCCAGGAGCGGATCATCGCGTCACCCCACAGGGTGCGGCGGTCGTCACGCCCGGTGGACAGGCGGACCTCGGAGACGAAGGCGACGGACGAGGCGACGGCCCAGTCGTCGTCGCAGCCGCGGACGCGCAGTTTGACCTGCGCCCCCGGCTCCGCCTGATTGGGGTCGGCCGAGACTCTGCCGCGTTGCCGGTTCCAGTCATCCTCCCCCGCGAAGGCGAAGGGAGCGGTCACGGCGGACAGGGCCGTCAGGGCGACGGCCACCCCGGTGACACGGAAAGCGATCACATCACTGCGCATGGTGAACCTCCTCAACTAGGAGATTCACGCGCGGCGCGCCGCTCCGCATCCGGAGCGGCGCCCTCTTGGCCCGTACGTGTCAGCCGTACGACCTAAACCAGATCGACCAGATCGGCGATGGAGTCGAAGGTGTGGGTCGGCCGGTAGGGGTACTTCTCGGTGTCCTCGACGGACGTCAGACCGGTCAGCACGAGGAAGGTCTGCATGCCCGCCTCCAGCCCGGCCAGGATGTCGGTGTCCATCCGGTCGCCGATCATCGCGCTGCTGTGGGAGTGCGCGCCGATGGCGTTCAGGCCGGTGCGCATCATCAGCGGATTGGGCTTGCCGGCGAAGTACGGCTGCTTGCCGGTCGCCTTGGTGATCAGCGCGGCGACGGCGCCCGTGGCGGGCAGCGGGCCCTCGGTGGAGGGGCCGGTCTCGTCCGGGTTGGTGCAGATGAAACGGGCGCCCGCGTTGATCAGGCGGACCGCCTTGGTCATGGCCTCGAAGCTGTACGTCCGGGTCTCGCCCAGGACCACGTAGTCCGGCTCGTGGTCGGTCAGGACGTAGCCGATGTCGTGCAGGGCGGTGGTCAGACCGGCCTCGCCGATGACGTACGCGGTGCCGCCCGGACGCTGGTCGTCGAGGAACTTCGCGGTGGCCAGCGCCGAGGTCCAGATGTTCTCGACCGGGACGGACAGGCCCATCCGGCTCAAGCGGGCCTGGAGGTCGCGCGGGGTGTAGATGGAGTTGTTCGTCAGCACGAGGAAAGGCTTGCCGGACTCGCGCAGCCGGTTGATGAAGGCGTCGGCGCCGGGGATCGGGGTGCCCTCGTGGATGAGGACCCCGTCCATGTCGGTGAGCCAGGATTCGATCGGCTTGCGCTCTGCCACTGGACTGTTCTCCGCTCTCGGTGGCGTCTGACCTCTGTGACCTCTGGTCTCTACCACCTTATCCGGGCCGGACCGCGGACGCGGTGGGCGTCCACGGCCCGGACCGTACGGCGGAACGGGTCGCCGCGAAGGACCGTGCGGGCCCGGCGGCGAAGGTCCCGTACCGGCCGGAAGCGACCTCAGCCGAGCTTGACGTTGTCCACGGTCCAGTACCAGTTGTTGCTGCCGGCGTAGCGGAAGCGGACCTGGACGTCGGTGGCGCCGGCCGGGATCTGGAGCGCGATCGACTCGGAGCGGGCGACCGCGTCGGCGGTGTAGCTCTTGACGACCGAGGCGGCGGCGCCGTTGTAGGAGACCAGGACCTGGGCGGTCTGGCCGGCCTCGTGGTGGTAGTGCGTCTGGAAGGTCAGGTTGCGCGTGGTGCCGCCGGTGACCGCCCACTTGGGGGTGGCCAGGGTGGAGTCGTAGGAACCGGTGTGGCTCTTGTCGTCCCACTCGTCGGAGTCGGCGACGGCGAACACGTCACGGGAGCGGACGTTCAGCTCGCGCCACTGGTCGCGCTGGGACTGGCTCCAGAACTCGTCGGTCGCGAAGGCCCATCCGGCCCACTCGGTGACGCCGCCCGTGCCCATCTTGGAGTTGTCGACCGACCAGCCGGCCGGCGGGGTGTGCGTGAACCCCTTGGTGCCGGCCGGGATGCCGGTCTCGTCGACGCGCGCCTGGAGGCTGGGGCGCAGGGTGTCGAAGGGGTCGTCGTCCGGGGCGTTCAGCGGGACGCCGTCCAGCCCGGTGGTGGGGACGCCGACCTGCTGGAGCGCGGTCGCGGCCACGTCCACCAGCTTCACGTCCTCCCGTACCGAACCGGCCGGGATGCCCGCGCCCTTGGCGATGACGAAGGTGCCGCGCTCCTGGATGCTGGAGCCGCCGTGGCCACCGGCGTTGGTGTGGCCGTGGTCGGTGGTGACCAGGACCTTCCAGTTCTCCTGGGCGTACGTGGGGCGGTTCTGGAGGGCGGTGAGGAGCTGGCCGACCAGTGCGTCGGACTCGGCGATGGTGTCCAGGTACTGCTGGCTGGCCGCGCCGTAGGAGTGGCCGGCGTGGTCGATGTCGCCGAAGTAGACGAAGGCGGCGTCCGGGTTCTGGTCGCGGAGTTCGGCGGAGGCCGCGGCCGCGATCTTCGGGTCCTCGGTGTGGTAGCCGTCGCGGTCGCCCTTGAGGGAGAGGCGCTTGTCGACCTTGGCCGAGAAGATCGGGCCGTTCTGGTCGGTGGAGGTGATGGGCTCCCAGTCGGCGGCCGCGTACGTGTTGAGCGCCGGCTTGGCGTTCTCGATGCGGGTCAGGAAGTCCGGGTAGGCCGTGTAGTTCTTGCCGGTGAAGGAGTTGTCCTTCACCCCGTGCTTGTCGGGCCAGACACCCGTGGCGATGGTGGACCAGCCGGGGCCCGAGGAGGTGGCGGCCATCGGGTTCGCGTAGAGGGTGCTCTTGGCGGTCAGGCCCTGGGCCATCAGGCCCTTGAGGTGCGGAGCGTTGGCGGCCTTGATGCGGTCGAGGACGGCGCCGTCCAAGCCGATGACGAGGACCTTGTCGGTGACGGCGGCCGCGTCCGCGGCGGTGGCGGTGGCGGTGTGCACGCCGAGGGCGGTGGCGAGCAGGGCCGTGGCGGTGGCGGCCACGGCGAGGGTCCGTCCGGACAGGACAGTGGACACGTACTCCTCCTGGGGAGCAAGTGAGCGGCGGAAGGTGCAGGACCGTGCGGGGGGCATGAGGCCGGGTCCGGACCGAAGGGATGTTTTCGGTCCAGACCCGTTATGCAAGCGTCACTATCCCGGTCGTGGGTGACCGGGAGGCGACCAGTCAGCTTCCGGTGGCCGACTTCCACGCGTCGACGTAGCTGGTGAGGTTCTTGTCGATGTCGGCCCAGTCCGGCTCGAAGATCTCGACGCCGGTCATGAGCTTGGTGAGCTCGACGGCGTTGGCGTCGGTGGGCTTGACGTCCGTGCGGGACGGGAAGCCGCCGCCGACACCGCTGACCAGCTTCTGGGCGTCCTCGCTGAGCAGGTAGTCGAGGAGCTTCTTGCCGTTCTCGGTGTGCGGGGCCTTGTCGACGAGGCCGGCCGCGTACGGGAGGGAGAAGGTGGTGGGCTTGCCGCCGTCCTTGGCGGGGAACCAGATGCCGAGGTTCGGCATGGACTTGGACTGCGCGAAGTTCATCTGGACGTCGCCGTTGGCGACGAGCAGCTCGCCCTTGTCGGTCTTCGGCGCGAGCTTGCTGGTGGAGGAGGACGGGCCGACGTTGTTGGCCTGGAGCTTCTTCAGGTACTCGTTCGCCTGGTCCTTGCCACCGAAGTCGTGCATCGCCTTGATGAGCACGGCGGTGCCGTCGCCCGCGACGCCCGGGGTGGAGTACTGGAGCTTGCCCTTGTACTTGGCGTCCAGCAGCTCTTCCCAGGTCTTGGGGGCGGCCGGCAGCTCCTTCTTGTTGTAGATGAAGCCGAAGTAGTTGTTGACGACCGAGGTCCACTTGCCCTCGGAGGACTTGTTCGCCCCGTTGACCTTGTCGGCGCCCTGCGGTGTGTAGGCCTGGAGGAGGCCCTTGCCGTCGGCCTGCTGGATGAACGGGGGCAGCGTGATCAGGACGTCGGCCTGCGTGTTGGTCTTCTCGCGGACGGCGCGCTGCACCATCTCCCCCGAGCCGCCCTCGACGTACTTGACCTCGATCCCGGTCTTCTTCGTGAAGTCGGCGAAGACCTTGTCGTACCAGCCGTCGCCCTTGTCGCTCTTGAGGCCGTCGGCGCTGTAGACGGTGACGACCTTCTCGCCGCCGTCCTTGGAGTCGGTGGCGGAGGAGGAACCTCCGCAGGCCGTGAGGCCGGCGGCGAGGGCGAGGCTGCCGGTGACGGCGGCGGTGATGCGGAGGAGTCTGTTGCTGGGCATGGAACTTCCTTACGGCAAAAGGGAGTCAGCAGGGGAATCAGCGGGGACAGCAGGGTCTAGCGGTACGTGGCCCTGGTGCGGACGCGGGAGACGGCCAGCAGGACCAGCAGGGTGGTGGCCATGAGGACCACGGCGACGGCGGATCCGCTGAAGAGCGAGCCGCGGTCGGTGGCGGTGAAGATCCGGACCGGGAGGGGCATCCAGTCCGGCGGGTAGAGCATCATCGTGGCGCTCAGCTCGCCCATGGACAGGGCGAAGCAGAGCCCGGCCGCCGCGGTGAGCGACGGCAGCAGGAGGGGGAGCTTGACCCGCCACAGCACGTACGCGGGGCGGGCGCCCAGGGAGGCCGCCGCCTGCTCGTACGCGGGGTCGAGACGCACGATGGCAGCCGAAACCGACTGGTAGGCGAACGCCGTGACAAGAATCGTGTGCGCCAGGATCACGATCGAGCTGGTGCCGTTGAGGAGCAGCGGCGGCTTGCTGAAGGCGACGAGCACGGCGAGGCCGACGACCACGGACGGCACGGCGACCGGCAGCATGAACAGCGCGTCCAGGGAGCTCTTTCCGCGCTTCTTCAGCCCGGCGGCGGCGAGCGCCGCCCAGGTGCCGACGGTGAGCGCGATCCCGCTGGCGGCCAGGGCCGTGAGCAGCGAGGTGGTCAGCGCCTGGAGGGATTCTCCCCGGACGGCCGCGGCGTAGTTCTCGGTGGTGGGGCCGGAGGGGAAGGCCCCGGACCAGTGCGTCGAGAGGGACGCGGCCACCACGACGAGCAGCGGGAGCGCGAAGAGGGGCAGGAAGAGGATGCCGAAGAGGCTCCAGGCGGCCCAGCGGCCGCTCTTGCTATGCACCAGCACGCTTGCTCACCACCCGGTAGAGGCCGAACAGGCCGACGGAGATCACGATGTTGACGACGGCGACCACGCAGGCGGCCGAGTAGTCGGATTCGAGGATCGCCTTGCCGTAGATGAGCATCGGCAGCGTGGTGACGTCCTTGGCTCCGGTGAACAGGACGATCCCGAACTCGTTGAGGCACATGACCAGGACGAGGCTGCCGCCGGCGGCGAGCGCCGGGAGGGACTCGGGGAGGATCACCCGGCGGATGATGCGGCCGGGCTTCGCGCCGAGCGAGGAGGCCACTTCCAGCTGGGCGGTGTCCAGTTGGGAGAAGGCGGCGAGCAGCGGGCGCATCACGAAGGGCGTGAAGTAGGTGATCTCGGCGAGGAGGACGCCCCAGGGGGTGGTCAGGAAGTGGAAGGGGCCCTCGGTGGCGCCGAATCCTTCGGTCCACAGGCCGTTGGCCATGCCGACGGTGCCGTAGATGAAGAGGAGGGCGAGGGTGATGAGGAAGGAGGGGAAGGAGAGGAAGACGTCGATGAACTTGGCCACGGCGCGGGCCCCGGGGAACGGGACGAAGGCGATGACCAGCGCGAGCGCGAAGCCGAGGACCAGACAGCCCGCGGTGGCGCCGACGGCCAGCCAGACCGTGGTCCCGAGTGCTTCGCGGAAGGAGTGCGAGGCGAAGACGAAGGCGTAGGCGTCGAAGGCGCCGCCCCCGTTCTCGGGGGACAGCGACTGCTGGACGACCAGCACGAGGGGGTAGAGGAAGACCAGCGCGAGCACGGCGACGGGAGGCACGGTCCACAGCCAGCCGGGAACGCTACGGGGGCCCCGTGCGGCCTTCGCCGCGAAGCCGTCGGGGGCTCCGGCCGGGCTTTGGGGCGTGCCGGGGGCAGGGCTTCGTACGGGCTGGTGGGGTATGACCCGGGCGGGCTCGGGGTCGGTGGCCGCCGGCCCCGGTGCGGGGGTGCGCCGGTCCGTGGCCTCAGCCATCGGAGACCCCCGCGGCCAGCAGTACCGCGTCCCGCGGCTCGAAGTGGAGGGTGACCTGGTCGCCCAGCGCCGGGGTCTCGCGCAGTTCGGGCAGGTCCGCCTTGACCCGGTGGCCCTCGATGTCCACGTAGAGCCGGTGGGTCGAACCGCGCCACTGCACCTCGGTGATGGTCCCGCTCAGCGCGTTGGGGCCGGCGCCGAGGCCGAGCAGGTGCGGGCGTACGCACAGGGTGGCGGTGGCGCCGACGGCCGCGCGGCCGGGGTCGAGGGCGAGGGGGTGCCCGGCGAAGAGCGCGCCCCCGTCGGCGACGGTGACGGGCAGCAGGTTGGCGTTGCCGACGAAGGAGGCGGTGAACTCGGTGCGCGGGGCCCGGTACAGCTCCTGCGGGGTGCCGCAGTCCTGGAGGCGGGCCCGGTCCATGACGGCGATCCGGTCGGCCAGGGTCAGGGCCTCGACCTGGTCGTGGGTGACGTAGAGGATGGACACGTCGGGCAGTTCGCGGTGCAGCCGGGCCAGTTCGGCGAGCATCCCCGAGCGCAGCTGCGCGTCGAGCGCGGACAACGGCTCGTCCAGCAGGAGGACCCCGGGGCGGATGGCGAGCGCGCGGGCGATGGCCACGCGCTGCTGCTGTCCGCCGGAGAGCTCGCGGGGGTAGCGCTTGGCGTAGGCCGCCATGCCGGTCATCTCCAGCGCCTCGGCGACCCGGCCCGGTATCCCGGCCTTGGGCGCCTTCTGCGCCTTGAGGCCGAAGGCGACGTTGTCCGCGACGCGCATGTGCGGGAACAGCGCGTACTGCTGGACGACCATGCCGATGCCGCGCTTGTGCGGCGGGAGCGCGGTGACGTCCCGGCCGCCGAGCAGGATCCGGCCCGAGGCGGGCCGGACGAAGCCGGCCACCGCGCGCAGGGCCGTGGTCTTGCCCGAGCCGGAGGGGCCGAGCAGCGCCATGACCTCGCCGGGCTCGACGGTCAGGTCGAGGGAGTCCAGGACGGTGTTGCCGCCGTAGGCGACGGAGACGGAGTCGAAGCGGATGCCGCTCACGCGCCGGGCTCCCCGGACTCCTCGTGCGCGACGCGCTCCAGCAGCGCGGGCAGTTCGGCGATGGAGCCCAGGACGTGGGTGGCGCCGTGCCCGGTCAGGGCCGCGCGGTCGTGGGCGCCGGTGAGGACGCCCGCCACGATCCCGGCGCCGGAGCGGACCCCGCTGAGCATGTCGTACGAGGTGTCGCCGGCGACCACGGTGTCGCGTACGTCGGCCACGGCGCCGGTGCGCAGGAAGGCGGCCAGCACCATGTCCGGGTAGGGCCGGCCGCGGCCGCCCGCGTCGGCGGGGCACAGGGTGAGGTCGGCCAGGTCCTGCCAGCCGAGGGCGTCGAGGATGGCGTCCTGGGTGACGCGGGCGAAGCCGGTGGTCAGAGCTACGGTGCGGCCGTCGGCGCGGAGCTTCTCGATGGCCTCGCGGGCGCCGGGGATCGGGGCGATGAGGCCGCCGTCCACGAGTTCCCCGTAGGCCTGCTCGAAGGCGGAGTTGGCGCGCTGGGCGAGGTCCTCGGCGCCGAAGAGGTGGCGGAAGACGGAGATCTTCGACTCGCCCATGGTGTCGCGGACGTACTGGAGCTTGGTGGCGTGGTCGGCGCTGCCCGGCTCGACGCCGAGGCGCTCGGCGGCCCGCTCGAAGGCGCGCTCGACGAGGCCGCCGTCGGCGACGGTGGTGCCGGCCATGTCGAGGACGATCAGGCGGCGAGTGCGGGGGGTGTCGGTATCGGTCATGGTGCTTACCAGCCCAGTTCGTTCGCGGTGGTTTCGGCTATGGCGGGCGAGCAGGTCATGCCCCGGCCGCCGGGTCCGGTCACCAGCCAGACGCCGTCGGCCACCTGCTGGCGGTGGACGACGCGGGTGGTGTCGGTGCATTGCGCGTACACGCCCGCCCAGCGGTGCCTGATCTGCGGCAGCGGGCGGCCCAGGAAGGACTCGACGACCTCGGTGAGGTGCGTGTACGGGTCTTCGAGGGTGTCGAACGCGAAGGGGTGTTCGTACTCGTGGGTGTCGCCGATGGTCAGCCCGCCGTCCTGCCGCTGCACCATCAGGAGCTGCATCTTGTGCGCGGCGGCGATCGGCGCCTGGGCCTGCTCGGCGTTGAGCTCGTCGAGGGCTTCGCTCTTGTAGGCGGGGTAGTAGCGGAAACTGTCGGCGTCGGCGACCGAGGTCGTCAGGGACTCGCCGAGCGGGGCGGTCTGCATCATCTGCAGCCGGACGCGGCGCACGGGCAGGTCGGGGACCAGCTCGCGGACCAGGCCGGAGAGCCAGGCTCCGGTGGCCAGGATCACCGCGTCGCCCCGGTGGACGTCGCCGTGGTCGTCGCGGACGGCTCCGTGCCCCACGACCTCGCGCACTTCCCGCCCGGGGAGGAAGGTGTAGCGGCCGGAGGCCTTGAGGGCTTCGCGCAAGTGGAGCTGTGCGGTGCGCGGTTCCACGGCCGCGTCCCGCTCGCACCACAGGGCGGCCTCGAACGCGCCGCGCAGGGCGGGGTTGATCGCCCTGGCCTCCTCGGCGGTGACCAGCTTGTAGCCGCGGGCGGCGGCGTCGGCGCGGGCCACGGCGGCCTCGGCGACGGCGTGCTCGCGGGAATTGCGTACCGGGGTCAGCGAGCCGATGGCGCGGAAGCCCAGGCCGGGCACCCGCTCACCGATCGCCTCCCAGAGCTCGCGGGCCCGCAGGGCGGTGTCGAGCTCCTCGCCCCCGGCCCGGCCACTGACCCAGATCTGGCCGAAATTGCGCAAGGATGCGCCGCGGGCCTCCGCTTCTCGCTCGATCTGGACCACCTCGTGGCCGCGTTCCACTGCTTGCCAGGCGTGCATGGTGCCTACCACGCCGCCTCCGACGACTATGACTCTCACGTGCTCCAAGGTGACGGCGGCCCGTGACCCCGGAGGATCCCCCGGGCGGCGCCAAGGTGAACAGCCTCCAACGCTTGGACTAGACCCGTTACCATTTTGTGATCGCTGTTCGCCCTCTTTGATCTCATTCGGGGGCTTCGGTCGGGACTATTCGGGCCGCAGGTGGGTCGTGAAGCTGAACCGGTCACCACGGTAGAGAGAACGCACCCGCTCCAGCGGCCTGCCGTCCTGATCCCGGGAGAAGCGGTGGATGAGCAGCATCGGGAGCGCGGGCGGGGTGCCGATCAGCAGGGCCTCGCGGGGGGTGGCGAGGACCGTTTCCAGCTTCTCGTCGGCGTCACCGAAGGCGATGCCGAGGCTGTCGTGGAGGTACCCGTAGAAGGAGGAGTCCGGCTGGAAATCGACGTCGAGGCGGGGTGCGCGGGCGACCCGGACGTACGTGCTCTCCAGCCCGACCCTCTCCTCGTCGGCGAGCAGCACCCGCTCCAGGTGCCAGACGGGCTCCCCGGGCTCGGCGCCGATGCCGGGGGCGACGGGGGCCGGGCAGGAGAAACGCTCGAGGCCGATCAGGTGGCGCCCCGGGGTGCGTCCCTGGCGGCGCACGCCCTCGGTGTAACTCGCCAGCGACAGGGGCTGTTCGAGCTTCGGCCCGGCCGCGACGGTACCGCGGCCCGAGCGGCGCAGCCGGCCCTCCAGCAGCAGCTCGCGCAGGGCCTGGCGGACGGTCTCGCGGGAGACCTCGTACTGCTCGGCGAGATCGCGCTCGGTGGGCAGCAGGCCCCCCTCGCCGAGCTCGTCGAGCAGCCCGGCGATGCGGGCCTTGACGGCGTAGTACTTGGGGATGCGGCCGTGCTCGGGGATGCCGGAGCGGACGGGCAGGCCGGGCTGATGGTGGTGCGCGTAGGCGGTCGGTTCTTCCACCCTCGGACTCTACGTGGCCTGCGTGCCGGTCCCCTTGCGCAGCCGGCGGGCCCCGAGCAGGAGCCCGCCGCCACCGGCCAGGGCGGCCGCGGCGCCCGCCCCGTACGCCCAGGCCGCCGGGGTGCGGCCGGTCGCGGCCAGCGCTCCGGCCTCGCCGGTCTCGCCGCTCTCCGCGTCCGGACCCTGGATCTCGAACCGGTAGCCGCCCGCCTCCCCGATCCAGTCGCCGTCGTCACCCTTGCGCTGCACCAGCGCGGCGTCGGCGACGGCCTCGCCGAGGGGGGCGCCGGGGGCGAAGGCGAGCCGGACGGTGACGGTCACGGAGCCGCCGGGGCCGATGGTGAAGCCGGAGAACGCGTCACCCCCGTCGAAGACGGCGACGATCTCGTCCCGGTCGGTGCGCTCCAGACTGACGGGAAGGGCATGGCCGGGGGCGTCGAACTCCATCCGGAAATGGGCGGGCCGCAGGGCGTGCGCCGGGTCGGTGAAGACCACGACGGGGTGGATGGCCGTGCACCGGGCGGTGGTGGTGTTGGTGAGGTCGAGGTACCAGGTCTGCGCGGCGCCGCCGGTGCGGTACACGGCCGGTCCCCCGCGGATACGGGCGCCGATGGGGAACTGCGTGCTCTTCCCGTCACCGCAACTGGCCTCCACCCGCGAGGGCAGCGCGGGCGCGGGACGGGCTCCGCCGCCGTTGCCGATGTCCGCGTACGCAGTGGTGGCGGTGGTGACGGCGGGGGCCGTGGCGGCCACGAGGACGGCTGCAAGGGCAAGGGCTTTGCGCAGTCGCATGGAGAACCCCTACTCGCCGACGCCAGAACAGAACGACCCATTAAACGATTGCCGGACAACCCGACAATCACCCCGGCCTTGCCCGCACCCTCCCACGCCCCCCGAACCCCCTGTCCAGCACCACGCCCAAGTTCTACCCGTTTCCCCCCATTCGGCGCACGGGGTCCGGGGGGGGCGGGGGCCTCCTGGCCGGCCCCCCCTCAATCCCCCCGCCCGAACAACGGGCCAAGCACCAGCTCCGCCGCCCCCTCCGCCACTCCCCCCTCCACCAGTTCCACCCTCACCGCACCCCCCACAAAGGCCCGCACCCCCAAAACCCCCCGCACCCCCTCCAGGAACACGCCCGGCGCAGCCGCCACCACCCGCCCCCCGAGCAACACCCGGTCCACATCCAGCAGCGCGACCAGGTTCGCCGCCGCCTCCCCCACGATCCGCGCCGCTTCCTCCAGCCGGCCCCCGGCGACCGCGTCCAGGCACAGCACCTCCGCGCACCCGCGCCCCCCGCACCGGCAGGCCGGCCCGTCCAGCCGCAGCACCTGGTGCCCGAACTCCCCCGCCGCCGAGCGCCGCCCCCGGTAGACCTCGCCGGTGCCGGCCAGCCGGAGCCCCGCCCCCAGTCCGGTGCCGACGTGCACGTACGCCACGGCCTCCCCGAAGCCGGCCTCTCCGAAGCCCGCCCCCGCCGCGACCCCCGCGTTGGTGTCCTTGTCCACCCGCACGGGAACCCCCAACCGCCCCTCCAGCACCTCCCGCAACGGGAATCCCTCCCACTCCGGGAACCCCGTCACCCTCCCCAGCACCCCGGTCCGCCAGTCCAGCGGCCCCGGCGCGGCCACGCCGATGCCCAGCAGCGGCCGGTCACCGCACACCCGCGCGACCGCCCGTACGACGTCCTCGACCACCGGCTCCGGACCGGCCCCGAAGTCCAGCGGGGCATGCCCGTCCGCGACGACGCGGCCCGCCAGGTCGACCCGTACCGCCGTGAGCTCGTCGCGGTCCAGGTGCACCCCGACCGCGTGCCGCGCCTCCGGCACCAGCCTCAGCAGCGTGCGCGGTTTGCCTCCCGTGGACGCCTCGCGTCCGGCGTCGGCCACCAGGCCCTCGCCCCGGAGCCGCGCGGCGATCTTGCTGACCGCCTGCGGGGTGAGGCCCGTACGCGCGGCGAGGTCGCCGCGGCCGAGCCCGGCGGGGCCGGCTCCGCGCAGGAGATCCAGTACCAGCGCGTCGTTGTGCCCGCGCAGCACCGGAAGATTCACGCCGCTGCCGCCATTCGCGTCACCTCTGCTGCCCCTGCTACCCCTGTCCACCTGGCCATTGTCCACCCTCCTTGCACTTAAGCAACACTGTTGCCAAAGTGGTCACCATGAACGCCACCACCCCCGCCACCTCCCCCGCACCCCTCCGCGTAGGTCTCGTCGGCTACGGCCTGGCCGGTTCCGTCTTCCACGCCCCGCTGGTCTCCGCGACCGAGGGCCTGGTCCTCGACACCGTCGTCACCTCCGACCCGGGCCGCGCCGCCCAGGCGCGCGAGGCCTACCCGGACGTCCGGATCGCCGCCACCGCCGACGAGCTGCTCGCCCAGAGCCCCGCCCCCGACCTGATCGTCATCGCCTCCCCCAACAAGACGCACGTCCCGCTCGCCACGACCGCCCTCACCGCCGGCATCCCGGTGGTCGTGGACAAGCCGCTCGCCGCCACCGCCGCCGAGGCCCGCGAGCTGGCCGCGCTCGCCGACCGGACCGGAACCTTCCTGTCGGTCTTCCAGAACCGCCGCTGGGACAACGACTTCCTCACCCTGCGCCGCCTCGTCGCCGACGGCGAACTGGGCGAGGTCCAGCGCTTCGAGTCCCGTTACGAGCGCTGGCGTCCGCAGCTCAAGGGCGGCTGGCGCGAGTCCGGCGCCCCCGAGGAGATCGGCGGGCTGCTGTACGACCTCGGCAGCCACGTGGTGGACCAGGCCCTGGTGCTGTTCGGTCCGGCCGTACGGGTCTACGCGGAGACCGACGTACGCCGCCCGGGCGCAGAGGCGGACGACGACACCTTCATCGCGCTCACGCACGCGAGCGGGGTCCGCTCCCACCTCTACGTCAGCGCGACCACGGCCCAGCTGGGCCCGCGCTTTCGCGTACTGGGCTCGCGCGCGGGCTACGTCAAGTACGGACTGGACCCCCAGGAAGCGGCCCTGCGCGAGGGCCTGCGCCCCGGCGACCCCGAGCGGACCTGGGGCGAGGAGCCCGAGCACCTGTGGGGGCGGCTGGGCTCCGGCGAATCGCCGCTGACCGGCGGGGGCACGCCGGTGCGGACGGCACCGGGCGACTACCCGGCGTACTACGCGGCCGTGGCCGCGGCCCTGCGCGACGGCGGCCCGGCCCCCGTCACGGCCCTGGAGGCGGCGCACTGCCTGGACGTGCTGGAGGCGGCCCGCAGGTCGTCGAGCGAAGGGTGCACGGTGAAGGTCTGAGCCGTCCGGAGCCCGTCCGGGGAACGGGAAAAAGGGGCGGCGCCGTCGACGACGGCACCGCCCCTCCCTGTCGATCCGGGTCAATCCGCGAGGCGCGTGGAGCGCTGAGCGCTGAGCGTGGAGCGACTACGCGTCCTTGAACTCCTGGCGCTGACGGCCGAGCCCGTCGATCTCCAGCTCCACGACGTCACCCGCCCGCAGGAACGGCTTCGGCTCCGGCTGGCCCGCGGCCACACCGGCCGGAGTGCCGGTGACGATGACGTCGCCCGGGTACAGGGTCATGAACTGGCTCACGTACCGCACGACCTCGCCGACCGGGAAGATCTGGTCGGAGGTGTGGCCGTCCTGCTTGAGCTCACCGTTGACCCACAGCTTCACGTCCAGCGCCTGCGGGTCCGGGATCTCGCCCGCGGTGACCAGCCAGGGGCCGAGCGGGGTAAAGGTCTCGCAGTTCTTGCCCTTGTCCCAGGTGCCGCCGCGCTCGGTCTGGAAGGCGCGCTCGGTCACGTCGTTGACCAGGACGTACCCGCCGACGTGCGCGAGGCCCTCCTCGGGGGAGGCCAGGTAGCGGGCGGTGGCACCGATGACGACGCCGAGCTCGGCCTCCCAGTCGGTCTTGACGCTGGTGCGCGGGATCAGCACGGTGTCGTCGGGGCCGACCACGGTGTCCGGGGCCTTCAGGAACACGATGGGCTCGGCCGGCGCCTCGGCGCCCACCTCGGCCGCGTGCCCGTGGTAGTTCAGGCCGATGCCCACGACCTTGCCTATGCGGCCGACCGCGGACCCGATGCGCAGACCCTCGGCGTCCAGCACCGGGAGCTCACCGGACTCGGCCGCGTCCCGTACTCGGGACAGCACGGAGTCGTCGGCGAGCAGCGCGCCGTCCACATCCGTGATCAGGCCGGACAGGTCCCGCAGGGTCCCGTCCTGGTCGAGCAGCGCGGGGCGCTCCGACCCGACGGGTCCTACACGCAGCAGCTTCATGGGCATTCTCCCGTGGTCCAGGGTGGTCGGCCCAAGGGCATGCCCCGGGCCGGACGATGGGTTGCGGCCATCGGAGGATTGGTCGATCCTCCAAGATGTCGGCCTCATCCGCAAGACCCTGTTCACATAGCGGAACGCGCAGCTCCACTGGCCACCAACCCGGCACGCTCCGACCGGTCCTTCCGGTGCTGGAGCCAGGCTCGCTCGGCGACCGACCACGCGGTGGTGGTGACCAGGTACAACCCGGCCGCGAGCGGCACCAGCGCGGCCGTGATCAGCGTCCCGAAGGACAGCAGGGGCAGTACGCCGCCCACCTTGCGCATGACCTCCTGCTGCTCGGCGGTCAGCCCGGCGACCGCCCCGCCTCCCCCGACCCCCGAGGCCTTACGAACCTTCGCCCCGCCGGCCTTGGCCCCACCGGCCTTGGCCCCACCGGCGGCAGCCATCAGCGCCGCCGCCTTGCGCCCGCGCGCCGCACTCCACGCGGCCACCACCGCGACGACCGCGAACAGCCCGAGGAACACGAGCCCCTGCTCGCCGAAGAAGCCTCCCTCCCCGAGCGCCTCGCCCCACCGGTCCCCGAGCGGCGCGGCGAACAACCGGTGGCCGAGCAGCTCGTTGGCGGCCCCGCCGATCTCCGCCGAGGAGAACGCCCGGTACATCAGGAAGAACACCGGCAGTTGGAGCAGCACCGGCAGGATGCCCGCCACCGGGGTCGCCCCGCGGAAGGCGGCCCGGCTCAGCGGGTGCAGCGCGAGCCGCACGAGCACGGTGAACAGCACGATCGCGGCAGCGGTCGCGGACTCGGCCAGCACCGGCTCCAGGAACCGGCCCAGCACAGCAACAAGATCGATGAAAACGGACACGTGGGCCCTCCGAAGGGACTCGTCGAACGTCGAAAGAGATGCGTTTCGGCGTGACGACCCGCGAGGGGCGGCAAGGTGAGTCGATCAGAAGTGATCGGGAGGAAGGAGCTGCGCGCCCCTACGCGGCCGTCGGAAGGAGACGGCCGGGCGCCCTGGGCCGCGACCGGCCCGAAGCGTCGGGATCGCGCTGCGGCAAGAACGCCGTGCGCTGCTCGCGATCACGGATCGCGGTACGTATTCGGTGCGGCGGCACCGGCCGCACCAGCCGGGCGGCCAGGGCCGAGGCACCCACGGCGACGGTCGCCGCCAGGACCACCACGACAGCGCCGAGCCCGCCCTCCCCGGCGAACAGCCCGAGGAACCCGCCGAGCAGCAGGAGGGAGGTCAGCGAGGTCAACAGGGCCAGGGCCACGAGGCGCGCGGACGACGCGGTGAACCGCACGGGGCGAAGCCCGCTGTGCTCTGCCACACGAACCACCCCCTCCCGCTCCCGCGCACGAACTCCCGTAGGAGATCGGCGACTCGCACTCGCACTCGCACTCGATACTAACCGTGCGCACTGACAACGGACGGGGCATCGTTTTGATCCCCGGCCCCGGCTCCCGCCCCCGCCCCCGCCCCGGGCAGCGGATCGCGCGCCAGCACGTCCTCGTCCGGCCGGGGGTCCCCCGCCCCGCTGCCCACCCGCTCCTTCGGGCCGAGCCAGGTCACCGTCAGCGCGATCGCCAGGTTCACCGCGAGGGCGATCATCCCGGCGTTCACCCCCCACACCGGGTCGTTGTCCGTGAAGACCAGCCCGCACACCACCGCGACCCCCGCGGCGAGCCCGCACACCGCGGCCGCCGTCGTGAGCCGGCGCCATACCAGACCCAGCAGCAGCATCGGCACCAGTTGCGCCATGCCCTCGTAGGACACGAGCGAGAGCCTGACCAGCGTGTTCGGCGCCGTGTACGTCATCACCAGCGCGATCGTCCCGGCCGCCACCACGACCACCTGCGAGGCGAGCTTCTGCCGCTCGCCCGAACTCCAGCGCGGCAGGAACGAGAGCACGCTGCGCCCCCACATCGTGCCGATGACCAGCATGAACACCGCCATCGGAACGATCGACGACAGCGCCGCCGCCGCCCCGATCACCCCCACCGCCCACGCCGGCAGGGAGTCCACGACCAGCTTGAACAGCGCGAGGTTGGACTCCGCGCCCGTCAGCCCCGGTACGACGAACAGCGCCGCCATGCCCAGCAGCATCGGCACGAAGAGCAGCACGTTGTAGGCGGGCAGCAGGATGGCGTTGCGCCGCAGCGCGTCGGCGTTCCGCGCGCCCAGGTAGCCCGCCACGGTGGTCGGGAAGATGACGACGGTCAGCGCGTTCAGCACGGTCGTGGAGGCGAACCACCCCACCCCCAGCCCGCCCCGGCCGCCCTCGCCGCTACTGGCGCCGGGAAGCGTCAGCCACTGCGGGCGTTCGGCCGTGAGCCGCTCGAAGAGTTCCCCGTAGCCGCCGAAGTAGTGCAGGGGCACGTAGACGGCGAGGAAGCCGAGGGTGCCGATGACCAGCACGTCCTTCAGTACGGACACCCACGCGCTGCCGCGCAGCCCGCTGACCACGACGAAGCCGGTGGTGACGGCGAAGGCGATGAAGTAGGCCCATTCCAGGGACACCGCGCCGTAGGTGACGGTCGAGACGACCACACCCATGCCGGTGATCTGGAGCTGGATGTAGGGGAGCAGGAAGACGGTCGCGAGCACCGCGACCGCGGCGCCGAGCCAGGGGCGCCCGTACCGGTGGCTCACCATGTCGGCGATCCCGACCAGCCCGTGCCGGCGCGCGTAGTCCCACAGCATGGGGCCGACGACGTAACCGACCGCGTAGCCGCAGGACATGTACGCGACCACGTACATCACGGGGGCGCCGTAGTTGTAGCCCCAGCCGGCCGCGCCGAGGTAGCTGAAGCTCGTGTACCCCTCGCCCGCCATCAGGACCCAGATGAAGACGGTGCCCAGCGAGCGCCCGCCCACCGACCACTCGGCGAGCCCGCCGCCGCCACCGCCCCGCCCACCCCGCCCGCCGCGCCCGCGCACCGCGAGCAGACCGAGCGCGACGGTGGCCACCATGAACACGCCGAAGACGGTGGTCGCCACGGCCACCGGGCTCACCGGTGATCACCGCGCCAGGTCAGCCAGACCGCCAGCGGGGTCAGCAGGGTCGCCCCGATGAACCAGAGGAGCAGGAACGGTACGCCGCCCGGCGCCGGCTCCACCCGGTTCGCGAGGGGCAGGGCCCCGACGAAGAAGACGAACGGCACGGCGAGCCACACCAACTGAGGACGTTTCACCCATTTCCGACGCACCGCCCCACCCTAAGGCCCCGCCCCCCGCCCACGCGTCAGCGCTTGAGGGTCCCCCACACCACGAGCCGGTACTTGGAGCTGTACTCGGGCGTGCAGGTCGTCAGCGTGATGTACGCACCGGGCTCGCTGTACCCGGCCCCCGGCCTGACGATGCTGCGCGGGACGGGCGCGATCACCCCGGTGTCGCGCTCGGTCGTCTCCGCCAGCGTCTGCCCGACCAGGTACACGTACCTCTTCCCGCGCACGTCCACGATCAGCTCGTCCCCGGCCCTGAGCCGGTTGATGTAACGGAAGGGCTCCCCGTGCGTGTTGCGGTGCCCGGCGACCGCGAAGTTCCCCTCGGCCCCGGGCTGCGCGGTCCCGGCATAGTGTCCGGCGTACCCCTTGTCGAGCACGGACCGCTTGTCCACACCCTGTGCGACGGGCACGGCGACACCGAGACGCGGAATGCGCAGGATCCCGTACGCACCCTCCCGGGGCGGCGGCTTGGCGGCGCGCGGCCCGAAGTTCCCCGACACCTCGCCCGAGGACCCTTCGGGCTCGCCGGACGGCTCCAGGGAAACATCGGGGGCGGGATCCGCCTCCCCCTCGCCCTCCGGCACGGAGGCCCACCCGCCCGCCTCCAGCTCCCTCACCATCTCGTGCGCGGCACTCAGCGCCTGCCGGTTGGTCCACCACACCTGGTGCACCACCAGCAACATCACCACCACACCTACGGTGACGGCCAGTTCACCGACCGCCCACAGCGCACCCGCGATGCCGGCCCGGCGCGACCGCCGCCCCTTGCCCTGCACCACGACCCGCACGCGATCTCGCACGGGCGGCACACTAAGTCCTCCCCCCTCAACTGACCAGCGGCAGTACGCTGCAAACCATGCGCCCCGACACGCCTGCCGAGCACATCGCCGAAGCCGAGCGCCTCATCCGCACGGCGACCCGCTACCCCGAGGACCAGGAGCCGTTGCTCCTCCAGGCCGCGGCCCACCTCGAACTGGCCGACGAACGCGAACGGGCGAGCGCCCTCTACGACCAACTCCTGGCCTCGGACTCGACGGACGATCCGTCCCTCATCAAGGCCCTCCAGGCGGCCAACCTCTGGGAGTACGGCCACGAGCCCGAGGCCCGCGCCCTCATCCAGGGCATCCGGGCGGCAGCCCCCGCGGACCCCGCCCCCTGGGAGGTCATCGCCGAAGCCCTGGAAGCCCACGACGAACTCGAGGCCTCCCACGAGTGCTTCACCGAGGCGGCCACCCTCCTGGCCCCGGACAACACCCCCCTCACCCCGGCCACGACCGCGCTCCTCACGGGCCGCCACCGCGTACGCCGCCTCCTCGGGCTCCCCCACGACGACTGGGACATGGTCGCGGACACCCGCCACATCGGCCCGATCCCGCTGGACGAGCTCCACGACCCCAAGCGCATCTGGGCCCTCGGCTCCGACGACCCCGCCGAACTCCGCGCCGAGATCGCCCGCCTGCGCGCCGAACTGGGCGACCGCCGCGCCGCGCTCTCCCGCCCCTTCCCGGTGGCCATCCTCCACTGGCCGGCCCGCGAACTGGCGGAACTCCTCACCTCGTACCCCACCCTCTCGGCGGAGTACCCCTCCCACGACGCCCACCTGGCCCAGGTAGAAGCCTCCCTCCGCACCCTGGCCGCCTCGGGCACCACGAACCTGGGCATCGTCACGGCCAGCGTCCCCTCCTACGAAGCCTTCGCCGCCTCGGAGAAGACCTCCCCGTCCTCCCCGTCCCTCCTGGCGGAATACGCCACCACCCTGGCCGCCCGAGGCAAGGCCACCCCCTGGCCCCCGACGCGCACCACGGCCTGCTGGTGCACATCAGGACGGCCTTACGGGGAGTGCCACGGAAATAGCGCTGCCTGATCAGCCGACCATGCCCCAGGCAACAGCGGTGACGGTCCCGTCCCAGCCATCGCTGGTCTGCCAGATCGCGGCGATGCCTTCGGCTTCCAGGTACGACGCGAACACACCGATGTCCTCGGAGAAGAGAGCGATGAGGTGGGGGGCTTTCAGCCCCTTCTCTCCGTAGAGGAAGTAGCTGTACTCCTTGAGCTGACCAACGGCCGCGCGGACGGCAGCAGCAGCGTCGCCGTTCCGCAGCACTTTGGCTTCGACGAGCCACTCCTGGGGATCAGCCACTCCGGCATCGCCCGCAGCCGCATCGGCCGGATGGAGCGTCAGATCCTTGGGATGGATGTTCTGGTTCCTCGCCTTGTAGTTCCGCTCGGCGATGTGGGTGGCGAACTCCTGGATCAGCAGCTCGTGCTTGCGGCTCTTCAGCTGCTCGTGAGCCGCGATGGCCACCCGGTAGGCCGAGCTATTGCCCGGCTTGAACCCGACCGCCGGAGCTGCCCCGGCCTTCCGCTTGCGCTTCGGCCGGGCAGGCCCCGGCTCGCCCTCGTCTTCTGCACGCAGCGCTTCCTCCGCCGTGGCCGCGCTCCTCAGCAGGCGCTCGGCCACGCGAAGGTCCTGCTGGAGTTTTTCCTCCGCAGGAAGGTTGCTGATCTCGTACGGGCGAGCCACCACGCTGGCGGCCTCGTACGCTTCCGGACGCTCCTGCGAACCGAAGGACGGATGGTAGTTCCACTCCTCGGCCAGCTTCGCCGGCAGAGCCGTGAAGAGACGATCCGCCTGCCGCTCAAGATGGCTGAGGAGGACCCTTCTCTCACGGATTTTCTCCTCCAGATCCGTGACCCCCTGCTGGAGGGTCAACGTCACCGTCTTCAGATCCGTGCTGAAGATGTACGCAAGGTACAGACCGGCCTTGGGATTGCGGTTGATGTTTGGATCGAATACCCCAACCCAAGGCGAATGGGCCGCAGTCCCCTTCCCTCCGTAGCCTTCGGCTTCCCAGCCGTCCAGCACCCCAAGGTCGGTGCGACCGGCGACCTTCCGAAGCACCTTCTGGCCGGGAACGTGCTCCTTTGTGCTTGCTGTCTGATCGTACTTCTGCGCAATTTCGAAGAGCAGATCTCGCATCGTCATGCCGAAACGCTACGCAAAGATCAACACCAGTCAATCCCGATCGATCACAGGCTGGTTATCTCTGGCCAAATTTCGTTACAGGCGAACCCGACGTGGACAGAGAGGCAAAAGACCAGTTAAGGACTTCCTCGGAACAGCGCCAGTTGCTGGTGGCCGCGGGCCAGGGCTGTGGGTGGGGTGGGGCGGGTGGTGGTCAGGGTGAGGAGGGTGCGGAGGGCTGCGATGACTTCCGACGGGGTGTCTCTGATCATCGAGGGGGTGGCGCTGACCACCAGGATGCCGTGGGACTCCAGGCGGAGGCGGCGGTGGAGGGTGGCGTGCCAGGAGTCGCGGGTGTAGTGGTACTCCGCCGAGTCGATCTCCAGGGCTACGCCCTCGTCGGGCCAGTAGGCGTCCGGGCTCGCCAGGAACGTGCCCTCCGGGGTGTGGAGGCGCGCGTTCCAGAGGGGGGTCGGAAGGTCCGTGGCGGAGAGGACGTCGCGGGCCTGTGCCTCGGCCACCGAGCGGACTCCGGCGAGGAGTTCCGCTGCTGCCGCGCGGATGGCGGGGCGGGTCAGGAGGCGAGCGGCGCGGAGTTCGGTGTGCAGGTCCTGTGGGTGGCACCACCCCGACTGGACCACGTGGGCGAGGACCGAGCGGATCTGGTCCGCCGGCTGATCGCTCCGGGCCGCGAAGTCCGCGGCCGCGCGCACCGGGCGGGTGCTCGGGATGCCCGAGACGGTGATGGTGCGCGGCCAGCGGGTGGTGGGGTACGGGCGCACCTCCGGGGGCCCGGCGAGCTTGCGCGGGGCGCGGATCAGGACGTCGGTCGGCGTGTACGGGGCTTCGCGGATCCCGAGCAGGGCGAGGGCCGCGCCGCCGGTGAGGGCGGCGGTGTCGCCGGAGAGCGGGTCGGAGCCGGGCTCGGCGGCGTAGAGGACGGCGGCGAGGGCGCGTTGACGCTGGTCCGGGGGGCCGGTCTGGAGGAGGTAGACCCGGGGCAGCAGGCGCTGCCAGGGGCCGCCGGGGCGGGTGCGGGAGGTGATCGTGCCGGGTGGGATGCCGGCGGTGGTGGTGAGTTGGTGGCGCGTGGCGAGGTTGAGCTGGCGGCGGGCCGTGGGATTTGGGTTGGGGGTGGGGTGAGGAGTACGGGTGGGAGTGGCAGCGGGGGTGGGATTGGGGGCGGCACGGGAGGTCTGGCCGGACCGTGTGACGGGCCTGGACAGCGCCGGGCGGGGCACGGGCGCCGCGTGAACCGCATGCGTGGCGGGCACCGGACGTGTGGCAGGTGACGCGTGGGTCTGGGGCGTGACGGGCACCGCGGCCGCCGGACGTGTGGCGCACGCCGGGGGCGAGGCGGGGGTCGCGTGGGTTGGGGGGTGCGGGTGGGTGGCGTGTGGGGTGGGGTTCATGGGCGCGGTATGCCCCGCCCATGTGGGTTGGATGCCCCGCCGGGCGATCTTTCGAGACTGCCTCGGGCGCCGATCTGGGCATGTCCCGCGCCGTTCGGCGGCGCTTCGCGGCGCGTAGGGCGGGGGAGTTCGCCGGTGCGGATGCGCAGGGACTCCGCGGTCCGGGGGCGGCTGACGGGTCCGTCCGCCGGGGCGAGGAGGGCGTCGGCTGCCGCTCTCGTCGCGGGCGGGGGTGGGGCGGCCCGGGCCCGGGTCTCCCCGGGTCCGGCCGAAGGGGCGGGCGGACAGGTGGGGGTGACGTGTGTTCCGTCTTCGGACGTGTTCGCGCGCCCCGCGAAGGCAGGGGGCAGCTCTCGGCAGTCGCCCTCCGGAGGCGAGTAGTGCCGGTCCCCGGCGGGCGGGGCCATCCGGGCGAGGCTCGGGAGGGCCGCCCCGCTACGCCGCTCGGTTCGGGTGGTCCGGGGACAGGAAGACGATGACGCCCGTCTCCGTGCCGGGGAGGGGGGTGACCTCGTGCCAGCCCAGGCGGCGGTACGTGGCCACCGTGTTCTTGGCCAGGCGGCTGGTCAGGAGCCAGGCGCGGCGGTCCGGGGCGTCGGTGGTGATCTCCGCGAGGAGGTCCCGGGCGGTGCCGCGACCGCGCGCGTAGGGGCGTACCGCGAGTTCGTCTATCTCCAGCGCCCCGGTGAGGAGTTCCTTCACCCGGGCCGAGCCGAGCTGCGCCGCGACCTGGGCGTACGCCCGGTTCTTCGGGAAGGCCGCCGGGGTGATCCAGCCCGTGGCGAAGCCGTCGATGCCGGTGGCGGACTGGATGAAGGCCGTACGGAAGCCACGGCGCCGGGCGTCGGCCGGGAGGCGGGTGGCGAACTGGCGAATGGTTTCTTCGTCTTCGTTCCACGGCGGGGCGGAGAAGACGTCGGCGTAGGCGTCGACCAGCTCGTCCGCGAGGTCGAGGACGGACTGTCCGTAGCAGATCACGATGTCCTGGCTCCTGATGTGGGTGGGGTGGGGTGGGGCGGGCGGGTGGGACCGGGGTGGTTTGCCCCTTTGGGTGGGAGATTGAATTTATGCCCATCGGGTTCCCTCAGCAGACATCGCGCGGATCCGGCGAGTGTGCGACAAATCCCCTCGGCGCGGTCCGTGTCGGGCGGCCGGGCGGCCGCGTTGAGCAGCACGTGGACAGACTCCTTCGGGCCGTCGGCGGGTGCGGGCTCGCGTTTCTGCTCGTGTTGGGCGTGGTGGCGGTGCTGCCGCGCGGTGTGCGGGACGCCGTGCCGGATCCGGTGATCGGCGGCGCCGTACTGGTGTTGGGAGCGGTGGGGGCCCGGCGGGTGGTCAAGCGGCCCGGTTAGCCTCGGGGGTGAACAAGCGTGCGCGTATGAACCGATGAACCGATGAGGTGAGGGAGTTGGACAGCATGGCACGGGTACCGAGCTCTGTAGTGGCGGCCGCCGGTCTGGTCGGGGGTTACGCCGTCGCGCGGTGGACCAAGAAGCGGCCGCTCGGCGGTGTCGTGCTCGGTGCCGCGGGCGTCGTGGCCGGGCGGGAGTGGCACAAGCGCGGCGGCGCTCCGGCCGCGGCCGGGCTCGGTGCGCTGTACCTTGCCGGCTTCGCCGGTGCGCACCCGCTGGCGAAGAAGGTCGGCGCCTGGCCGGCGGTCATCGGCGCCGCGAGTGTCGTGGCCGCCGCGTCCTGGGTCGTCGCCGACCGGGGCTGACTCCCCGCCCGGGACCCCGCCCGGGACCCCGCCACGGCGCCGGGCCCGGCCCCGGTCCGGACCCGGCGCCGTGGCGGGCATGCCAGGATCCCCGTATGCCTGATCGCGCACTGAGCTTCGGAGCGATGGCCGAGGCCTACGAACGGTTCCGACCCGGGTATCCCGTGGAACTCTTCGACCTGGTGATGGAGTACGCCGCCCGGCCGGTCCCGACCGCCCTCGAAATCGGGGCCGGGACCGGCAAAGCGACCCGGCTCTTCGCCGGACGGGGTGTCTCGGTCACCGCGACCGAGCCGGACGCGGCCATGCTCGCCGAGCTGCGCGAGCACGTACCGGCAAGCGTCAGGACCGTCCGGGCCACCTTCGAGGCGTTGCGACCGGACGGGCAGCGGTACGCGATGGTCTACGCGGCGGCGGCGCTGCACTGGACCGACCCCGAAGGCCGCTGGGCCCGGGTGGCCTCCCTGCTGGAGCCCGGCGGCGTGTTCGCCTCGTTCGGCGGCCCGGTCCGGCTGGCAGACCCGGAGGTGGAGGAACTCGTTCGTGCGGCGCGGGCACCGTTCCTGGAGAGCGACGAGATTCCGTCCCCGGACGGGACGCCACCCGGATCTGCCATGCAGTGGCCGGGGACGGAGCTCCGGCGGTCCCCCTGGTTCAGCGGTGTTCGGCAGGCCGTGATCGACCGCCGCCTGACGATGAGCTCGGACGACTACATCGGCTACCTCTCCACCGTCTCGGCCTATCTCATCCTGCCCGCCGTGGCGAGGGAGCGGGTGTTCCGCCAGATCACGCGGGTGCTGCCGGCGAGGGTCGAGATCGCCGCTGACCTCACCGTCCATCTCGCGCGTCGGCGCTCCGAGCCGTAGCGCCGGTACCGGTACCGGTA
The DNA here is from genome assembly GCF_026340675.1 of Streptomyces sp. NBC_01264. Lineage (NCBI taxonomy): Bacteria > Bacillati > Actinomycetota > Actinomycetes > Kitasatosporales > Streptomycetaceae > Streptomyces > Streptomyces sp. NBC_01264. The sequence continues at coordinate 3,869,601 of NZ_JAPEOX010000001.1, forward strand.
CCGGTACGAGTTTCAGTGCCAGTGCCAGCACCGGAACCCGCCCTCTACGCCCCGAAGGCCCGTGACACCGTGTAGATCAGCAGGCCCGCCAAGGCTCCGACCACCGTGCCGTTGATGCGGATGAACTGGAGGTCGCGTCCGATGTGGGCCTCGATCTTGCGCGAGGTGTGCTCCGCGTCCCAGCCCGCCACCGTGTCCGTGATCAGCGAGGTGATCTCCGTACGGTAGGTGGTGACCACGTACACCACCGCGCCCTCGATCCAGCCCTCCACCTTGTCCTGGAGGCGGCCGTCCGTGGCCAGTCGGGCGCCCAGGGACATCAGTGAGGAACGGACCCGCAGGCGCAGCGCACTGCGTTCGTCCTCCGCCGCCGAGATGATCATCGAGCGGACCGCCGTCCAGGTGGAGGCGATCACGTCCTGGATCTCCTCCCGCTGCAGGATCTCCGACTTCAGGCGCTCCACCCGCGCCCGCGTCTCTGTGTCCGACTGGAGGTCCGCCGCGAAGTCCGCGAGGAAACGGTCCACCGCCCCGCGCGCCGGGTGCTCCGGCATGTCCCGCATCTCCTGGACGAAGCGGAGCAGTTCCTTGTAGACGCGGTCGCCGATCTTCCGGTCCACGAACCTCGGGGTCCAGCCCGGCGCCCCGCCCTGCACCGCCGCCTCGACCGACTCGGCGTGGGTGACCAGCCAGTCGTACGCCCGCGCGCACACCAGGTCCACGACCCGGCGGTGCCCGCCGTCCGCGACGACCTTCTCCAGCGCCTTGCCGATCCCCGGCGCGATCTCCGCCGTCTCCGCCCGCCGCGTGATCGCCTCACCCACGACGGCCTGCACGTCGGAGTCCCGCAGGACGGTCAGCGCCCCGCGCAGGGCCGTGGCCAGCTCCGCCGTGACCCGGTCGGCGTGCGCGGGCTCGGCCAGCCAGGCGCCGAGCCGGCCGCCGATGCCCAGCGCGTGCAGTCTCGTACGCACGACGTCGGCGGAGAGGAAGTTCTCCCCGACGAACTCCCCGAGCGAGACCCCGAGCTGGTCCTTCTTCGTCGGGATGATCGCGGTGTGCGGGATGGGCAGCCCGAGCGGCCGCCGGAAGAGCGCGGTGACGGCGAACCAGTCCGCGAGCGCGCCGACCATGCCCGCCTCGGCCCCGGCCGCGACGTACCCGGCCCAGCCGCCCGCGCCCGTGTGCTCCGCCCACTTCGCCGCTACGTAGATCAACGCGACCAGGACCAGCAGGCCGGTGGCGGTCCGCTTCATCCGGCGGACGCCGCGCCGACGCTCCTCGTCGGCCTCGCTGAACACGAACCCGCCGCGTGCCGTGACCCCGTTCGACGAGTTCGACGAGTTCGACGGCTTCGCCGACGAAGGCGACGAAGCCGCGGCCTCCTCCGTAGCCGTCGTGCTGCCCTGCTCCACGTGCTCCTGCCTTCCCCCGGGCGACGGTTTCGTCCGCATAGCATCCGACTCCCGGGGCGCCCGGGGAGTTCCCGGCGCGCCGTACTGGTCCCCCGTCTGTGGACCTCCCCGCCCGCCCCGCCCTACAGCTCCTTGCGCGGCTTCGACTTCGTGACCGCCCGCTGCTTCGGCGCTTTCACCTTCACCTCGACCCCGCCCCAGAAGGCGAGGCCCGTCACGACCACCCGCGGAGCCCCCGGCTCGACCGGGCCGGGGCTGTCGCGCTGGTCGAAGCCGCCCATCACACCGATGCCGCGTACGTCGACCTCGGTGCCCGGCGGCACGATGATCTGGATGCCGCCCATGATGGCGACGCAGTTGATCACCACCTCCCGCTCCGCGAAGTTGGCCTCGCGCAGGTCGATCTCACCGCCGCCCCAGAACGCCACCGCGTGGAACCGCGCGGGCACGGTCCAGTTGCCCTTGCGCTGGAAGCCCGACATGACCGCCACGGCCATGGCCGGGCCGCCCGCAGGCCCTCGTCCGCCCACGATCCGGGCCGGCCAGGCGGCCTCCGATCCCGCCGGCGCCGCCTTCGTCAGCCCGACCGGGCCCACCGGGGCGGCCGCGATCGGGGCCGTCGCGCCGGGCGCGGGCAGGTCCCGCGTCAGCGGTTCGAGCTCCGCGTACGTACGGGACCGGTAGGCCGCGTCCAGCCGCTCCTCGAACTCGTCCATGTCGAGCCGGCCCTCGGCGACGGCGTCCCGCAGCCGGTCCACCACCCGCTCCCGGTCGGCGTCGGAGGCCCTCAGCTCGGGCAGCGACGGCGACAGCGACAGCGGCTTCTCGGGCAACGGCTTCTCCGGCCGCTCATCACTCATACGGACCAGCCTATGCAGTCACCCCGGAGAGCGGTACGGCCCGAACCCCGCTCCGGCTCAGGGTTGTCCCTGATTTAACCCGGCCCCGCCCCGTACCTCATCGCACCCGCTAACCCCGCCCCGCCCTACCCCCGCCCCGCGTACATCCGCGCGATCACGTCCTCGATGTCCGGCTCCCGCACCGACAGGTCCAGCAGCGGATACTCCGCCGCCACCGCCGCCACCAGCGGAGCCGCCGAGGCGCGCGCCGGGAACGCCAGCCACTGCCGCGCGCCCTCCACCTTCACCACGCGCGCCCCCGCCACCTCGATCGGCGGGAGCTCCCGCTCCAGGTCCACCACCAGCGTCCGCTCGCTCACCGCCGCGCCGTCCTCACCGCCCGCCGTGTGCAGTCCGCCCAGCGAGCCGTCGTACACCAACCGCCCGTGGTCGATCACCATCACCCGTTCGCACAGCTGCTCGATGTCCTGGAGGTCGTGGGTGGTCAGCAGCACCGTGGTGCCGAGTTCCTCGTTCAGCTGCCGCAGGAAGGCCCGTACGCTCGCCTTGCTCACCACGTCCAGCCCGATCGTCGGCTCGTCCAGGTAGAGCACGTCGGGATCGTGCAGCAGCGCCGCCGCGATGTCCCCGCGCATCCGCTGCCCCAGCGACAGCTGCCGTACGGGTACGTCGAGCAGCTCGGCGAGGTCGAGCCGGTCCACGCAGCGCTCCAGGTTCTCGGCGAACCGCGCCGGCGGGATCCGGTACATCCTGCGCATCAGCGCGTACGAGTCCTTCAGCGGAAGGTCCCACCACAGCGTGGTGCGCTGCCCGAACACCACGCCGATCCGGTGCGCGAGGCGCATCCGCTCCCGCGCCGGGTCGATGCCGGCGACCCGCAGCCGGCCGCCGCTCGGGGTGAGGATGCCGGTCAGCATCTTGATGGTGGTCGACTTGCCGGCGCCGTTGGGCCCGATGTAGCCGACCATCTCGCCCCGGGCCACCTCGAAGCCGATCCCGTCCACGGCCCTGACCTGCCGCTTCTCCCGGCGCACCAGACCCACCCGGCGCCGTACGTCGAAGACCTTCTCGACCTCGTGCAGTGAAATCAGCGCATCCGACACGACTAGCTCCCCGTACTGCGGTACGAACGGACCCCCGCGCGCCAGGCCAGCGACGCGGGGAGGAACACCACGAAGGCCACCAGCGGGCTCGCGAACGCCACCCACCCCGGCAGCCCCAGCGGATCGGGCCGGCCCAGCACGTACAGCGCGGGCAGCCAGTTGACGAAGGCGAGCGGCACGATGAAGGTGACCCCGCGCAGCAGGTCCTTCGCGAAGACGGTCGGCGGGTACTGGAGCATGGTGCAGCCGCCGTAGGTGAAGCTGTTCTGCACCTCCGCGGCGTCCCCGGCGATGAACTGGAAGGCCGCGCCGCCCACCATCACCGCGCCGAAGATCGCCGCCCCGGCGGTGATCATCACCGGCACCATCAGCGCCTTCCCGACCGTCCAGTGCAACTGGTCCAGCTCCGAGACCGCCCACCCCAGCACCGCGATCCCCTGCCCGATCCGCCCCAGCCGGCGCAGCGCGAAGCGGTCCGCGGCGACTTGGGCGAGCACCGGGACCGGGCGCACCAGCATGGTGTCGAGGGAGCCGTCGCGGATCCGGGTGCCGATCCGGTCGGTGTTGCCGAGCAGCAGGTCGGCCAGGCCCAGGGAGGCCGAGCAGGACCCGTACAGCAGGGCGATCTCGGGCAGCGTGAAGCCGCCCAGCTCGTCCACGTGCGAGAACATGATCATGATCGCGACGAAGTCGAGGAGGGTGATGGCCGCGTTGCCGAAGGTGGAGAGGAGGAAGGAGGTGCGGTACGTCATCGTCGACCGGATCCACATCGCGGCGATCAGCCCGTAGCCGCGCAGCCCTTCCAGCACCCGGCTGCGCCGCGGGACGAGGAGTCCGTGCCCCGCGGGCCGTTCGGCCGGCGCCCTCGGCCCGGCCCCGCCCGCCTTCGCCCCGCCCTCCGCACTCGCCCCGCCCGCCGCGACCGCCCCGTCCTCCGCCACCCGCTCAGCCACCCTGGACCACCACCTTCCGCGTCGCGGCCGACTGCACCAGCCGGCCCAGCCCGAGCAGAGCCACCGCCCACGCGGCCTGGAACCCCAGCGCCCCCGCCGTACGCGCGGCCCCGCCACCCGCGCCACTCCCGCCGAGCAGTACGTCCACCGGCACCTGGAGCATCGCCGCCCAGGGCAGGACGCGGACGAACTCCCCGAAGCCGCCCGGGAACACGGTCAGCGGCAGCAGCATCCCGGAGAAGAAGATGGAGACGACCGTGGCCATCATGTTGATCCCGGCCCCGTCCATCAGCCAGAAGGCCGCCAGCCCCAGCAGGTAGCGCAGCGCGAAGCTCACCACGAGCCCCAGAAGCACCGAGACCAGGAAGAGCAGCCAGCGCAGCGGAGCCGTCGGCAGCGCCAGCTGGAAGGCGAGCCCGCCGATCACCAGCGGTACTACGCCACGGCCCAGCAGCTGAAACCCCGCCCGACCCAGATCACCCGCGAGCCACCAGGCCTGGAGATCGGCCGGACGGTACAGGTCGACGGCGATGTCACCCGTACGGACGCGTTCTTGGAACTCCTCCTGGAAGCCGCCGCCGATCAGCGCCCCGGCGGCGAGCAGGGCCTGACTGACCCACATGAACGTCAGGGCCTCGGACTGGTCGTAGCCGCCGAGCCCCGGCCGCTCGTCCCAGAGCGCGATGTACGTGTAGGCGAGGATGAAACCGAACACGGTGTTGGTGAACACCCCGGCCGCGGTGGCCGTCCCGTAGGTGGCGTACCTGCGAAAGCCCCCTGCCGCGACCGCCCCGTAGAGCCCGGCTCGTCCCACTACCGGCTGGCGCACCTCATCCCCTCCGTTTCCCAGGTCGTTGCTGCGTCGTTCCTACGTCGGCCAAAGCGCGCGAGCTTAGTGCGGAGGGGCGATCCACGCGAACGAATTACGCCCGTCCGGAGCGGAAGCGACGGCCATCGGGTAGACAGCATGAGGTACAGATGTGGATATTTCGTACGGCGCCGAGGAGTCCCGGAGATGAGCGACCCGTCACCCCCGCCCGGCTGGACGCCTCGCGATCCCGACACCCCCGACGGACAGCCCGCTCCGGGCTCCGCCGCGCCCCCGCCGTCCGGGCCGCCGGCGCCGCCCAAGAACGCCAAGGAGGCCAAGAGGGCGGAGAAGCAGCGGGCGAAGGCGGCGAAGAAGGCCAAGCGCAAGCGCACCGGCTGGCGCCGGCTCCTCCCGACCTGGCGCATGGTCCTGGGCGCCTGCCTCCTGCTCGCCCTGCTCATCGGCGGCGCCCTCGTGGCCGGCTACCTGCTGGTCCACATCCCGCCCGCCAACGCGGCCGCCACGGCGCAGTCCAACGTCTATCTGTACACCGACGGCACCCAGCTCGCCCGCGACGGCGAGGTCAACCGCGTCAACGTGCCGCTCTCCCAGGTCCCCCTGACCGTCCAGGAGGCCGTACTGGCCGCCGAGGACCGCGACTTCCACTCCGAACGGGCGGTGGACCCCGCGGCGATGCTGCGCGCCGCCTGGAACACCGCGACCGGCAAGGGCACCCAGTCCGGATCGACCATCACCCAGCAGTACGTCAAGAACTACTACCTGGGCCAGGAGCAAACGATCAAGCGGAAGGTGAAGGAGTTCTTCATCGCGATCAAACTCGGTCGCGAGAAGTCGAAGAACTACATCCTCGAGGGGTACCTGAACACCAGCTACTTCGGCCGCAACGCCTACGGCATCCAGGCAGCCGCCCAGGCCTACTACGGCAAGGACGTCGGCAAGCTCACCACCGCCGAGGGCGCCTACCTCGCCACCCTCCTCAACTCCCCCAGCGCCTTCGACGTCGTCGCCCACCCCCAGGGCCGCGGCCGCGCCCTCGCCCGCTGGAACTACGTGCTCGACGGCATGGTCAAGAAGGGCTGGATGACGCCCGCCGAACGCGCCGCCACCCAGTTCCCCGAACCCGGCAAGGTCCGCCCGGCCGCCGGCCTCTCCGGACAGCGCGGCTACCTCGTCGAAGCCATCAAGGAGTACATCGTCGAGAACAAGATCCTCGACGACAAGACCTTCGCCGAGGGCGGCTACCGCATCAGCACGACCATCGACAAGACCCGTCAGACCGCCATGGTCGACGCCGTCAACGACAAGATGGTCAGCAAGCTCGACCCCGGCAAGCGCAAGGCGGACCGCGTCGTACGCACCGGGGCCGTCTCCATCGACCCGGACAACGGCAAGGTCGTCGCCATGTACGGCGGCATCGACTACACCAAGCAGTTCGTCAACAACGCCACCCGGCACGACTACCAGGTCGCCTCCACCTTCAAGCCGTTCGTCTTCGCCTCCGCCGTGCAGAACGACTCCCGCACGCAGGACGGCCGCACGATCACCCCGTACACGATCTACAACGGCGACAACAGGCGGCCCGTCGTCGGCAGCCGCATCCCCTTCGACCCCGAGAACGAGGGGCAGGTCAGCTACGGCAACATCACCGTCACCTCCGCCACCGACCTCTCCGTGAACAGCGTCTTCGCCCAGATGGTCGTCGACGTCGGCACCGACAAGGTCAAGCAGACCGCCATCGCCCTCGGCATCCCCGAGAGCACCCCGAACTTCGCCCCGGTACCGGCCATGGCCCTGGGCACCATGCAGGCCAGCGTCCTGGACATGACCCAGGCCTACGCGACCCTCGCCGACCACGGCCAGCGCACTCCGTACACCTTCGTCGAGAAGATCACCAAGGCCGGGGACACCATCCCGCTCCCGTCCCGCGACAAGGCCCAGGCCGTCAGCCGCGAAGCCGCCGACACCACCACGTCCATGCTGGTCAGCGTCGTGGACAACGGCACCGGCACGGCCGCCCTGGCCGCCGGCCACCCGGCCGCGGGCAAGACGGGCACCGCCGAGCAGGACCGCTCGGCCTGGTTCGCGGCGTACACCCCGGACCTGGTCACGGTCGTCTCGATGATGGGCCAGGACCCGGACACCGGCGCCCTGGAACCCCTCTACGGGGCCCTGGGCGAGGCCCGCATCGGGGGCGGCGGCTACCCGGCCCGGATCTGGGCCCAGTACACGAAGACGGCCCTGGCGGACAGCGACCCCGTGGACTTCGACCTGGAGCTCATGCCGGGCGCCAACCGACCCCCGCCGCCCCCGCCCGTGGATCCGGCCCCGAGCCGGTCCGAGGAGGACACCCCGGGCGACCGCCCCTCGGGCCGGCCGGGCCGCCCGACCCGGAGCCCGTCGACGGGCGGACAGACGAACGGGGGCCAGACGAACGGAGGCCGGACCACGGGAGGCCAGACCAACGGGGGTCAGACGAACGGGGGTCAGACCACCAGAGGCCAGACCAACGGGGGTCAGACCACCGGCGGCGAGACCACCGGAGGCCAGACCGACGGCGGCACCACGAACGGCGCCACGGACGGCACCACCACGGGCCCCCAGGGCGGCGCCACCGAGGGCCTGCGCCCACCGGCGGACCTACTGGAGTAGAGCCTCCGCTCGGCCGGCGGCCCGGGACGCCGCAGGGCCCCTGACATGACGGTGGCCGCCCCCTTCCTCGGGGGCGGCCACCGTCATGTCCTACGGACCGGTCACAGCAGGTTGTAGACCTGGTAACCGCTGCCGATCTTCACCGGCTTCGCGAACGGGGCGGCAGCGCTGCCGGTCCCCGAGTAGCGGTAGAGGTCCCCGTTGGACTTCCGCGCGACCAGGTCGGTCTTGCCGTCGCCCGTCAGGTCACCCACCGACACCAGCCGGTTGTAGGTGTTCCATCCGGCACCGATCTTCGTGCGCGGCGCGAACGGGGCCGCGTAGTTGCCGGTGCCCTTGTAGAGCCACAGCACCCCGGAGCCGTCCCGCGCCACGATGTCGGCCTTGCCGTCACCGGTCAGGTCGCCCTGCCCGGCGATCTGGGTGTACTGGCCCCAGCCGGCGCCGATCTTGATCCGCGAGGTGACCCGGCCGTCCGGGTAGGCCAGGTACTCGTAGAGCACGCCCGCCTTGTCGACACCCAGCAGATCGGCCGACGTGCCGCCGCCGAGGTTGCCCGGGGACAGCATCGTCGAACCGTAGATCTGGTACCCGGTCCCGACCTGCTTCGACTGGATCTGGCCCTGGGCGTCCTCCCAGAGGTAGCGGACCTTGCCGTCCTTGTGCACGGCCCAGAAGGCCTCGCCGAACCCGTCCTTGTCGTTGTCCACGTCAATGAAATCGGTGAGGTACGAGTAGTCCAGGTCGACGTTGTACGGGGCCTGGAAACCACCCGTCCCGTTCGGGCCGAACAGGTCCAGCGAGAAGTTCTTCTTGTTGACCCCGTACAGCGGAAAGGTCGGCGTCTCGACCGAGGCGAGTGCCCGCGCCGTCGGCTGCCCGGCCTGGTGCGCGCCGCGCTGCGAGGCGGCGGCCTTCGCGGCCGCAGCGTCGGCCGAACCGCCGTTGGCGAACGCCGTACCGCCCGCGACGGCAGCCGCGAGCGCGACTGCCGTACCGACGACGACGCCGCGCAGAACGGCGGAACGCTTACCGAAAGCCATGTGTATCCCCCTGAGAATGAAACCGCGGCCCTGTTGATCACCGCCGCGGTGCCAAACCCTCTCACACGTCCGGCCCGTCCCCCGCCGGGTTTTCCGCGGTGCCGCGCCCCCGGAAAAATTCCCGTCCGCACCTACAACCCTCGCCGCCCCACGGGGGTCTGACCTGTAGCGCCCACGCGTGCCGGAGCCCTGAACGGGCCCGCGCACCGACCTTCGCCGGGCGCTGGTTCCGGCATGTCCGCCGGCCCCCGGCAGAGCGGTCCGGGAGGCCCGCGCCCCCCGTCCCCCCGCCCCGGCCGGGGATCCCTGTGACATGAACCACCACCGGCCGAAATCAGTGACCGGAGGTCGCCTTCAGCCCCACGACGGCGACCAGCAGCAGACAGATGAAGAAGATCCGGGCGGCGGTGACGGGCTCCCCCAGCACCGCCATACCGAGCACCGCCGCGCCGGCAGCGCCGATACCGACCCAGACGCCGTACGCGGTACCGATCGGCAGGGTCTTGGCGGCGTACGACAACAGCACCATGCTCGCCACGATGCCGGCACCCGTGAACACGCTCGGCCACAGCCGCGTGAACCCCTCGGTGAACTTCATGCCGATCGACCAGCCGACTTCGAGCAGACCGGCGAGAAGAAGCAGAACCCAGGCCATGACGGACACCTCCGGGACGAGAGCGGAACGGGGTGCGTCGTCTTGTCATGCAGCCATCGGCAACAGCGCGACAGCCACCCGGTACGGCGCGTCTCGTCGGGGGTTCCCCACCACCGTAGCAAAACCGAACGAAAAGGGCCGGTGACGATGGTCACCGGCCCTTCCCGCACTCAGGATCTAGAGATAAAGCCCCGTGGAGTCCTCCGACCCCTCCAGCCGCTCTGCGGCCACGGCGTGCAGGTCCCGCTCCCGCATCAGCAGGTACGTCGCCCCGCGCACCTCGACCTCGGCCCGCTCCTCGGGGTCGTACAGCACCCGGTCCCCCGGCTCGACCGTCCGTACGTTCTGCCCGACCGCGACCACCTCGGCCCAGGCCAGCCGCTTGCCCACGGCGGCCGTCGCCGGGATCAGGATGCCGCCGCCCGAGCGGCGCTCCCCCTCCGGCGAATCGGATTTCACGAGCACGCGGTCGTGCAGCATGCGGATGGGCAGCTTGTCGTGGGTGGTGGTGTTCTCGCTCACGCCCCGAACCTACCCGCCCGCACCCACCCCGCACCCCGCCGGGTCATCAGCGCTTGCGTCGCGCCGACAGCACCAGCAGCCCCACGACACCGGCCGCCAGCAGCGCCACGGGCACGATCCGCTCGACGCGCGGGGCGCCGTCGTCGTGGCGCAGTCCGTCGCGGGCGTCGGTGACGAGACGGTTCACCGTCGCCACCGCGCGGCCGACGACGTGGTCGACGTTGCTGACCACCTTCGCCTTGGCGTCCCCGACGATCGTCTTGGGGTGCAGGCGCACCCCGATCTCGTCGAGCGCCTCGGCGAGCTGCTCGCGGCGGCGGACGATGTCCGCCTCGATCTGTGCGGGGGTCCTGGCTTCCGGCACCGCGCTGCCTCCGTCGTCGTGGTCGGTCCCATGGCGGGCGTAGCCCACCATGAACAGTCAGTCAGCAGCTTAGTCTCGACACCGTACCGATCCCCTCTTGAGGAGACTGTTGAGCATGAGCGAGCGACTTGAGCCGGGCGACATCGCCCCCGCCTTCACCCTGCCCGACGCGGACGGCAACGCGATCTCGCTCGCCGACCACAAGGGCCGCAAGGTCATCGTCTACTTCTACCCGGCCGCGCTGACGCCGGGCTGCACGAAGCAGGCCTGCGACTTCACGGACAACCTGGCGGTCCTGGCCACGGCCGACTACGACGTCATCGGCGTCTCGCCCGACAAGCCGGAGAAGCTGGCGAAGTTCCGCGAGCAGGAACACCTGAAGGTCACCCTGGTCGGCGACCCCTCGAAGGAGGTCCTGACGGCGTACGGGGCGTTCGGCGAGAAGAAGCTGTACGGCAAGACCGTCACCGGGGTCATCCGCTCCACGGTGATCGTCGACGAGGAGGGCAAGGTCGAACGCGCCCTCTACAACGTCAAGGCCACGGGCCACGTAGCCAAGATCATCAAGGACCTGGGCATCTGACCCCGCCCCCTCCTCCCGGACCGGCCCGCACCCACCCGGTGCGGGCCGCTCTGCTTGCCGGACGAATCCAGCCGTAACCGTCCGACTATCGGTCCGTTACTCCGTACGAGGGCCGCACGCGCGGCCGACACGGAGGGGACCATGGCCGACCCGTACGACCGAGGCACACTGACCGCTGCCGTCGCCGACTCCAAGGACTGGGCCGACCTCATGCGGCGACTCCACCTCAAGGAGAGCGGCGGGCGGCGGCGCACGCTCCAGCAGAAAGTCGCCCTCTTCGGGATCGACAGCAGCCACTTCACGAAGCGCAGCCCGTGGCGCAAGTACCCGGACGAGGCGATAGCGGCGGCCGCCGAGTCATCCGGCACGCCGCGCGAGGTGGCCCTCAAGCTCGGCATACGCCCTGCCACCGGAGCCCTGTCGCACATCGTCCGGCGCATGACGGCAGCGGGCATCGACACGAGCCACTTCACAGGCATGCGGCGCGAGGTGACCGAACCGCCGTTCACCTCAACCGAGCTCTCCGAAGCAGCAGCCTGCGCCGACAGCATCCGCGGTACGGCTCGCGCACTGGGCATGGCCGACGACAGCCGGTCCCGATCCGCTCTCGGGAGAATGCTCCGGACCTACGGCATCGACACCACACACTTCCGCAACTCCCGGCTGACCATTGCCGAGGAACAAGCGGCGCCCCTGGGCATCCGGCGCAGCGGTGACACCGAGAGCCGTCACACCCGACACCCTCAAGGTCCTCCCAGAGGGGTCCGCCCGGCTGAACCGACCCCGCCTCCACCGCGCACTCCAGGAGGTCGGAGTTCCATGCACCTGCGCGACCTGCGGGAACCCCGGCGAATGGCTAGGGCGTCCGATCACGCTCCACATCGACCACATCAACGGGGACTGGCGCGACAACCGGCGCGTAAACCTCCGCTACCTGCGCCCCAACTGCCATGCGCTGACCGACACCTGGTGCCGCGGGGGCCGCGGTCGCAATGGTGTCGCCCGCCAGAGCCGGGCAGTCGTACACTAGCCGCAGCCGGCCAAGCCCGATGTCCGAATTGACCGGTTAGTCGCGGTCGTGGTGGAATTGGCCTACACGCAACTTTTAGGTAGTTGTGGGAGAAATCCCTTGAGGGTTCGAGTCCCTCCGACCGCACGTACACGAAGGCCCCCCTGCGCAGCCGCGTAGGGGGCCTTCGGCGTTGTCCGGGGCGCGTCAGCCCAACAGCTCCCGCACCGCCGGGACCAGGGCTCGGAAGGCCTGGCCTCGGTGGGAGATGGCGTTCTTTTCCGCCGCCGTGAGTTCCGCGCAGGTTCGGGACTCGCCGAGGGGCTGGAGGATCGGGTCGTAGCCGAAGCCGCCCGTGCCCGCCGGGGTGTGGCGCAGGGTGCCCAGGAGGCGGCCCTCGACCACGCGTTCCGTGCCGTCGGGGAGGGCGAGGGCGGCCGCGCAGAAGAAGTGGGCTCCGCGGTGGGGGGAGTCGATGTCACCGAGTTGGGCCAGGAGGAGCGCGAGGTTCGCGGCGTCGTCGCCGTGGGCGCCGGCCCAGCGGGCCGAGAAGATGCCCGGGGCGCCGTTGAGGACGTCCACGCAAAGGCCCGAGTCGTCCGCGACGGCCGGCAGGCCGGTGGCCTGGGCCAGGGCGTGCGCCTTGAGGAGGGCGTTCTCGGCGAAGGTGACGCCGGTCTCCTTGGCGTCCGGGATCTCCGGGTACGCGTCCGCGCCGACCAGCTCGAGCGGCAGGCCGGCGGCGGACAGGATGTCGTGGAGCTCCGTGACCTTGCCCGCGTTGCGCGTGGCGAGGATCAGGCGGCTGGGCTGCGTGGAGGTCATGCAGCCATTATCCGGGCCGCCCGCCGGCCTCCGGGACGCGGGCTCAGCCCGGGGTGCAGACCTTCGAGATCTCCTTGGCCGCGTCCGCGACCGGGGTGACGTCGGGGGTCGTGGTGCCGCTCTCGATGGAGGTGCGGACGTTCTGGACGGCCGTGTTCATCGAGGAGATGGCCTTGCTCAGGTCGGCGTTGTCCGTCTGGTCGCCGACCTTCTTCAGGTTGGCCTCGATCGCGTTGAGCGCGTTCTGCGCGTCCTGCGGGCTGTTGCCGGCCTGCGAGACCGCCTGCTGGAGGTCGTTGGCGCCGTCCGTGATCGCGACCGCCGTGCTCGCGCAGTCCATCGCGGTGGAGATCGCGTCGCAGGAGGTGATCGCGGGTATGGCGAGCGCTGCCGTCAGGGCGACGGCTGCCAGGCGGTACTTCGGCTTCACTTCGGCCCCCAGGAGGATGGTGTGCGTGCGAACGTGCGGGTACGTGGACGGGCGCACGGCTTCGACGCCGTGCACCCGTACCCCGAGAGACGCGCGGACGGGCCGCGCGGTTGCCGCAGCCTGCGCTAGAGCGTGAGCTCCAGGGCGGAGAGCTGGAGGGCTTCCAGGTCGGCGCAGCCGCCCGCGGCCAGGTCGAGGAGGGCGTTGAGTTCCTTGCGGTCGAAGGGCTCGCCCTCGGCCGTGCCCTGGACCTCGACGAAGCGGCCGTCGCCGGTGCAGACCACGTTCATGTCGGTCTCCGCGCGCACGTCCTCCTCGTAGCAGAGGTCGAGGAGCGGGACGCCGTCGACGATGCCGACGCTGACGGCGGCGACGGTGCCGGTCAGGGGCTTGCGGCCGGCCTTGATGAGCTTCTTGCCCTGGCCCCAGGCGATGGCGTCGGCCAGGGCCACGTAGGCGCCGGTGATGGCCGCGGTACGGGTGCCGCCGTCGGCCTGGAGGACGTCGCAGTCCAGGACGATGGTGTTCTCGCCGAGGGCCTTGTAGTCGATGACGGCGCGCAGCGAGCGGCCGATCAGGCGGGAGATCTCGTGGGTGCGCCCGCCGATCTTGCCGCGTACGGATTCGCGGTCGCCGCGGGTGTTCGTGGCGCGGGGCAGCATCGAGTACTCGGAGGTGACCCAGCCTTCGCCGCTGCCCTTGCGCCAGCGCGGGACGCCTTCGCTGAAGGAGGCGGTGCAGAAGACCTTGGTGTCTCCGAAGGAGACGAGGACGGAGCCCTCTGCGTGCTTGCTCCATCCGCGTTCGATGGTGACCGGGCGGAGCTGTTCGGGCGTACGGCCGTCGATGCGAGACATGGCACCGAGCCTAGCCGGTGCGGGCCCTGGCCCGTGTCGCTGCGAGAAGACCCCGTCCGGGTGCGTCCGGTCGGGGTCCTGTCGTACGTACGGGTGCGCGCGGGGGCGCGTGTACGGGTGTGCGTGCGAGCCGGTGGGCTCAGCTCACATCATGTCTTCGATGTCGGCGGCGATCGGGTCGGCGTCGGTGCCGATGACGACCTGGATCGCGGTGCCCATCTTGACGACGCCGTGGGCGCCGGCGGCCTTCAGCGCGGCCTCGTCGACCTTGCTCGGGTCGATGACCTCGGTGCGCAGGCGGGTGATGCAGCCCTCGACCTCTTCGATGTTCTCGATGCCGCCGAGCCCGGCGACGATCTTCTCAGCCTTGGTGGCCATGTGTTTCTCCCTGAGTTCTACGAAGAACGAGTCCGACTGACATCCGGCGCCGGCGCGTGTACGCCTGTCGCCCGACCGACCAACCAGGGCGGTCCGCTTCGTCACGGTAGCCCACGATTGGCCCAGCTACGAGGGCACGTGCCCTATATCTGCCGAATGATGATGATCAGCACCAACCTGCCCTCAGGGCGGGTGAAATGCGACAGCAACACAAGTGGTCTACACCAGTGTGCCGCAAGTGTCGCGACTGCCAAAAACGGGCCGGTCAGGGAGGACGCGGATGAGCGCGAGCAGCGCCGCAGCAGTGCCACAGCAGAAGTGGTGGAACGGCTTGTTCCAAGGGCTCCAGAAGATGGGTCGGAGCCTCCAGCTGCCGATCGCCGTGCTGCCGGCGGCGGGCATCCTGAACCGGTTCGGGCAGGACGACGTGTTCGGCAAGGACGGCCTGGGCTGGACGAACGTCGCCAAGGTCATGGCGGCCGCCGGCGGCGCCCTGCTCAACGCGGACATCGGCCTGCCGCTGCTCTTCTGCATCGGCGTCGCGATCGGCCTGGCCAAGAAGGCGGACGGCTCCACCGCCCTCGCGGCGGTGGTCGGGTTCCTCGTCTACCGGGGCGTGCTGCACGCCTTTCCCAAGTCCTGCCCGGAGGGGACCAGGGACATCCAGGGCGCCTGCCTGGGGGCGGGCGACGCCTTCAGCGAGTACACCTACCAGAACCCGGGGGTGTTCGGCGGCATCGTGATGGGCTGGCTGGCCGCCTGGTTCTGGATGCGCTACCACCGGGTCAAGCTGGTCGACTGGCTCGGCTTCTTCAACGGCCGCCGGCTGGTCCCGATCATCATGACCTTCGTGGCGATCGCGTTCGCCGTGATCTGCCTGTGGATCTGGCCGCCGATCGGCGACGCACTGGAGAGCTTCTCGGACTGGCTGGTGGGTCTGGGGTCGGTGGGCGCCGGCATCTTCGGACTCGCGAACCGCGCGCTGCTGGTGATCGGCCTGCACCAGTTCCTGAACGTGCCGGTGTGGTTCCAGTTCGGCAGCTACACCAAGCCGGACGGGCAGACGGTCCACGGTGACATCCCGATGTTCCTGGCGGGCGACCCGAACGCCGGCCAGTTCCTCACCGGCTTCTTCCCGATCATGATGTTCGCGCTGCCCGCGGCGGCGCTGGCCATCACGCACTGCGCGAAGCCTGAGCGGCGCAAGGAGGTCGGCGGCCTGATGCTGTCGGTCGGCCTGACCTCGTTCGTCACCGGCATCACCGAGCCGCTGGAGTACTCGTTCCTCTTCCTGGCCCCGGCGCTGTACGCGGTCCACGCGGTGCTGACCGGTGTGTCCATGGCGGTGACCTGGGCGTTCGGGGTGAAGGACGGCTTCACCTTCTCCGCGGGCCTGATCGACTACGCCATCAACTGGGGTCTGGCGACCAAGCCCTGGATGATCATTCCGATCGGCCTCTGCTTCGCGGTCGTCTACTACGCCGTCTTCCGCTTCGCGATCACCAAGTGGGACATCAAGACCCCCGGGCGGGAGTCCGACGAGGACATCGCGGCGATGGAGGGGGAGAACACGAAGGCATGAGCCGCGCAGGGACTTCCGGCCCGTGCGAGCCGCGGGCGGCGCAGGGTCCGAAGCACCCCCCGAACCGCACCGAAGTACCCGCCCGGCCGCGCCGACGGCCTCCTCCCGCGAGTCACCGAACGGCCTGTCCCGCGGTGCCGTAAGTCCTGGTCAGGACAGAGAAATACGAGACGAAGGCCTCCGGACCCACAGGGTCCGGAGGCCTTTGCCGTGTATGCCCCAGTGTGTCTTCCACCACGGAATTGGTGGGTTCCTTACGCGGACCTCACCGTGCTACAACTGGTCTACACCACTGAGTGGTGTAGACCACGTAGGCCTTTCGGCCCGGGGTCCTCCCCTTTCCTGAGACGCCGCCATCCCCCCTTTTGCCAAGTCCCCAGGCAGCGTCTTGTCCACTGGAGGAAGTTGATGAGTACGGCCACCGCCGCTCCCGCCAAGAAGCGGGGCTCCGGCCTGATCCAGGGTCTGCAGAAGGTCGGCCGCAGCCTTCAGCTGCCGATCGCCGTCCTGCCGGCCGCAGGTATCCTGCTGCGCCTCGGCCAGCCCGACGTCTTCGGCAAGGACGGCCTCGGCTGGGGCAAGGTCGCCACGGTGTTCGCCACTGCCGGTGACGCCGTCTTCGCCAACCTGCCGCTGCTCTTCTGCATCGGTGTCGCCATCGGCTTCGCCAAGAAGGCGGACGGCTCCACCGCCCTCGCGGCCCTGGTCGGCTTCCTGGTCTACAAGAACGTCCTCACCGCCTTCCCGGTGACCGAGGCCGTCATCAACACCACCGAGAACAAGGGTGTGGACGTCGCCGCGACGTACAACAACCCCGGTGTCCTCGGCGGCATCATCATGGGTCTGCTCGCCGCGGTCCTGTGGCAGCGCTTCCACCGCACGAAGCTGGTGGACTGGCTCGGCTTCTTCAACGGCCGCCGCCTGGTCCCGATCATCATGGCCTTCGTCGGCGTCCTCGTCGGCGTCTTCTTCGGCCTGGCCTGGGAGCCGATCGGTGAGGTCATCACCAACTTCGGCGAGTGGATGACCGGACTCGGCTCGGTCGGTGCCGGCATCTTCGGCCTCATCAACCGCGCCCTGATCCCGATCGGCATGCACCAGTTCGTCAACGCCGTCGCCTGGTTCCAGATCGGCGACTTCACCGACGCCACCGGCGCGGTCGTCCACGGTGACCTCACCCGCTTCTTCGCCGGTGACCCGGACGCGGGCATGTTCATGACCGGCTTCTTCCCGATCATGATGTTCGGCCTCCCGGCCGCCGCCCTGGCCATCGCCCACAGCGCCCGTCCGGAGCGCCGCAAGGCGGTCACCGGCATGATGGTCTCGCTCGCCCTCACCTCGTTCGTCACGGGTGTCACCGAGCCGATCGAGTTCTCCTTCTTGTTCATCGCGCCGGTCCTGTACGCCATCCACGCGGTCCTGACCGCCGTGTCCATGGCCGTCACCTGGGCGCTCGGGGTCCACGCGGGCTTCACCTTCTCCGCCGGCCTGATCGACCTGGGCCTCGGCTGGAACAAGGCCACGTCCCCCTGGATGATCCTTCCGATCGGCCTGGTCTTCGCGGCGGTCTACTACTTCGGCTTCCGCTTCGCGATCACCAAGTTCAACCTTCCGACGCCGGGCCGCGAGTCCGACGAGGAGCTCGCCGAGATGGAGAAGGCCGAGGCCAAGTAGGTCTCCCGCCCCACACCACGCGAAAGCCCCCGCTCTCCCGGAAGGGAGGGCGGGGGCTTTCGCGTATCCGTGCGGAGGGCCTGGCCTCAGACCTCGTACACCGCGCCCGTGTACGCCAGCTCCACCGGGCCGTCGTAGACCGCGCGGGCATCGGCCAGGTTGCGTTCGGCGTCCGTCCACGGCGGGATGTGGGTCAGGACGAGCCGGCCGGCGCGGCCGGCGCGGGCGAACTCCCCGGCCTCGCGGCCGTTGAGGTGGAGGTCCGGGATGTCCTCCTTGCCGTGCGTGAAGGAGGCCTCGCACAGGAACAGGTCGGTGTCCTCGGTGAGCAGGCCCAGCTCGGGGCAGACCCCGGTGTCGCCGGAGTACGTCAGCGCGCGGCCGCCGTGCTCGACGCGGATCCCGTAGGACTCGACGGGGTGGCAGACCCTCTCGGTGCGGACCTGGAACGGGCCGATCTCGAAGGTGCCGGACTTCAGGGTCCGGAAGTCGAAGACCTCGCTCATGGAACGCTCGTCGGGGACGTCCTCGTAGGCGGTGGTCAGCCGCTTCTCGGTGCCCTCGGGGCCGTAGACGGGGATGGTGCCGCAGCGGCCGCCCTCGTGGCGGTAGAAGCGGGCGACGAAGTACGCGCACATGTCGATGCAGTGATCGGCGTGCAGGTGGCTGAGGAAGATCGCGTCGAGGTCGTAGAGCCCGATGTGGCGCTGGAGCTCGCCGAGGGAGCCGTTGCCCATGTCGAGGAGCAGCCGGAAGCCGTCGGCCTCGACGAGGTAGCTCGAGCAGGCCGATTCCGCGGACGGGAACGACCCGGAACAGCCGACGACGGTGAGCTTCATGGAGCGTGAACCTCCGTGGACGGTCCGTGGACGGAATGCGGGCCGTGCGTGGGTCGAGCGTAAGGCGCGAAACGTCCGGTCGCTCCTCCGCGGCAGGCCGTTGTGGGGCGAATCACCTGAGCTGTCACCCGGGGGAGCGACAGGGCGGACGCGGGTTGCCGTGCGCTGCCGCGCCGGGGCCGCCGGGCGGGACTACGGTCGGTGTATGGACACGTCCTGGTGGCCGGCGGTCGCTGCCGTGGTGGTCGTGATCCTGCTGGTGCTCCTCCCCCGGCGGGCGCGGTCGCCGCGGCGGGCCGCGGCGCCGCCGCACGGACCGGGACCGCTGCCGCGGCCGGTGGCCGGTGAGCTGTGGTCCCTGGAGGACGGGCGGCGCGTCCTGGTACTGGGCGTACGGGGCCACCGGGCGCGGATCGCGCGGATCACCGGGAAGTACGACGACCGGCGCGCCGGGGTGATCCCGCTGCCGCCGGGGGTGGTGGGGGCGCGGGGCGCGTTCCTGGAGGCGGACCGGGTGGTGGAGGTGTCGGTATGGGAGTTCGCGAGGGCGCGGCCGCTGGGGGTGGTGGATCCGGCGGTGTGGGACGAGGTGAAGGGACTCGGGGGGCCGGGGCCCGGGTGGCACCAGTCGTCCGGCTGAAGCGGGTCTACGATCCCCCGGAGCCGGGGCTGGACGGGGTCCGGGTGCTCGTGGACCGGCTGTGGCCGCGGGGGCTGTCGAAGGAGGCGGCGGGGGTCGACGAGTGGGCGAAGGCGGTTGCCCCGTCGGGGGAGCTGCGGAAGTGGTTCCACGGGGGCGGGTCGGTGGCGGAGTTCCGTGAGCGGTACGCGGTGGAGCTTCGCTCGGAGTCGGCCGGGGCGGAGCTGGGGCGGCTGCGAGCCCTTGCCGCGGCGGGGCCGGTCACGCTGCTGACTGCCGTCAAGGATCCGGGGGCGAGCCACGCGGGGGTGCTGGCCGCACTGTTGACGGCCTGTTCTTGACGCGCCGCTCGCGCGGTGCGGCCCCTTGGGCGGGTGCGGGTGGGCCGGCCCTGCGGGGCGAAGTCCCCTACCCGCCCTTCCACCGTTCCCCGGGCTCCGCCCGGACCCGCGCCTCAAACGCCGGCGGGGCTGGAGGGGTCCCGGGGAACGGGCGAAGGGTGGGGCGGCGCGGGGCGGGGCCGGATCGTGTCGGCTTCGCCGCCCGGGGGCTATGCCCAGAGTTGGCCCTGGAGGACCTCGATGGCTTCCTCCGTGGTCGCCGCCGTGTAGACGCCCGTCGACAGGTACTTCCAGCCGCCGTCGGCCACGACGAAGACGATGTCGGCCGACTCGCCCGCCGCCACCGCCTTGCGCCCGACGCCGATCGCCGCGTGCAGGGCCGCGCCCGTGGAGACGCCCGCGAAGATGCCCTCCTGCTGGAGGAGTTCGCGGGTGCGGGTGACCGCGTCCGCCGAGCCCACCGAGAAGCGGGTCGTCAGGACGGTGGGGTCGTAGAGCTCCGGGACGAAGCCCTCGTCGAGGTTGCGCAGCCCGTAGACAAGGTCGTCGTAGCGCGGTTCCGCCGCGACGATCTTGACGCCGGGGACGTGTTCGCGCAGGTAGCGGCCCACGCCCATGAGGGTTCCGGTGGTGCCCAGGCCCGCCACGAAGTGGGTGATCGAGGGGAGGTCCGCGAGGATCTCCGGGCCGGTCGTGGCGTAGTGGGCGCCCGCGTTGTCCGGGTTGCCGTACTGGTAGAGCATCACCCAGGAGGGGTTCTGCTCCGCCAGTTCCTTCGCGACGCGGACGGCCGTGTTCGAGCCGCCCGCCGCCGGCGACGGGATGATCTCGGCTCCCCACATGGCCAGCAGGTCGCGCCGCTCCTGAGAGGTGTTCTCGGGCATGACGCACACGATCTTGTA
This sequence comes from Streptomyces sp. NBC_01264, assembly GCF_026340675.1. Classification (NCBI taxonomy): domain Bacteria; kingdom Bacillati; phylum Actinomycetota; class Actinomycetes; order Kitasatosporales; family Streptomycetaceae; genus Streptomyces; species Streptomyces sp. NBC_01264. Next base: position 3,890,057 of record NZ_JAPEOX010000001.1, read on the forward strand.
GCCCTTGAGCTTCGCGGCCATCGCGAGGGAGATGCCCGTGTTGCCCGAGGTGGGCTCCAGGATCGTGCAGCCGGGGTACAGCCGGCCGTCCTTCTCGGCCTGCTCGACCATGTGGAGCGCGGGGCGGTCCTTGATCGAGCCGGTCGGGTTGCGGTCCTCCAGCTTCGCCCAGATGCGGACGTCGTCCGAGGGCGAGAGCCGGGGCAGGCGCACGAGCGGCGTGTTGCCGACCGCGGCCAGGGGGGAGTCGTAGCGCATTACTTCGATCCGCCGGCTACGGCCGGGAGGATGGTGACGTTGTCGCCGTCCTTGAGGGCGGTGGAGATGCCGTCGAGGAAGCGGACGTCCTCGTCGTTGAGGTAGACGTTGACGAAGCGGCGCAGCTCGCCGCCCTTGGCCTCGTCGATGATGCGCTCCTGGATGCCCTTGTGGCGGGTCTCCAGGTCGGAGAACAGCTCGGAGAGCGTCGCACCCGCGCCCGTGACGGCCTTCTCGCCGTTGGTGTAGGTGCGGAGGATGGTGGGGATGCGGACCTCGATGGCCATGGCAGGCTCCAGTCAGGATGGTGAAGGGAAGGCGGGCGAAGCGGAGCGGGCACGAGCGCGCGCGGCCCCGCGAGGGGGCCGTCGGGGCTCAGGCGGCTGTACAGATGGCGCTGGCGAGGCGGCACAGGTCGACGTGCAGCCGCGCCACAAGCAGCAGCCTGCCGGGCGTCTCGATGCTCACGTCGTGGGAAACCATGCGGTCATGTTAACGATTCCCGACCCCTGGTTTGGAGTGTGATTCCGCATCGTGGACGGAAGTTTCTCGCATACTGAGAAGTAGCCCTCCGCCGCGGTCTCAGTAGGCCGCTACGACCTGCACTTCTTCCTCGGTGATCACGCCTTCGACGATCCGGTACGACCGGAACTGGAACTCCCCGAGGGCGTCCTTGTCGGCCGTGGAGACCAGCACGTAGTGCGCGCCGGGCTCGTTCGCGTACGTGACGTCCGTGCGCGAGGGGTAGGCCTCGGTGGCGGTGTGCGAGTGGTAGACGATGACGGGCTCCTCGTCCCGGTCGTCCAGCTCGCGGTAGAGCTTGAGCAGGTCCTTGGAGTCGAACTCGTAGAACGTGGGCGACCGGGCCGCGTTCAGCATCGGTACGAACCGCTCCGGGCGGTCCGTACCGGCCGGGCCGGCCACCACGCCGCAGGCCTCGTCGGGGTGGTCCTGGCGGGCGTGCGCGACGATGCGGTCGTACAGGTCCTGGGTGATGGTCAGCATGAGCGACAGGATAAGCAGACGGGCCCTCCCGTACCGAGGACTGGTACGGGAGGGCCCGGATGGTGGACACGGCACCTTGCGGACAAGGGATCGTGCCCGGAATGCCGCGCGGTTCCCGGCCGTGACAGGCGGCCGGGACCCGCGGTTCGCGGAGGCCTTACGAGGCCCTGTCAGGCCCTGCCAGGCCCTGGGTGTGGCTACGAGGCCTTGGTGAAGGCGGCGCCGCGCGGGTCGCGGGACTTCATCACCTGGTAGGAGACGCCCAGCAGCAGGCCCCACAGCGGGGCGCAGTAGAGCGAGACCCGGGCGTCCTTGTCGATGCCCATCATCACGATGACCATGCCGATGAAGGCCAGGGCGAAGTAGCTCGTGAAGGGGGCGCCGGGGGCGCGGAACGGGGACTTGGGGAGGTCGCCGCGGTCGGAGGCGGCCCGGTAGCGGATCTGGCAGACCAGGATCATGATCCAGGCCCACATGCCGGAGATGGTGGCGAAGGCGACGGTGTAGTTGAAGGCCTTGCCGGGGGCGACGTAGTTGATCCAGACGCCCACCAGCATCAGCGCGGCCGAGAAGGTGGTGCCGACCAGCGGGGTGCCGCTCTTGGTGAGCTTGGTGAAGAACTTCGGGCCCTGGCCGTTGAGGGCGAGGTCGCGCAGCATGCGGCCGGTGGAGTACATGCCCGAGTTGCAGGAGGACAGGGCCGCGGTCAGGACGACGAAGTTGACGATCGCGGCGCCGACGCCGAGGCCCATCTTCTCGAAGGCGGCGACGAAGGGGCTGACGCCGGGCTGGAACTCGTGCCACGGGACGACCGACAGGATCATGATGAGCGCGCCGACGTAGAAGACGGCGATGCGCCAGGGCACGGTGTTGATGGCCTTGGGCAGGGTCTTCTCGGGGTCCTTGGACTCGCCGGCGGTGACGCCGACCAGTTCGACGGCGAGGAAGGCGAACATCACGATCTGCAGGGTCATCAGCGTGCCGCCGAGGCCCTTGGGGAAGAAGCCGCCGTCGTTCCACAGGTTGGAGACGGTGGCGGTGTCCGCGGCGTCGGAGAAGCCGACGGTGAGGATGCCGGCGCAGATCAGGATCATGCCGACGATGGCGGTGACCTTGACCATGGAGAACCAGAACTCCAGCTCGCCGAAGAGCTTCACGGAGATCAGGTTGGCGCCGTAGAGGATGACGGTGAAGATCAGCGCGTACGCCCATTGCGGGAAGCTGTCATGGGTCCAGTACGACATGTACTGCGCCGCGGCGGTGACTTCGGTGATGCCGGTGACCACCCAGAAGAGCCAGTAGGTCCAGCCGGTCACGTACCCCCAGAAGGGGCCGAGGAATTCCCGGGCGTAGTCCGAGAAGGAGCCGGACACCGGGCGGTACATGAGGAGTTCGCCCAGGGCCCGCATGATGAAGAAGATGACCAGGCCCGCGATGGCGTAGGCCAGGATCAGGCTGGGGCCGGCCTTGGAGATGGCCTTGCCGGCGCCCAGGAAGAGGCCGGTGCCGATAGCGCCGCCGATCGCGATCATCTGGATCTGGCGGGCTCCGAGTGCGCGGTGGTAGCCGTCGCCCTCGCCTGTGTCGTGCTGCTGCTCGTCGACCTGTACGGAGGTCATGTCTTGGTGCGCCTTTCTCCACGCCGACCCGCGCCATGACTGGCAGCGGATCGGGTCCTCGATCCCCCCGGATACGGATGGAGTTGCACGCCGGCGGTCAGCCGGTTCAAGCAGGCCGGGGGACATGGGTGGCGCCCCGTCGGCGGTCGTGAAGATTTATCACGTGCTTACCGGTGCAGGAGGGAGGAAAGTGTGACGCAGGGCGCAAAAAAATCAGGACAAAGGTCCTGAAACAGATCAGGTCACCACATCGTGGTGACCTGATCGTTATCCGGATTTGAGCGTCCGCTGAGCGAACGAATGAGTGGTTTGAGGCCCCTCTGAGGACGGCTGGGTCAGAGGGTGTCGGTGAGCGTCTCGATCAAGGTCTCCTGAAGACCGCCGAGCCAGAGGTACGCCATCACCATCGGCTTGCGCGGATCGTCGTCCGGCAGCCGGAAGAGCACGGCGCTCTCGTCGTCCTCCGTGATGTCGAGGCGGGCCGCGATGGTGAGCCGCAGGTCGTTCAGGGCGCCCAGCCAGCGCAGCCGCAGCTCCCCGTCGACCTCCAGGACGGCCGCGCCGTCCCCCTCGGGGCTCAGCCCGTCCAGGCTCCGTACGACGGCCAGCGCGTCCTCCCGCTTGCGGGAGCGCAGGTCGTTCTCGGTGAAGCGGCGGAACTCGGCCGAGTGGGCACGCAGCTCCTCCGTGTCGGCGTTCGCCGGGGTCTCCGGGCCGCCGTAGGCGTCGGGGAAGAGCCGGGCCAGGGCCGGGTCGGACGGGGGTTCGGTGGGGCCGTCGGAGGCGGCGAAGAGCGCGGCCAGCGGGTCGGCGTCCGGCTCGGGCTCCGGTTCGCCGGGACCGATGAGCTCCAGCAGCTGCACCGCCAGGGAACGCAGGATCGAGATCTCGATCTCGTCCAGTGCGATGGCCGCCCCGCCGGCCTTCAGGGGCTCGAAGACGCCGCCCATCAGTTGCGGTCCTGGGACATGGTCGCCCAGAGGCCGTAGCCGTGCATGGCCTGCACGTCCCGTTCCATCTCCTCGCGGCTGCCGCTGGAGACGACCGCCCGACCCTTGTGGTGGACGTCCATCATCAGCTTGTTCGCCTTGTCCTTGGAGTAGCCGAAGTACGCCTGGAACACGTACGTCACGTAGCTCATGAGGTTGACCGGGTCGTTGTGCACCAGGGTCACCCACGGGACGTCGGGTTCGGGGACCGCGAAGGTCTCTTCGGCCGATTCGGTGCGTTCGATCTCAATGGGAGCAACACTCACTTGTCCCATGCTGCCACTGACGGGGGCCCGTCGCACAAACGGGCCCCTACATCTCGTCACTTTGACGAGATGTGCGCTAGCATCCGTCGCATGAACCCTGCGGACCTGGGCCTGCCGGTGGACGTGCCGTCGACAGCGCTCTTCACGGACCATTACGAGCTCACGATGCTGCAGGCCGCGCTGGCCAACGGCACGGCCGACCGCCGCTCGGTCTTCGAGGTGTTCACCCGCAGGCTCCCCGAGGGGCGCCGCTACGGAGTGATCGCGGGGACCGGCCGGGTGCTCGACGCGGTGGAGAACTTCCGCTTCGACGGCGCCGTACTGGAGTTCCTGCGCGAGCGGAACGTCATCGATGCCCGCACCCTCGACTGGCTCGCCTCGTACCGCTTCTCCGGCGACATCTGGGGCTACCCGGAGGGCGAGGTCTACTTCCCCGGCTCCCCGGTCCTGCGCGTCGAGGGCAGCTTCGCCGAGTGCGTGCTGCTGGAGACCGTGATCCTGTCGATCCTCAACCACGACTCCGCGATCGCCGCGGCCGCCTCCCGGATGTCCTCGGCCGCCGGCGGCCGGCCGCTCATCGAGATGGGCGCCCGGCGCACGCACGAGCTGGCGGCCGTCGCCTCGGCGCGCGCCGCGTACGTCGGCGGTTTCACCTCCACCTCGGACCTGGCGGCCGGCTTCCGGTACGGGATCCCGACGGTCGGCACCAGCGCCCACGCCTTCACCCTGCTGCACGACAGCGAGCGGGACGCCTTCACCGCCCAGGTCGCCTCGCTGGGCAGCGGCACCACGCTGCTGGTGGACACCTACGACGTGGCGGAGGCGGTCCGCACGGCCGTGGAGGTCGCCGGGACGGGCCTGGGCGCCGTCCGCATCGACTCCGGGGACCTGCTGCTGGTCGCGCACCGGGTGCGGCAGCAGCTCGACGAGCTGGGGGCCACGGAGACCAAGATCGTGGTGACCTCGGACCTGGACGAGTACGCGATCGCCTCTCTGGCGGCCGCTCCGGTGGACGCGTACGGGGTCGGCACCCAGCTGGTGACGGGCAGCGGGCACCCGACGTGCTCGATGGTCTACAAGCTGGTGGCGCGGGCCACCTCGGCCGATCCGAAGGCGCCGCTGGTGTCGGTGGCGAAGAAGTCCTCGGGCGGCAAGACCTCCGTCGGGGGGCGCAAGTGGGCGGCCCGCCGGGCCGACGCCGAGGGGATCGCGGAGGCGGAGGTCCTGGGAACCGGGCCGGTGCCGGCCGCGCTGGCCGACAGGCAGCTCCTCGTGGAGCTGGTCAAGGGCGGTGAGGTCGTGGCCCGCGAGTCCCTGGAGGCCGCCCGGGACCGCCACCGCGAGTCCCTGGCGGGCCTGCCGCTCTCCGCGACGCAGCTCTCGCGCGGCGAGGCCGTGATCCCGACCGAGTACGCGTAGCTCCGGGGGCGGGGCGGGGCGGCCCTGCGGGGCTGTCCCCTACCCGCCCTTCCACCGTTCCCCGGGCTCCGCCCAGACCCGGTCCTCAAACGCCGGGCGGGCTGGATTCGGCGCGGGCTCAGAGCGCCCGCGCGGGGTCTGGGGCGGAGCCCCAGTTTCGGGAAGGGGCGGGGTGGGGGAAAGGCCCCGCAGGGCCCACGCCGCCGCACCAGAACCACACCACCCAACCGAAGGGCACCGGACATGCACCGCGCACTGATCGTCGTCGACGTACAGAACGACTTCTGCGAGGGCGGCAGCCTCGCGGTCACCGGCGGAGCCGACATCGCCGCCGCCATCACCGAGCTCATCGGCCAGGCCACCGCCGGGTACCGGCACGTCGTGGCCACCCGCGACCACCACATCGACCCCGGGTCCCACTTCGCGCACCCCCCGGCCCAGCCGGACTACGAGACCTCCTGGCCGGTGCACTGCGTCGCCGGGACCGAGGGCGTGGGCTTCCACCCGAACTTCGCGCCCGCCGTCGCCTCGGGGGCCGTGGCCGCCGTCTTCGACAAGGGGGCGTATGAGGCCGCGTACAGCGGTTTCGAGGGCGCGGACGAGAACGGCCGCGGGCTCACGGAGTGGCTGCGCGACCGGCAGGTCACCGAGGTCGACGTGGTCGGCATCGCCACCGACCACTGCGTCAAGGCCACCGCCCTGGACGCGGTCCGCGCGGGGTTCCGCACCCACGTGCTGCTCGACCTGACGGCCGGCGTGGCCCCGCACACCACGGCCCGCGCGCTGGCCGAGCTGCGGGAGGCCGGGGTGGAGCTGAGCGGGACCCCCGTGGTCACCCCAGCAGGGCCCTGATCGGGTGCCACAGCTCCGCCGCCCGGTCCGGGGCGGAGCGCCAGAGCAGGCCGTCGGGGTGGTGCAGGACGGCGGTGATCTCGTCCGGGGTGGGCGGCTGCGCGTTCCCGCGCAGGTAGACGGCGCGCAGTCCGAGGTTCCGCAGCCTGGTCAGGGCGCGGGCCCGGTTCACCGCGTGCACCAGCACGCGGACATTTCCACCTTCGACGGCGCCTGCGATGCCGCCCTTGATCCCGCCTGTGATGCCGCCCGCGATCCCGCCCGCGACGGCACCGCAGGGCGGTCTGGGCAGCGTGAGCGCGACGACCACGCTGCCGCCTGGCAATCGGACGAAACCTCCACCGGGCATGTCTTCATCTCCCCCGTCAATAAGAAACTCAGCCCACGCATCTAAACGCGAACGGCCGCCGCCCGCTAGAGGGCGACGGCCGATCATGCTTTGACCTGCGGTTTTACCGAATTACTTAACGGAGGGACCGACCTCGACCGTCATGACGAGACCGTCGTAGGTCTCCTTCACGACCTTGATCTTGGTGTTGGTGTCAGTGGTCTTCACCGAGCCGGTCGGGTTCTCGTCGTAGAAGTACTTGCCCTTGTGGTCGTCGAAGACGAGCTGCGCGGGCTTGGGCTTCAGGAAGAGCTCCTGGCCGTTCTTGTGCAGGGTGATCGCATCCGTCTTGTACGCGCTGAAGGCGGCGTCGTACGGCTGGATCTTGTTGCGCAGCAGGGTGCCGTCCGACCACTTCATCGGCTTGGCGTTGGCGTCGATCGGAAGGATCAGACCGGCGCCGGGGTGCTGGCTGGTGTTGTTGTCCTTCTGGGAGGTGTCCCACTGCCAGATCAGGAGGCCGTCCTGGTAGGCGTAGTGCTCGACCCAGTTCGGCTTCGTGTTGGCGAAGCCGAAGTTGTACGGACCGACCTTGAGGGTCTTGTCGTACGAGACGTAGCGGCGGTTCTCGGCCAGGTAGTACTGGGCGTACTCCTTGGTGAAGCCGGAGCCGACGCGGGAGAAGCCCTTGCCGGTCCAGCCGTTGTCGCCGTTCTCGGCACCGTCGGTGAACAGCGTGGAGCCGTCCGCCGTGATGCTGAGCGCGTCGCCCGTGAAGCCCTTGCCGCCCGCGCCGCCGTCCGTCTGGTAGCGGAAGCGGAGGTCGACCTTCTTGCCCGCGTACGCGTTCAGCGAGTAGGCCAGGTTCTTCCAGCCGCCCGAGACACCGGTGAGCGAGGGGCTGTTGGAGGCGTCGACCGGGATGGCCACGCCGTCGGCGGTGCCGGCGAGCGCGGTCCAGGTGGCGCCGCCGTCGGTGGAGACCTCGGTGTACAGGAAGTCGTACTCCGCCTCGATGTCCCACCAGCCCTTGAGCGACAGGGCCGCGGAGGACTTGCCGGTCAGGTCGACCGAGCGGGTGAGGGTGTTCTTGAGGTCGTCACCCATGTTGCTCCACCACTGCGAAGCACCCTCGGCGGGAGCGACGATCTCGGTGGTGACCTTCTTCTTCGGCAGCTCGACGACGAGCGCCTGCTTGTCCTTGGTGTTGTACTCCGAGACGCCCAGCTTGTGGGTGGACTTCGTCGCGGCCTTGGCCGTGTCGTAGTTCAGCCAGCCCAGCTGGAACTTGTCCCAGGCGGTCATGTCGCCCGGGAGGTCGCCTATGGAGTCCTTGCCGTTGCCGAGCCAGGAGCCGGCCGACATCAGGGACCAGAAACCGACCGAGTTCTCGCCGCCACCGGAGGTGTCGTAGAGGTCCGGGAGGCCCAGGTCGTGGCCGTACTCGTGCGCGAACACGCCGAGGCCGCCGTTCTCCGGCTGCATCGTGTAGTCGCCGACCCAGATGCCGGTGTTGCCGATCTGGGTGCCGCCGGCCTTGTTGTTCGCGGGGCCGTTCTTGCCGGCCTCGGTCCCGTAGGCGTACCAGCGGTGGGCCCACAGGGCGTTGGGGCCCTGCACGCCGCCGCCAGCCGACTCGTCCTCGCCCGCGTGGACGATCTGGAAGTGGTCGATGTAGCCGTCGGGCTCGTTGAAGTTGCCGTCGCCGTCGAAGTCGTAGCGGTCCCAGAGGTCGTACTGGGCGAGCTGCGCCTTGATCTGGGCGTCGGTCTTGCCGGCCTTCTTCTGGCCCTCGGCCCAGGCGGTCACGCCGTCCTTGACCGTGTCCCAGACGTTGGAGCAGTTGCTGGAGCCGCAGTAGTTCGAGCCGTAGCGGGCCTCGTTGTACGGGACCTTGACCCAGTCGGCGACCTCGCCCTCGACCGAGTAACGGCCCGAGGAGGTCTTCTCGTAGTAGGTCTTCAGCGAGTTCTTGCCCTTGCCGGTACCGAAGTACAGGTCCTGGAAGTACGCGCGGTTGAAGTCCTTGCGCCAGGCCGTGCTGTTGTTCACCGCACGGTCGGGCTGGGCGATCTGGTTGTGCTGCGGGCCCGGGTTGCCGCCGTACTTGGGCACGGGCGGCTTGGGGCCGGCGCCGTCCGGGTCGAACATGGTGGTGCTGTCCACCTGGTCGCCGAAGTCGACGAGGATCGTGAAGATCTTGTCGGTCTTCTCGCGGCCGAGCTCGACGTACTTCTTGTCGTCGAGCTTGACGACCTTGGAGGCGCCCCGCTGCTCGACGCCCTTCTTGCCGCTCAGCACCTGCTCCAGGGCAGCCTTGCGGGCCTGCTCCTGCTGCTTGCTGAACGGGCCTTCGAGGTTGTGCTGGACCTGCTCCTTCGAGGGAGCGGTCGGGTCCTGGCGGTCCGCGGCAGACACCTTCGCACCCGGGTCTGCCGTGGCCATCGTGAAGGCGGCTCCGGTGGCCGCCGTCGCTGCCAGGGTCACGCCGATTGCGGCGGCGCGCAGCGCTCGTCTTCTGGCCGAGTTGCTGGTCACTTGATGTCGTTCCCCTCCCGCGGCCGCGAAGTGGTGCGGAACTTCTCCGTAGGAGTGGGGGGTTCCGTGCGGCGCGCGTCTCAAGTGACGACATTTGACCGGAGAGACGCGAGAAAAGACAGACCTTGACTTGTTCCTTACAACTGCACTATGCGGTCAACGAGTTCCGCTATTCGGACGTTCGGCGGCCATAGGGGACGAACGGTACTTCTGGTCCCATCGGACCTTCGCCGGACCGTCGCCGAGACGTCGTCGGGTCCCATCGAATCCCATCGGTCCCGGCCGCCCCTCCCCGCCCCCCGGACCCCAGCGGTGCTCCCCGTGCGCCCCCTGTGCTCCGCTGCTTCCCGTCGCGCGGGTGAGGTCACGCTTACCGACAGTTCCGCTCGGGCATCCACCGTCGTAGAGTCACTCGGCGCCAGCCCTGGCCGAGCCGACTCCCCCTCCCGCTTCGAGGACGGATATCGCCATGCCGCGTCCGACTGCCGCACAGCTCGCCTACGGGTCCGCCACCGTCATCGTCTCGACGATCGCCATGCTGCTGCTCTCGCAGACGAGTACGGGACTCGGCATCGCGGTCATCTCCGCCGCCGCCCTCGCCCTCGGGGTCCTCGTCGCCCTCACCGTTCCGCTGCCCCGCCGGCGCGGGCGGCACACGGCGACCCGTACGAGGACCGCCTCGCCCGTGCCGGACACCGTTCCGCGGGACGTGGCGGCGAGCGCCGCGGCCCCGGTCGAGCACCCCGTGCACCACTGACGCGACGCGACCGATCCGCGCACAGCGCGGCGCGGGCGGCCTCCCCCGTGGGGAGACCGCCCGCGCACACCGGACCGGGTGCTTCTAGGTCGCCTGGACCACCACGGTCTTGGCCACCTTGTCGTGCAGACCCTGCTTGTAGGGCTTGTCGACGAGCATGGAGATGACGAGCGCGATCGGCCACAGGCAGAAGCAGCAGATCAGCGTCGGCAGCCAGAGCACGGCGGAGCGGGAGAGGGCGGCCCCGGACTGCGGGACGCTGCCGTCGTTGAGCATCGCGACGCGCAGGCCCATCCACTTCTTGCCGAGGGTCTGGCCGTTCTTCTTGACGAACCACCAGTCGTAGCCCACGTAGGCCACGATCGAGATGAGCGTCATGACCAGTCCGCTGCCGCTGTAGGACTTGGTGATGACCTCGGTGACGTCCTCGCCCTCGTTCGTCTTCACCGTGTACCGGTTGCGGTCACCGACGATCAGCTGGATGACGAACAGCGGGACGGCGATGATCAGCAGGTCGATGATGCGGGCGGCGAGCCGCTTGCCGAAGTCGGCGAGCGGGGGCATCCCGGCGAGCGGGTCGGGCATGCCGTAGCCGCCACCCCCGCCGTACGGGTCGTTGCCGCCTCCGCCGTACGGGGGCGGCGGGGGCGGGTAGCCCCCTCCCCCGGGCGGGGGCGGCGGAGGGTAGCCCCCTCCGCCTCCGGGCGGCGGTGGAGGGAAGCCTCCGCCTCCGCCCGCGCCCGCGGGCGGTGAGCCGTACGGCGAACCGCCCGACGGCGGAGGCGTCGGCTCCTGGGGCTTCTTGAGGAACGGGTCGTCCTCGGGCGGCTGGCCCGGCGGCTGGTCGGTGCTCATGGCCCGAGTCGAACCCGGCCCGGAGCAACCCGCAACGGGGACGCGTCCATTCAGGGGACACGGGGGCCGGGGACGGCCTGCAGGGGCCCTAGCGGGCCACGTACGTGCGTGCGGCGCGGTCGTGGAGGGTCCGGCGGCGCTGACGGTCCGCGAGGGCCCACAGGGCCCCCGGGAGGCCCAGGAGGGCGTATACGAGCCAGCGGCGCAGTGCCGCGCCGAAGCGGGGCGGGCGCAGCGTGGCGGTGGCCAGGACCCGTACGCCGAGCAGCTTCTTGCCCGGGGTGCGGCCCCAACGGGCGGTGGGCAGGGCTTCGTAGAAGACGCCGAAGAGGAGGACGGCGCCCAGTACGAGGCCCAGCGAACCCGCGGTGGTCCCGTCGAGCAGCCACACGGTGGTGGTCCGGCCGCCCGCCCGGGCGGCGTCGACCTTGGCCTGGACGTGTGCGGTCGCCCCCGGCAGGAGGGGCAGCGCCACCCCGGTCGCGACGGCGGCGTACACGAGGGAGTCCAGCAGCCGGGCCGTCGCGCGGCGCACGAGCCCGGCGGGGCGCACGGCCCGCTCCGCCATCCGCTCGAACACCGCGCGTCCGGTCCGCTCGGGACGCGGGGCGGGAGCCGGCGCGGCCCCGGCCCGCTCCGCACGATCCGCCTGCTGCTCTACGGGGGCCCCGCGCCGGGCGGGCTCCGCCGGGACGGCCGGGGCCGGGCGCTCGGCGCGGCGCACCCGCTCCACCGGCCCCGGATCCGAGGCGGGCGAACCCGGGGCGCCGGGCCACACGGGGTCGGGGGCCTGCGCGGCAGCCGGGGCCGAGGCAGCGGCGTGGGCCGCGACCGGGGAGGGCGCCGAGAGGATGCCGAGCCCGCCCGGGGCCGCGGACCCGGGCGCCTGCGCGGGCAGGGCGGCCGACACGGGGGCTGCCGCCGCCGACTGCCGGGCCGGTGCCTGCGCCGAGCGGTGGGCCTGCGCCTGCGCCAGCCGGAGTGCCTGGGGCGACACCTGGGCCTGGACGGGCGCCTGGGCCTGGTCCTGTAGCTGGGCCGATGCCTGGGACTCGGCCGATGCCTGGGCCTGGGCCGGTGCGGGTGCCTGGTGCGATACCTGGGCCTGGACGGGTGCCTGGGCCTGCGCCTGCCCCTGCGCCGAGCGGTGAGCCGGTGCCTGCGCCTGTGCCTGTAGCTGGGCCCGTGCCTGGGCATGGGCCGGTGCGGGTGCCTGGTGCGGAGTGGGGGCCGGTACCGGCGTGCGGGCCAGGGAGATCCCGCCGGGGCGGGCGGCGGCCGCCTCTTCCTCGTGGCCCCAGGACACCCGGCGGTCGCGCGGCCCGCCGAACCCGGACTGGTGGAGCGGGTCGGCCTGCCATTCCGCGGAGGCGGACGCGGACGCGGAGCCGGGCTCGGAGGCCGGCTCCGCTCCCGGGACGTATCCCGACGCGTGTCCGGACGCCGCGTCCGCGGACGCGGACCCGGACCCGGACCCGGCCTCCGGCCAGGACGCGAAGTCCGACCGCGACGCGGACCGCGCACACGACTCCACCTCGGACCGCGCGGCCGGAGCCGCCACGGAGCCGGCGGGTTCCGGCCAGGACGCGGGCGCCGGGGCCGGGGCCGGTGCGGGCCGGGGCTCCGGCCCGCGTTCGGGCCGCGCCGGCTCGCGCAGCGCCTCGCTCATGCCCGTCTGGTCGAGGAACACGGGACCCGTCTCGTCGGCAGGGGCCGCGGGGCGGCTCGTACCGGGAACCCAGTTCAGGCCGTTCCAGAACCTGACGTACCCGGGGATGGACGGATCGGGGTAGTAGCCCTCGCGGGCCGCGTGCTCGCCGTCACCAGGGGAGGCCGTCAATGTCCCCAACTCCGATCGTGGCTTGAGGCTTCTTGCAGGGGTGGACCATAGCCAAGAACCGCCCCCCGACAGGTCCGGTAACGGGAGAATCCAAGCGATCGGGCGAACCCTGGCCAACCCTGACGAGCGCGGCCCCGCACGCAAGATTTCGGTCAGCCGATAGATTTCGGCCATTCCTTGAAGTGCCTCGCGAAGTCGCGTCATACCCGGGCACTTCGGCGCTCTCTCCGGTGTGGGCCGCTCCACGGCCCCGCGCAGCACCCGAACACGTACCCCGTACCGAAGTGAGGCCGCCATGCAGCACCCCGTCGTCGAGCGCGAGCTGGAACTGAAGCTGGTCCTGTCCCCCGAACGCAGCGTGCCTGTCCCCGCCCGCCTGCTGTACCTGACGGACGACCCGTACGCCGTGCACATCACCTTCCACACCGGCTCCAGCACCCCGGTCAACTGGACCTTCGCCCGCGAGCTGCTGGTCGAGGGCGTGTTCCGTCCGTGCGGCCACGGAGACGTGCGCATCTGGCCCACGAAGGTCGGCCAGCAGGCCGTCCTGTGCATGGCGCTCAGCTCCCCCGACGGCGACGCCCTGCTGGAGGCCCCCGCCGTGTCCGTGTCGGCCTGGCTGGAGCGGACCCTGCGGATCGTGCCGCCCGGCACCGAGGCCGACCGGCTCGGCCTGGACGCGGCACTGGCCGAGCTGCTCACCCCGACGCCGGCCGACGAGCTGTGGATGCGCGACCCGTGGCCGTCGGACGAGTCCGCGGACGGGGAGCTGTGACACTACGGGCGGCTGTCACCCGACGGAGAGCCGTGACCCGACGGGGAGCCGCCGTGCCTCAGAACAGCTTGCCCGGGTTGAGCAGCCCCTCCGGGTCGAAGGCCTGTTTGACGGCGCGCTGCATCTCCATTCCCACCGGGCCGAGTTCGCGGGCGAGCCACTCCTTCTTCAGGACGCCGACCCCGTGCTCCCCTGTGATCGTCCCGCCCAGTTCGAGTCCCAGCGCCATGATCTCCTCGAAGGACGCGCGGGCCCGCCGGGCCTCGTCCTCGTCGGCGGGGTCGAAGCAGACGATGGGGTGGGTGTTCCCGTCGCCGGCGTGCGCGCAGACCCCGATGAGCAGGTCGTGCGTACGGGCGATGGCGGCGGTCCCGTCCAGCATCTCGGCGAGCCGGGTCCGCGGTACGCACACGTCGTCGATCATCGTCGCGGGCCGCAGGGCCTCCAGGGCGGGCAGGGCCATCCGGCGGGCCTGGAGGAGCAGTTCGGACTCCGCGGCGTCCTCGGCGAACACGACGGCGCTCGCCCCGGCGGCGGCGCACAGCTCCCCCACGGCGGCCAGGTCCTCGGTCGGGTGCGGGCTGTCGAAGGCGGCGACCAGCAGCGCCTCGGTGGTCTCGGGCAGGCCCATCTTGCCGAGCGCGTTGACGGCGCGGACGGTCGTACGGTCCATCAGCTCGAGCAGCGAGGGCGTCAGGCCGGCCTCCATGACGGCGCAGACGGCCGCGCAGGCGGCCGCGGCCGAGGGGAACTCGGCGGCGAGGGCGAGCTGGCGGGGCGGGGCCGGGCGCAGGGCGAGGACGGCCCCGACGACGATGCCGAGGCTGCCTTCGGAGCCGACGAACAGGCGGGTGAGGTCGTACCCCGCGACGCCCTTGGCGGTGCGCCGGCCGGTCCGCAGGAGCCTGCCGTCGGCGAGGACCACGTCGAGGCCGAGGACGTACTCGGCGGTGACCCCGTACTTGACGCAGCACAGACCGCCGGCGGCGGTGCCGATGTTCCCGCCGATGGTGCACTGCTCCCAGCTGGAGGGGTCCGGCGGGTAGTGCAGGCCGCGCTCGGCGACGGCGCGCGAGAGGACGGCGTTGACGACGCCCGGTTCGACGACGGCGATCCGGTCGACGGTGTCGATCTCCAGGATCCGGTCCATCTTGACGAGGGACAGCACGACGCAGCCGTCGGAGGCGTTGGCCGCGCCCGACAGGCCCGTGCGGGCCCCCTGGGGGACCACGGGGACGCGGAGCGCGTGGGCGGTGCGCATGACGTGCTGGACCTGTTCGACGGTCCGGGGCAGCACCACGGCGGCCGGGGTGCCGGCCGCGCAGAAGCTCGCCATGTCGGTGGCGTAGGAGGCGGTCACCTGAGGGTCGGTGAGCAGGGCCTCGGGCGGAAGTCCTTCGAGGAGCCGGTCGTGGAGCGCGCGTGATACGTCGTCAGCCATGGTGCCAGCGTGACAGTCGGGGCCATCGGTGTGAACACGCCCGCGACGCTCTTCGGACACCTCGGCGAACTCTTCATATTGACGCACAGTGACTCCATGGACCCTCTGCGCGACGCATCCGTCTCCCGGGAGAGGCAGCACCAGGCTGCCCCGCCCGTGACCTTCACCGGCCGCAAGACGCTCGTGGCGGCGGCGGCCCTGGTCGTCCTGATCGCCGGGGCCCTGCTGATCCGGCCCGCCCGCACGGGCGACGACGCCCGCCCGCCGGAGCCCAGCGAGCGGGCCCGCGCGGCGGTCGGGATGGGCGCGCCGGCGGCGGCGGTGGACCTGTCGGCGCTGGTCTCCGACCGGGAGAAGTGGGTCGCGGAGCACCCGGACGACGAGGCCTCGTGGGCGGTGCTCGGGGCGGCGTACCTGGAGCAGGCCCGGCGGACGGCCGATCCCGTCTGGTACCCGAAGGCGGAGGGCGCCCTGAAGCGCTCGCTGGAGCTGCGCCCGGCGGAGAAGGGCAACTTCGACGCGATGACGGGCATGGGCACCCTGGCCAACGCCCGGCGGGACTTCGGGACCGGGAAGAAGTGGGGCGAGCTCGTACGGGCGCAGGCGCCGAAGCGGTGGACGGCGTACCCCGTGCTCGTGGACGCGTACGGCGGTCTCGGGGACTACAAGGCGGCGCAGGGCGCGATGGAGCGCCTGGTGGACCTGCGGCCGGGTCTGGCGGCCTTCACGAAGGCCTCCCAGGTGTACCGGGACCGGGGCTGGCGCGAGGACGCGGCCATGTCCATGGAGCACGCGGGGGGCGCGGCGAAGGCCCCGGCGGAGAAGGCGTACGTACTGTTCCGGCTCGGGGAGCTGGCGTGGGAGCGCGGGGACGACGCGGAGGCCCTGAAGCAGTACGAGGCCGCGCTGCGCACCGATCCGGGTCTGGCGGCGGCGCTGGGCGGGCGGGCGCGGGTGCTGGCGGCGCTGGGCCGCGGTGGTGAGGCCGTACGGGACTACCGGCTGGCGCTGGGCCGATCCTCGGTGCCGTCGCTGTCGCTGGAGCTGGGCGAGCTGCTGGAGTCGCTGGGCCGGGGCGAGGAGGCGAGGGCGGTGTACGACGGGATCGCGGCGCAGGCCGCCCGGAGCGGGGTGAACGAGGAGCTGCTGCTGGGCCGCTTCGAGGCCGACCACGGCGATCCGACGGCGGCCGTACGGCGCCTCACGGCGGAGTGGGCCCGGCACAAGAGCCTGCCGGTGGCGGACGCGCTGGGATGGGCGCTGCACAAGACGGGCGACGACACGGCGGCGCTGGAGTACGCGAAGAAGGCCACGGAGCAGGGGCTGCGGCTCGCGGAGTTCTCGTACCACCGGGCGGTGATCGAGCGGGGCCTGGGCGACGAGGCCGGGGCCCGGCGGCACCTGGAGGAGGCGCTGCGGACGAACCCGGGCTTCTCCCCGGTACGGGCGCCCCTGGCGAAGCAGGCCCTGGCGTCGATCGGCAAGCCCCCGGCGGGCGGCCCGGAGAACATGGAGCCCACCAAGCCGTGGGTGGCCCCGGAACTCCCCAAGGCGAAGCCCGTCCCGAAGCCGTAGGGGGCGCGGAGCCCGGGCAGGGACCGCTGCGCGGGGCCTCCCGGGCTCTGCCCCAGGAGCAGCGCCGCAGGGGCGCCGCTACCCGGTTCCCGCTGCCCGGTTCCCGCTGCCCGGTTCCCGCAATCCCTAGAGGTTGCCCCTCTTCTCCTGCTCCCGCTCGATCGCCTCGAACAGGGCCTTGAAGTTGCCCTTGCCGAAGC
Source organism: Streptomyces sp. NBC_01264 (assembly GCF_026340675.1). NCBI lineage: Bacteria > Bacillati > Actinomycetota > Actinomycetes > Kitasatosporales > Streptomycetaceae > Streptomyces > Streptomyces sp. NBC_01264. The sequence continues at coordinate 3,906,774 of NZ_JAPEOX010000001.1, forward strand.
CCATCGATCCGTGCCGCTCGATCATCTCGAAGAAGACCGTCGGGCGGTCCTGGACCGGCTTGGTGAAGATCTGCAGCAGGTAGCCGTCCTCGTCGCGGTCGACGAGGATCTTCAGCTCGCGCAGGGTCTCTACGGGGACCCGGGTCTCGCCCGCCCACTCGCCGAGGGTGTCGTAGTAGGAGTCCGGGGTGTCCAGGAAGGTCACACCGGCGGCCCGCATCGACCGCACCGTGCCGACGATGTCGTTCGTGGCCAGCGCGATGTGCTGGACACCGGCGCCGCCGTAGAACTCCAGGTACTCGTCGATCTGCGACTTCTTCTTCGCGATCGCCGGCTCGTTGATCGGGAACTTCACCTTCAGGGTGCCGTCCGCGACGACCTTCGACATCAGCGCCGAGTACTCGGTCGCGATGTCGTCGCCCACGAACTCCTTCATGTTCGTGAAGCCCATGACCTTGTTGTAGAACGCCACCCACTCGTTCATCCGGCCGAGCTCGACGTTGCCCACGCAGTGGTCGATGGCCTGGAAGGTGCGCTTGGCCGGGGGCTCGACCATCGGGGCGACGGAGACGAAGCCGGGCAGGTAGGGGCCGGTGTAGTCGCCGCGCTCGACCAGGGTGTGCCGGGTCTGGCCGTAGGTGGCGATCGCCGCGAGCCGCACGGTGCCGTGCTCGTCGGTGAGCTCGTACGGCTCGTCCAGGCCGCGCGCGCCGTGCTCGACGGCGTAGGCGTAGGCCGCCTTCACGTCGGGGACCTCGATCGCCAGGTCGACGACGCCGTCGCCGTGGTCGGCGACGTGCTCGGCGAGGAAGCGGCCGCGGTCGGTGGAGGCCTTGATGACCGAGGTGAGGACGAACCGCGCGCCGCCGTTGGTGAGGACGTAGCTGGCCGTCTCGCGCGTGCCGTTCTCCGGTCCGGAGTAGGCGACGAGCTTCATGCCGAAGGCGGTCGAGTAGTAGTGCGCGGCCTGCTTGGCGTTGCCCACTGCGAAGACGACCGCGTCCATGCCCTTGACGGGGAACGGATCGGCCTTGGCGGCGGTGCGCGGTGCGGTCTCGAGCGGCTGGGTCTCAGTCATGACGGCAGAGTCCCGCCGTTCCACAAGATGCGCAATAGTTTCCATTTCTGCTGTACATGCTGACCAGTCTCAGCCGACCATGGCTGGGATATCTGTGCACTATGACCACCGACCGACCGCCCGGGAGGCACCCATGGGAATCGACGAACTCGACGGCCGGCTCATCGTCCTGCTCGCCCGGGAGCCCCGGATCGGGGTTCTGGAGGTCTCGCGCCGGCTCGGCGTGGCACGCGGTACGGCGCAGGCCCGGCTGGACCGGCTTCAGTCGAACGGAGTCATCCGGGGGTTCGGCCCGCAGGTGGATCCGGCGGCCCTCGGGTACCCGGTGACGGCCTTCGCGACGCTGGAGATCAAACAGGGGCAAGGAGCGGACGTACGGGCCCACTTGGACGGGGTTCCGGAGGTGCTGGAGCTGCACACGACGACCGGTCACGGGGACATGCTGTGCCGGCTCGTGGCCCGGTCCAACGCGGATCTCCAGCGGGTGATCGACCGAGTTGTCGCGTTTGATGGGATCGTGAGGGCTTCGACCGCGATTGTCATGGAAAACCCCGTACCCTTGCGGATCATCCCCCTGGTCGAACAGGCGGCCGCGGACTACTGACCACTGACGTGCGGCAACGACCGACGGGGTGACGCGGCGTGAGTTTCTGGTCCTACCTGTCCAACCGCCACCAGCAGCTCCTCACCGACGCCTTCCAGCACGCCAGCGCCGTCTTCCAGTGCATGGTGATCGCGACCGCCCTCGGCGTCGCCATCGGCGTCCTCACCTACCGCAGCGGCTGGGCCGGAACCCGGTCTCCCCCGAACGCCCGCCCGGCGAGCACGAACTCAAGGGCCACGTCTTCCGGGACCCGGAGGAACCCGAGCCCGGCGTGGAGGTCATGGCCTCCACCACGCCGCCCCGCCCCGGGAGCCGGCTCACCTGGTCCCGGCTGGTGACCCTGCCGATCGTGCTGGCGCTGGTGCTGCTGGCCACGTACCTGTGGATCACCAACGCCACCCTGGACACGATCGCCGAGAACTCCCTCAAGGACGGCAACGTCGAGCTCCGGCTGTGGCAGCACGTACAGCTCACCGCCATCTCCACCTTCTGGGTGCTGGTCATCGCGATCCCGCTCGGCATCGCCCTGACCCGCCGCGGCCTTCGCCGGGCGGCCCCGCTGGTCACCGCGATCGCCAACATCGGGCAGGCCACCCCGGCCATCGGACTGCTGGCCCTGCTGGTCATCTGGCTCGGCATCGGCCCCTCGACGGCGATCATCGGCATGGTCGCCTACGCCGTCCTGCCCGTGCTGTCCAACACCGTCGCGGGGCTGCGCGGTATCGACCCCCAGCTGGTGGAGGCCTCCTCCATGGGAACCCTGATGAAGGCGGAACTGCCGCTGGCCGTCCCGCTGATCCTGGCGGGCGTCCGGACGGCCCTCGTCCTCAACGTCGGCACCGCGACCCTGGCCACCTTCGGCGGCGGCGGGGGCCTCGGCGACCTGATCACCTCCGGGATCCAGACGCAGCGGATGCCGGTGCTGGTGCTGGGCTCGGTGCTGACGGTGGCGCTGGCGCTGTTCGTGGACTGGCTGGCCTCCCTGGCCGAGACGGTCCTGACCCCGCGCGGGCTGGAGGCGTAGATGGCCGGGCTCCCCCTCTCCGTACGGACGGCCGCGGCGGGCGCGGCCCTGCTGGCGCTCGGCCTGCCGCTCGCGGGCTGCGGGCTCAAGAGCGGCTCCCCGATGGTGGACGGCGTCCTGCCGGGCTCGGTCGGCCAGGGGCAGCCCCTCAGGGGCGCCTCGCTCACGGTCACCTCGAAGAACTTCAGCGAGAACATCGTGCTCGGCCAGATGATCGGCCTGATCTTCAAGGCGGCCGGCGCGGAGGTCCTGGACCGCACCAACCTGCCCGGGTCGATCAGCGCCCGCGAGGCGATCATCCAGGGCGACGCGGACGCGATGTACGAGTACACGGGCACGGCCTGGATCACCTATCTGGGCAACGACAAGCCGATCACGGACCCGTACGAGCAGGGAGGCGGTGCGGGACGCGGACGTGGAGAACGGCGTGGCCTGGCTGCCCGCGTCCACGCTCAACAACACCTACACGCTGGCCATCAGCAAGAAGAACAACGCCAAGTACGGACTGAAGACCATGTCGGACGTGGCGGCGCTGTCGCAGCGCGACCCCAAGGCGGTGACGGTCTGCGTGGAGAACGAGTTCGCCTCGCGCGAGGACGGACTGCCGGGGATGGAGAAGGCGTACGGGATGAAGATCCCGGCGGGCAACGTCATGAAGATGGACGCCGGGATCATCTACACGCAGGTCTCCAAGCCCGATTCCTGCCTGCTGGGCGAGGCCTTCAGGACGGCTGGATCAGGGCCATGGACCTGGACACCCTGGTCGACGACCGGCACTTCTTCCCCAACTACAACGCGGCGCCGGAGCTGCACGCGAAGACCCTGGAGAAGTACCCGGTGATCGCGGGCCTGTTGGACCCCCTGTCGAAGCGGCTGACGACGGAGACGGCGCAGCGGCTCAACGCGCTGGTGGACGTGGAGGGGCGGGATCCGCACGAGGTGGCGAAGGACTGGCTGGTGGCGGAGGGGTTCATCAAGGAGGGGTGAGCCCCAAAGGAGTAGCCGCAAAGGGAAAGTTCCAAAGGAACAGTTGCAAAGAACCTCTTGCATAGAGTTCTTTGCAACTCTACTGTGGGGGCATGCCCGAAACCCCTGATCCCGAGAGCGCCGATCCCCGCAAGCCGGCCGAGCCGACGGTCCGCAAGCTCGACCCGCACTCCCTGCGCGGCCTGGCCCACCCGCTGCGCATCCGCCTGCTGGGCGACCTGCGCCTGCACGGGCCGGCCACCGCCTCGCAGCTGGCGGAGCGGCTCGGGGAATCGAGCGGCTCCACCAGCTACCACCTGCGCCAGCTCGCCGCGCACGGGTTCGTCGAGGACGCCCCCGAGCACGGCAAGGGCCGCGAGCGCTGGTGGCGGCCCTCGCAGGACGGCACCTCGTTCGACGAGGAACTGATCTACGACTCCGACCCCGCCACGCGCGGGGCCGCGGAAGTCTTCCTGTCCGAGATCGTGAAGATCCACGCCCAGGAGCTGTCCACCTGGATGAGCGGCGCGGCCGACTGGCCGGCGGAGTGGCGCCGCGCCTCGGACCTCAGCGACTTCTCGCTCCAGCTGACCCCCGACCAGAGCCTCGAACTGGTCCGCAAGATGCACGACTTGATCAACAGCTACAGCGATCTGCCGCCCTCGGAGGGCACGGAGACGGTCCGTTTCCACACGCACGCCTTCCCCCGACGCATCAAGTAGCCCACTCCACCGTCCCTTTTCGCAGAAGGAGTCCTGCCGTGCACGCCTTCAGCCATGCCCAGATCCACGCCGACACCCACGCCACCCGCACCGCCGAGGCCGCCGCCTGGCGCCTCGCGAGGGAGGCAGCTCCCCACCCCGGCCACCACCCCGCCGCCGCCCTGCGCAACCAGCTCGGCGAGAGCCTGATCGCCCTCGGCATCCGCCTGATCCAGCCCGCGCACCTGCACGCCGCCATCACCCGCAGCACCCGGATCTCCCGCCCGCACGGCGGCATCGCGTGAACCGTCGCCCCTTCGTCGCCGTCCTGCTCGCCAACACCATCTCGATAGCCGGAAGTTCACTGACCCTCATCGGGGTCCCGTGGTTCGTGCTCCTGACCACGGGCAGCGCCGGCCGGGCCGGGATCGTCGCCTTCTGCGCCACCCTGCCCGTCGCGGTCGCCGCCCTCGTCGGGGGCCCGGTCATCGACCGGCTCGGGCGCCGCCGGGTCTCCGCCGTCTCCGACCTGATCTGCGGACTGTCCGTGGGCGCGATCCCGCTGCTGCACCAGGCGGGGCTGCTGGAGTTCTGGATGCTGTGCGCGCTGATGGCCGTCGGCGGCCTCGTGCACACCCCCGGGCTGACCGCACGCTACGTACTGCTCCCCCACCTCGCCGAGCACGCCGGCACCACCGTCGCCCGCGCCGCCAGCCTCTACGACGCCGTCTCGCGCGGAGCCCGCATGATCGGGGCCGTGCTGGCCGGCGTACTGATCACCACGATGGGCGCCGACAGCGTCCTGCTCCTCGACGCGGCCACCTTCGGCGCCTCCGCGCTCCTGGTCACCGCGTTCCTGCGCGGGATACCGGCCGCCGAACCGCAGCGCGCCGCCGGGAAGGTGTCGTTGGCCGGCTACCGGGCCGAACTCGCCGAGGGCTGGCGGTTCCTGACCCGCACCCGGCTGCTGCTGGGCGTCACCGTGATGGTGATGATGACCAACGGCCTCGACCAGGGCTGGTCCTCGGTCCTGCTGCCCGTGCACGGCCGCGACGCCCTCGGCGGACCCACCGCCCTAGGCCTGATGGTCGCCCTCTTCGGCGGGTTCGCGCTGCTGGGCGCCCTGCTCTACGGAGCCTGGGGCGAGCGGTTCCCCCGTAGGGCCGTGTTCGCCGCGGCGTTCCTGCTGTGCGGGGCCCCGCGCTACGTGGTCGCCGCCTTCACCGACACCCCGCTGCCGCTCGCGGTGACGATGGCCCTGTCGGGGCTGGGCGCGGGCGTGCTCAACCCGATCCTGACCACGGTGATGCTGGAGAAGGTGCCCGACGCACTGCGCAGCCGGGTCTCGGGCGTGACCCAGGCGGGCTGCGAGCTGACCATGCCGCTGGGCGGACTGGCCGCGGGACTGCTCATCGACGGCTTCGGCGTGACGAAGGCACTGCTGGTGTTCGGCGGGGTCTACTTCCTCGCCACGCTCTCCCCGCTGGTGTTCCCGTCCTGGCGGAGCATGGAAGCGGCGCCGGCGGCCCCCCGGATCAGCACGAAGGAACCGCTGCGCCCTTCTTCTGCAGAGCCCGCAGCGCGTTCACCGCATCCGTCAGCGTAGTGACGGGGACCAGCCGGAGCCCCTCGGGGAGTTCGGACGTGGCGTCCGAGCACTCCGCCTTCGGTACGAGGAACACGCTCGCCCCGTCGCGCCGCGCGGCCTGAGTCTTCAGGGCCACCCCGCCGACCGCGCCGACCTCGCCGTCCGCGCTGATGGTGCCCGTACCGGCGATGGTGCTGCCGCCGGTGAGATCGCCGCCGCTGCCGTTCCCGTCGAGCTTGTCGACGATGCCCAGCGAGAAGAGCAGTCCGGCGCTCGGACCGCCGACGTCGGCGAGGTTCAGCTCGACCTTCACGTCCTTGGGGTCCTTGTGGAGGTAGCCGAGGGCGGCCTCGGAGGCCGTCGACTGCGACTTGGTCATCTCCTCCAGGTTGTGCTCCTCGATCTCCTTGTCGCTTCCGCCCGACGGGTACACCGACTCCCTGGGCATCACCGCCCGGGAGGTGTCGAACCAGTCGCCGACCAGTTCGCGCAGGGTGACGGAGGTGGAGGGACCGGTGGCCTGGATGGTGGTCATCCGCAGCTGGCCCTTGGTCTCGCGGGTGGGCGCCCCGGTGATGCTGATGACCTGCTTGCCGTCGCGGGAGCCGAGCACGTCGGCCGTGAGGCCCGGCTGCGCGATCACGAAGGGCAGCGGTGCGAGGGCCGCGACGGCGAACAGCGCGAGCACGGGCACGGCGCAGACGGCGAGGGCGGCGGGACGCGGCAGACGTGTGAGGCGAGAGAGCACCGGGCCAATCTAGCGCGGGCGCCCCCGAACGGGTCGAGCCGCGCCCCCGGTGATCGGGGACGCGGCTCGGTGTCCGGCTGTACGGCGTGCGGCTCAGCGCAGGGCGTCGGCCACCTCGCGGGCGGCGTCCACCACGCGCGGGCCGACCCGCTCGGGCACGGCGTCGGCCAGCATGACGACGCCCACGCTGCCCTCCAGCCCGGTGATGCCCACGAGGGGCGCGGCAGCGCCGCTGGCGCCCGCCTCGAGCTCGCCGTGGGTGAGCGTGTACCCGGGCTCGATGAGCGTGCCCTGACGGGCGGCCAGGATGGCCCGGCCGGCCGCCCCGCGATCCAGCGGATGGCGGAAGCCGGGCCGGTAGGCCACGTGGTAGTCGGTCCAGGTCGGCTCGACGACCGCCACGGCGAGCGCTTCGGTTCCGTCCACGAGGGTCAGGTGCGCGGTGGCGCCTATGTCCTCGGCGAGGGAGCGCAGCGCCGGCAGTGCCGCCTCGCGCACGAGGGGGTGCACCTGGCGGCCCAGGCGCAGCACGCCGAGCCCGACGCGGGCGCGTCCGCCGAGGTCGCGGCGGACCAGGGCGTGCTGTTCGAGGGTGGCCAGGAGGCGGTAGACCACGGTGCGGTTCACACCTAGCCGGTTGGAGAGCTCGGTGACGGTCAGACCGTGGTCGGTGTCGGCGAGCAGTTTGAGAACTCGGAGTCCTCGGTCGAGAGTCTGGGAGGTTTCCGCGGTCACGACGCCTCTCCCTCTTTCGGTGGGCGGCGGTGACTCTCTGGGGATAGCGGCGCCGGTCCCTCGGCGACGCACGGAGAGGCCGCCGGTAGCGGCCATGGCACCGGCTGCGCTCCCGCGGCGGCGTTGCCACGGGGCGTTCGATGCCGGGACACTAGCGAGCGGGTTCGCTCAGCGGAAGGGCTCGTCCAGAATCCGGGCGCCTACTGGCGTTTTGTGCCGGTTGAAAACGCACATCGCCGTCGATTCGTGACCTTCGGCCCGTCGGCCGCGGCTCATGCCGCCGGGTCGTCCGCGCGGCCCCTCACGGCCTCCCACCACGGGTGCGGCGACACCGCTACGGCGGCCCGGGCGGGCGGAGCCGTACGAATCTCCCCCGCCGCCCGTGCCGTATTCCGTAGGAAATCACCGCATCCGGGTGGCCCACTCCTGGACCTTCTTGATCCGCTCGCGCAGCTGTCCCGCCGTGGCTTCCGCACTCGGCGGTCCGCCGCACACGCGGCGCAGTTCGGTGTGGAGCACCCCGTGCGGTTTGCCGCTCTGGTGGACGTAGGCGCCCACCATCGTGTTGAGCGACTTCCTCAGCTCCAGCAGTTCCTTGTGGGAGACCACCGGCCGCCGGTCGGCGGGCAGCTCCAGCAGGTCCGCCTCGGAGTCCGGCTTGCGCTTGCTGTGCGCGATCTGCCGCGACTGCCGCTTCTGGAGCAGCATCTGGACCTGGTCGGGCTCCAGCAGCCCGGGGATGCCGAGGTAGTCTTGCTCCTCTTCACTGCCCGGATGCGCCTGCATGCCGAACTCGGCGCCGTCGTAAAGCACCCGGTCGAAGACGGCGTCGGACTCCAGCGCCTCGAAGGACATCTGCTCCTCGTCGCCGGTGTCCTCGTCCTCCTGCTTGTTCGCCTCCTCCATCTCCTTCTCGGAGTCGGCGTACGGGTCTTCCTCGCCCTGCTTCTTCGGCTTGTCGAGGACGTGGTCGCGCTCGACTTCCATCTCGTTGGCGAAGCCCAGCAGGTAGGGGATGGTCGGCAGGAACACCGACGCCGTCTCGCCGCGCCGGCGCGAGCGCACGAAGCGCCCGACGGCCTGCGCGAAGAACAGCGGGGTCGAGATGGTGGTCGCGTACACGCCGACCGCGAGCCGCGGTACGTCGACGCCCTCGGACACCATGCGGACGGCGACCATCCAGCGGTCGTTGCTCGCGGCGAACTCGTCGATGCGCTTCGAGGCCCCGGTGTCGTCGGACAGCACGACGGTGGCCTTGCTCCCCGTGATCTCCCGGATGAGCTTGGCGTAGGCCCGCGCGGAGTCCTGATCGGCTGCGATGACCAGCCCACCGGCGTCCGGGATGCCCTTCCTGACCTCGGTCAGCCGCTGGTCGGCGGCGCGCAGCACGTTCGGCATCCAGTCGCCGCGCGCGTCGAGCGCCGTACGCCAGGCCTGCGAGATGGCGTCCTTGGTCATCGGCTCGCCGAGGCGCGCCGCGATCTCGTCGCCCGCCTTGGTGCGCCAGCGCATGTTGCCGCTGTAGGAGAGGAAGATGACGGGCCGCACGACCCCGTCGCCGAGTGCGTTTCCGTAGCCGTACGTGTAATCGGCGGAGGACCGCCGAATTCCGTCATTCCCTTCTTCATAGGCCACGAAGGGAATGGGATTCGTATCGGACCGGAAGGGCGTGCCGGTGAGGGCGAGCCGCCGGGTCGCCGGATCGAACGCCTCCAGGCAGGCCTCGCCCCAGGACTTCGAGTCACCGGCGTGGTGGATCTCGTCCAGGATCACCAGCGTCTTGCGCTGCTCGCACCGGTTGCGGTGCAGCATCGGGCGCACGCCCACACCCGCGTAGGTGACGGCGACCCCGTGGTAGTCCTTGCTGAGCGGGCCGGCGGAGTAGTCCGGGTCCAGCCGGATCCCTATCCGGGCGGCGGCTTCCGCCCACTGCTTCTTCAGGTGCTCGGTGGGCGCGACGACGGTCACCTGCTGCACCACGTGGTGGTGCAGCAGCCAGGACGCGAGGGTCAGCGCGAAGGTGGTCTTTCCGGCGCCGGGGGTGGCGACGGCGAGGAAGTCGCGCGGCTGGGTCTCCAGGTACCGGTCCAGCGCACCCTGCTGCCAAGCTCGCAGGGCGCTGGCGGTACCCCAGGGCGCGCGGCCGGGGAAGGCGGGTGAGAGGTGGTGGGAGGCGGTAGTAGTCACGGTCTCCGGTTCGGTCTCTCGGCGGCGTTTCCGTTCCGGGCGTGCAGTCCGGGCATCTTCCGGGCGTGCGGTCCGGGCATCGGTACGGCCGGCGGTACGGGCAGTCGTACGTAGGACAACCGGGCCACCTTACCGGCCCGGGCCCACCCCTCGCGGAGGGACAGGCCCGTGACCTCGGCGCGTGCGGCGAGCGTCACACTCACCGGGTCAGCGCACGCAGCCGCTCCGCGATCCGCCCGATGTGCTCCTCGTTCCCCGCCGCCACGTCGATGACCAGGTCGTACGCCCCATCCTGATCGACATCCCCGAGATCGACTCCGTTGAGGGCGAGGAAGGTCGCGGCGGCGAGCCAGGCGGTGCGCTTGTTCCCGTCGACGAGGGGATGGTTCGTCGCGATCCCGTGCAGCAGCGCGGCCGCCAGCCCTCACGTCCGGCCCGCTCCCGCTCACCCCGCACCCAGCCCCGCACGGCGGCCAGTACGGCCTCGTCGACGCCGGCCAAATCCAGCCCCTCCGGCGTTTGAGGAGCGGGGGTCCGGGGGCTGGCCCCCGGCAGCGGCGCCGCGCCGGACCACGGGCCTGCCCGGCCCACGGGTGCACCCGGCCGTCGGGCCGGGGCGCCGGCGGGGCGGCCAGGGCAAACGGATCTCAGCCCCGCCGGGGCTCCGCGTCCAGCCGGGTGGCCACCCACGCCCCCACCAGCGCCACGCAGGCCATCGGCAGGAACACCACCACGAACGCACCGGGGTGCGAGGCCCCGGCCCCCTCCGCCACGGAGTGCGCCGCCCCCACCGCTCCCCCGCCCAGCGCGGCGAACGCCGCCCCGCCCGCCGCCAGCAGCACCACGTTCGCCAGCGCGTCCGAGATCTGTAGCGAGGCGGAGTTCGCCCCCGCCTCCTCCGGCGCCGACAGCTTCAGCAGCAGCACGCTCGTGGACCCGATGACGAGCCCCATCCCCAGGCACCCCAGCGCCCACACCAGCGCGATGATCCACACCGGCACCCACTCCACGAGCACCGCCGGCGCCCCGGCGATCGCCACGGCGACCATGATCATGCCCAGCACCATCAGCCGTTCCCGGTACGGCGCGGTCCGCCCCTGCGACTGCACCCACGAACCGGCCGCCCAGGTCACCCCGCCCAGCGCGAGCGAGAACCCGGCCATCGTCGGGCTCAGCCCCCGCTGGGTGACCAGCATCAGCGGGATGAAGCTCTCCGCCGCGATGAACGACCCCGCCGCCACGCCCCGCAGCAGCACCACCGACGGCAGCCCGCGCCGCGCCAGGTAGGTCCCGCGCGGGAGCAGCCCCAGCACCGCGGGCACCAGCAGGGCCGCCCCCGCGAGCCCCGGCAGCAACGACAGCCACCGAAGGTCCTGGGCGGCGTACTGCAGCAGCCCCGCGCCGACCGAGATCCCGAGGGCGAGCCGGATCCGCCGCCGGTCGAACGCCACGGGCGGAGCCTCGGGGTCCACCGGCCCGGACGCGCTCCGCCGGATCGCGGGCAGCGCCACGGCCAGCGGTACGAAGACCAGCGCGGGTATCCCGAGGAAGACCCAGCGCCACCCGAGGTGCTCGGTGACGGTCCCCGCGGCCAGCGGCCCGACGATCGACGGCACGACCCAGCTCGCGGCGAAGGCCGCCATGATCGCGGGCCTCAGCCGTTCCTCGTAGGCCCGGCTGACGACCACGTAGAGCGCGACGATGACCAGCCCGCCGCCGAACCCCTGCACGGCCCGCCCGAGCACGAACATCCACATCGTCCCGGCGGTCCCGGAACACACCAGCCCGGCGGCGAAGGCCCCGATCCCCACGGTCAGCGGCCGCAGCGGCCCCTGCCGGTCGGCCCACTGCCCGGAGAGCACCATCCCGAAGAGGCTGGTGGTGAAGTAGGCGGAGAAGCCGAAGGCGTAGAGCGCGATCCCGTCCAGCTCCCGGGCGGCCACGGGCATAGCGGTCCCGACGGCCGTGGCCTCGAAGGCGATCAGAAAGATGACGGAGATGATCCCGATGCTGAGCGTCCGGTACGCGGGCCCGAGGATCCCGCCCTTCGGGCCGTCGGGTATCGCTTCGACGGGTGCGGCAGCAGCTCGCTGTGGGAGGACGCTCATCGCCCCAGAGTAAGGCTCACACCTCAGTTTCGACCCTGTCATTCCGACCGATCCCACTCCCTCCCCCAGCCCTAGGCCAAAGGTCCCGCCCGCCCCCCTCGCCCCTCCCTCTGCGAACGCGGCATGGCAGTCGCATTGCACGCCCCCCGAACCCCTTCCCCACCCTCCCGCCCCCTCGTACGGTCATACACATCACCACCACCCAGCCGTGTGCCCGAGTGGTTGAGGGACTCGCCTGCAAAGCGAGTTACGCCGGTTCGATTCCGGTCACGGCTTCTGATGGCCCGACCAGCCATAACGAATGGGCGGCACCCCACACGGGGTGCCGCCCATTCGGCTGTTCGTCTCAGTTCCCGTCTCAGTTGGCAGGTACGAGCACGCCGGCCGTGCCGTCGTCGTCCTCATCCGGTCGGTCCGTCTCGGTCTTCCAGATCAGTCCGTCGACCTGCCGCGCCACATCGGTCCGCACCGCGTCGACCATGTGCTGATACCGCGCGGCCATGGCCGTGGTCGACCACCCCATGAGGCCCATGACGGCCCGCTCGGGGACGCCGAGGATAAGCAGCACCGTGGCCGCCGTGTGCCGTGCGTCGTGGAGCCGTCCGTCACGAACCTTCGCTTCCACGAGCAAGGCCTTCCACTCCGCCCAATCCCTCCGGTGCGAGGGGCTGCGCCCGTGCTCGTCGGGGAACACCCACTCCCCTTCTACCCAGCGCTTCCCAACTGCCTGCCGCTCCGCGTCCTGAGCCTTGCGGTGGGCTCGCAGTAGGTCAACGAGCTGTTCCGGGAGACCTACCGCGCGGCGGCCGGCACGCGACTTGGTGACGGAGGTCTCCGGGTTAGTACGCCGCTTCTCCGGGCAGTACCCGGCCTTCCGGCCGCAGGGAGCGCTGCACCCGTGCGCGTACTGCGGGCGGTGGCGACTACGGCGGACCACGAGGAACCCACCTTCGAGGTCTACGTCATCCCACTTCAGGGCAAGTACCTCCCCCTGACGCAGCCCGAGGGCGAGCGCGACGGCCCAGCGCGCCGAATTCCGCTGCCGACCAGAGGCCTCCAGGAGCCGCTGTACCTCTTTAACCGTGTAGGGCTCCGCCTCGTAGTCGCCCGTCTTCGGAGCCTTGGCCAGCTGGACCGGGTTCTTCCCGAGGTGGCCGCGTCGCACTGCCTCGTTGAGCGCGGTACGGAAGGTGCGGTGCACCTGATGTGCGGTCGCGGGCTTGCTGCCGTTGGCCTGCATCTTCGCGTAGAAGACCTCGATGTGCTCGGGCGTGAGCCTGTCGAGACGGTGAGCGCCCAGTCCGGGGATGAGGTGCTTCCGCACGGCGACTCCGTACCCGACCATCGTGTTGTCGTTGACCCCGAGCGGGGCGACGTTCTCGATCCAGTGCGTCAGCCACACCTTGACCGTCATAGCCTTGCCCGGCTTCCGCACGGTCTTGGCCTCCCGCTCCTTCTCCAGTTTCCTTACGGCGGTCGTGACTTCAGCACGGGTCTTGCGCTCCACGTGGCGCCGGTCAGGTGAGCCGTCGTCGCGCACACCGACCGTGACGCGGCCGTGCCACTTTCCGTCCTTCCCGAGATAGATGGAGCTACGGCCGTTGGGCTGGCGGGTCCGCTTGTTCTCTGTCATGGGCAGCCCCTTCAGGCAGCGGTGGAGGTAGGGCGGTGCGCTTCGCGGAGCCGGGCCAGGAAGTCGTTCACGGCTTCCGCCGGCACGCGGCGAAGCCGGCCGATGGGCACGGACTCCAGCTGTCCGGAGCTGATGAGGTGAAAGCACGTGGTCCGGCCGATGGAGAGTCGGCGGGCGGCCTCTTCGACCCTCAGCAGCACCAGGGTTGGATCTGCCACGTGGGACACGGCGTCATGGGCGTCATGCATGGGCTCGCTCCTTGGGGCGCCACAGAAACCACGAAATACACAGAAACCCGGGACAGGACCGCTGACCTGCGGGAACGAGGGGGTTGGGGCCGGTGGCTGGGCTGCCACAGAAAGGGCGGGAAGTCCCACAGAAATAAGCGGCCCGGGGTGGGCTCGTATTTGTGTGGTTCTTCTGCGGGTTTCTGTGGCAGCCACCCGGGAGCCCTCATTGAGGGTGTTCGCGCAGGTCAGGGGCCGGGTGGGGCTATTTCTGTGATTCTGTGGTTTCTGTGGCGGGGGTCAGAGGGTGGGTTCGCTCAGCTGGGGGTGGATGAGGTAGCGCGGGGACGGCGGCCGGCCCCTGCCTCCGGTGCGCTGGGCGGGCTGGCAGCGGACGTACCCGTGGTCCTCCAACAGGTCCAGCGCGGGGTCCAGATCGGCGACCGTGGGGAACTCGGAGCGGGAGAGCTTCACCATGAGGTCGCGCTTGCTGACCTCGGTCCACTTTTGGGTGCGCAGCAGTTCCAGCACGGTGTGAGCGCGGGAGGCGGTGTGGTCGGCGCCCATCAGGTCAAAGACCGCGAGGGCGTGGCCGGTGAAGTAGTCCGAGAGCTTGACCGCGTCGCGCATGGTGTCGGCGGTGATGGGCTGGGTGTGCCCGTCCTCGGTGTGGGAGGCCAGGTGCAGCAGTCCTGCGAGGCGGCAGGTCGCACCACCGAGCTTCGCGGCCCAGTTCCTGATGTGGCCGAGGTCTCCGCCGCGCTTGCGCAGCCGCGGTTCCTGTCGCCGCTCGTAGGCGGCCAGCGCTTCGTTCGCTTCGGGGGTGAGCTGGAGTACGGCCGGGTCGGTCCAGCCTGCGAGAGCCATCGTCAACGCGGTGACGCGCTCTTCGTAGGCGTCGGCCACGTCCTCGGAGAGAGGCTCGGGGAGCACTTCCCGGTAGCCCACAAGGTCTTCGGGCAAGGAGTACAGGAACCGCCCCAGCAGTCCCCTGTCACCTGCCCCCTTGATGCGGCTGATGTCTTCCAGAACCGAGGGCTGCACCGTCTGCCCCATGGTGAGAGCGGGGGACTCGATGAACTCCTCACGCCCCCTGCGGTCGACGCGCAGGCGGTCGCCTGCCTGCCCCTTGAGGAACACTTCCATGTTGGGGGTGCCCGAGTAGCGTCCGGCGATGATGTCGAAGATGCCGCCCTCGGCGGACATGACCGAGAGCCTGCCGCCCTGTTCGGCCAGCAGAGAGGCGATGACCTCGGGGGTGGCGTCGTCGGCCAGGAGCCGGGGCTTGGTGGGCACGACGATGGACTCCGCGACCTGCGCGAGGCCGATTGCCTCGGCCACGAGCTGGTCGCGCTTGTCTGCCTCCGCGCGGGCTGCTTTCGCAGCCGCGTTGTCCGCGACTTCCTTGGCGAGTTTCGCCGTGAGTTCGGCTTCGATGATGGCGCCGGCCGATGCTGCGGCAAGCAGTGCCTCGCACCTGTAGAGCGGGTTGGTCATCAGGCTGAACACCGCCGATTTGCGGCTGCCCGGGGGGAGGGCCATGACGACGAACAGGTTGACGGGCTCGCGCCACCGGCCTCGGACGTGAACGACGGCGCGGCCCCCGGCGGCCGTGGACAGGACCGCGAGGGCGAGTGAGGCGGCCGCGTCCACGGACGTCTGCGTCTCCTCGGCCACGCCGCGCACGAAGTCTCCGAGCCAGGCCGGGAAGACCTCGGTGGGGAAGGCGGGAAGTTCACGCTGGGCGGTGAGCGGGATCGGCTCGTCCCACGGCGCTGCGGCCGCCTGCTGGGCGTCCAGTGCTTCGAAGCCCGCCCACAGCTCCGAGCTGTCCACGGGGTGTGTGGTCATGCCGCCCCTCCCAGGGTGTTGCGGGCGCTGCGCTGGATGCCGTCGCGGATGCTGGCCGCGATGCGGGACGGCGCGAGCCCCTGGGGCGCGGCGGCGGTGAGCGCGGCGGTGACTTCCGTCTCGGTGAGGGTTCCGGCGGCGATGAGGCGGCCGAGGGCGTAGGCGGCGTTGTAGAGCGTGGTGTTCTGGGTGCCGGTGGTAGCGGCGGCGACCTTGGCGACCTCGCCGTTGAGAGCGGCCGTCGCGTACCGGTCCGCCTTCCCGATCCGGGAGCGGAGCACAGCCACAGGGACCGGGGCGGGTGCGGGCGGTGTGGCGAGCAGGTCACAGAGCCACGTGGGGAGAGCAGCGGGGGGCGCGTCGTGAATGATCTCGTACGAGCCGGTGCCGACCGTGCTGCCGGCCGCGACCACGTACCCGCCCCAGGCTCGCGTATCGACCTTCCAGCCCAGGCGTCCTGCGCTGCCACGCAGCTGCTTTTCGGCGGGGGCGGTGAAGTACAGGTGCTGGCCGCCACGGCGGGTGCGCACCGTGAACGTCTCGGTCGGCAGCCGCTCGCCAGCGCGCTCGCAGATCATCGCGAAGACGTCCAGACCGTCGGTGGCTCCGGCCCATTCCTGGGGTGCGGGTCCGTCGTCGTCCTTGGGGATGTCGAGGTCCACTACGAGGAGTCCGGCGGGGCCGGTGGCGAGGCCGACGTTGTAGGGGGCCGCCTGCCAGCACGCGGTGATGTTCCCGGGGTCGAGGGTGGCTCGCTGTTCGGGGGTGCGGTGGCCGTCCGCGCAGCGACCCGTACGGGGGCAGTTGCGTTCGGGGTGTCCGGCGGGCCGCTTGTCCCCGGGGCGCAGGGGGAAGACGGGCCAGCCTCGCTCTGCGGCGGCCAGGGCGGCGCTCAGCAGCGTCGGGGCGGGGGTTGGTGTCATGCTGGGGGTGCTCCTGTTTCTGCGAAGGGACTGGGCAAGCCGGGGCGGTCGCGGTCTTTGGAGAGAGGCGACCGCCCCGGGCACAGCTACAGGTCGGTGAGTGCGGCGGTGGGGATCTCGCAGACGTCGATGACGTCCTTGACTCCGTGCCAGCGGCCCGGGGTGTGGTGGATGTAGACCACGTGGAGCGGGATTCCGTCGCGGCTGGTGAAGGCGTAGACGTTGACCGCGTCCACGTTCTTGGGGCTCTTACGGGCGCTGCGGATGTGGGACAGGGCCGCGATCACGCTGATGCGCTCGGGCCGGTAGCTGAGACCGTCGACCTGCGTGTGCATCGTGGGGTGCTGCGTGGTGCTCAGGGCGGGACTGGAGGTCATGGCGATCTCTCTTCAGTGGTGGTGGAGCCAGAGGGTGTATTCCTGGCGGACGTAGCCCCGGGGGTCTGCGGTGCGGGGACCGTCCGCGCGGTCGATCTCGATCAGCCGGAGCGCCGCTTCGGTGGCGCAGGTCGCGGCGTCGCCGCTGACGGGGTCGTCGTCGGTGAGGGCGATGCGGTCCAGCAGTGCGGCCTTGCGGAGCCAGAACTCCCGGACACGGATCCCGCCCCGACAGTCGCGGGCCCCGCGTACGGTCCAGCCGATTTCGCTGATGACGCTCGGCGCGGTGGCGTATGCCGCCTCGGGCCCGGTCACCAGTCCTTCCCCTCGGCCACGGGGAGTTCGGGCAGTCCCGCGCCCGTGATGGCCTGCGGGTTGTAGCCGGGCAGGGTGGAGCGGGTGATGAGGGCGTTGGCGAGTTGCTCGGCGTAGGCGGCGCCGGAGCGGGCGACTTCGATCTGTGCTCCGGCGCGGAGCGCTTCGACGCGTTCGACGTGGGCGTGGTCCTCGCGCCGGCCGAGGGTCTGCCGCTCGTGCGAGACGGTCTCGCGGCGGTCGGTGCGCCAGTAGCGGGCGGCGAGTCCGTAGGCCACGGCGGTGGCCAGTGCCCACAGCAGGATCGGGAGGGAGAGGCCATCGGCGTATCCGGCGACTCCGGCCAGGGCCAGGCCGCCGGATGCGGCGAACGCGGTTCCGGCGATCACGCTGCCCCCGGACTGGTTGCCGGAGGAGAACGCGCCGGCCGCTGCGGCCCCGGCGGCGAGCACGACCATGAGGGCCGCGTTCCCGACGCTGTGTTCGGCGCCGTTGGCGTTCCAGATCCGGCCCAGGATCAGGACCGTGGTCGTGGCGAGGGCGGGGGCTGCCTTGGGGGCGAGGTCGATAGCCCAGTGGCGGTAGGTGATGGGCTCGTTCATCCCTGGCTCCCGAGGTCCGTGACGGCGTTGACGACGGCGGTGGTGAGTTCGTTGATGGGGCTGGAGGCTCCGGTGGAGGCGAGGAAGAAGCCGAACATCATGGCGATGAACGCGGAGCCGTAGCCGAGGGTCTTGGAGCGGAGGAGGAAGTACAGGACCAGGCCGAACAGGAAGACGAGCGAGACGGTGATGGCCATGGGGTTATCCCTTCGGGGCGAACGTCTTGCGGGGGGCGGGGTTGGCGTCGCGGTAGAGGTGCAGCCACAGGTTGTAGAGGTGGCGGCCGGTGCGGATGCGCTTGCCGTGGCCGTCGCAGCGGCGGCAGTGCTTGCCGCGCTTGAGGCGTCCCTTGCGGTCGGTCTTCATCGCGTAACCGAAGCCCTTGCACTTGCGGCAGGTCCCGAACGGGCTGGACGCACACACGCTGACGTAACCGAGAGTGATGACGAGCAGGCAGGCGCTAGCAAGGAGGATGGGGGTCATGGGGTGCCTTCCGGGCGGGGTTTCCGGTGTTTTCGCAGGTCGGCTGCTAGGTGCGAGATCGCTGATGGGGGCCGGTTTGGGGTGCTAGCGGGGGTGCTAGACCTAGCAGCGATGGCCGCTAGGTCTAGCAGCGGTGCGAGTCAGCCCCCGACCCGCTTCCCGTCACGGAGGGTGATGGCTCCCGTGATGTCGGCGCGGGCGATTCCGCGTCGGGTGGTGCCCTTGCCGCCCGTGGTGGAGCCCCAGACGTCCTGGGCGGTGATGCCGTGCGGCTTCAGGTTCGTGGTGACCGTCTCGGCCTTCCAGCCGCTGTAGACCTCGGGGCGGAGCGAGGCGAGGCGGGCGGCGACCTTCTCGTTCCAGACCTTCTCCTCATCGGCCGGCACCACGCGGAGGATGTCGGCGAGGAGGTCGAAGGAGGCTTCCCCGGACTCGGGTTCCTGGCCGATGGCGTGGCCGGTGACGTTGCCGTACTCCTCGCGCATCCGGCGGGCCCGCCCCACGACCTGCTCGGCGGCGACCGCGTCGACGAACGCTGAGGCGACGATGCGCGGGTCATCCCCTTCACCGGCCATCCAGCAGATGCCCCGGTCGGTGCGGGAGAACATCGTGGCCCGGTATCCCGCCTTGTACATCGAGGTGCCCAGCACCATGTCGTTGGCGGGCTGACCCATGACCTTGAGGCAGAACCGCAGCACCGCGTTCGCGGAGATGCCGGTCGGCAGCGACTTCGCGTCGGGGCGCTGGGTACCGAACAGGGTGACCATGCCGAGGGCGGGGCCGCGCTTGCAGAGGTCGGTGCAGATCTCTTCGAGTTCCTTGCCGTACTTCTCGTGCTCGAAGGGGACCTGGCACTCATCGAATCCGGCAACGATCGGGTGCAGGCCCAGGCTCTTGTCGTTGGCCAGCTCGGCGGTCACCTTCGACTCCGGGCAGCGCGAGCGCGGCAGCGACTTGATGACCTTCGCCCTGCGGCGCAGCTCGGCCCGCAGCTCCCGCAGCGATTCGAGGACGTAGAGGATGTCCTCATCCTCATCCCCCGCCCGGTAGCGGTGACAGACCGGCTCCAGCGCGCCGAAGTCACCGGTCCCCTTGAAGTCGAACGCGTAGAGCTGAGCACGCGGGTCCAAAGCGGCGATCAGCAGGAACAGACGCATCAGGAACGTCTTGCCCATACGCGGGATGGAGCCGACCACCACGGAGGCGAACATCAGGGTCACGGCGACATCGGCCATGCGCTGGTTGTTGCCGAAGACGACCGGCTTGAACAGGTCCACCTGCCCGGACTTCAGCAGCGGCCAGGCAGGCTTCTTGGTCTCGTTCATGGGCTTGTCGCCCACCCACAGGACCAGGCGCCCCTCATGCTCCGTGGGGTCGGAGGACGGCCACACGGAGCCGACCTTGCGGCGCAGGCCGGAGGCGAGCGGCTTACGGGCCTCCATGATGTCCTCCGGGGTAACACCCCACGGGAGATCGAGGTCGGCCCGGTAGCCGGGCCCGTCCCGGGTGATCTCCGAGGTGAAGCGCAGGCCGTTCATGTCGCCGCCCTTCTTGATGGCGGCCGACAGCTTCGCGTTGCCGATGTTGTCCAGCGCCCGGAGCACGAGCATCCCGGTGAGCTTCTCCAGCTCCGTCTTCAGCACAGCCGGGCCGATCACCGGCTGATCCTTCGGGGCGCCCCAGAACCCGGCGGTGAGCACTGCGGCCGAGGCGAACACGGCGAGCCAGCCGGGCGCCATGACGTACATGGTCAGTGCGAATCCGGTACCGAAGATGAGCCCCACCACGGTGACCAGGGTCCGCAGGCGTACCCGGCTGTCGCGCTGCCGCGACAGCTTCAGGTACTCGGCGGTGTTCTCCTTGTAGACCTCATACGCCCGCAGCGGGGCCGCCTCGGCATCCCACACCCACGCGTTCGTGTCGCGGACCAGCCGGGCCATGCCACGTGGGGCGAGCAGCCCGAGCTGAAGCGCGTACCAGGGGGTGCGGATCCCGTGGAATGCGGTGGCGTAGAACGCGTTGCTCGTGGCGCGCTGGGTGGTGGAGACGAACCCCGGCTTCGACTTCAGCCAAGAGGGGATGATCGGCAGCCGCTTGTAGGTCGTGATCCCCGGAGACGGCAGGTCCTTCGAGTCGACCGGCCGCGACCGCGGCGACTCCTCCTCATCGTCCTCGTACCGGTCGGCCGGCGGCGCGGGCGGGGCCGGGATGGTGGGGCGCTTGGTGGTGATGTCGAAGACCTCGGCGCCGGGGCGCTCCAGGTCCTCGTTCTGGTCAGTGACATGGACATCAGACACGGTGGGTCTGCTCCCTCATAGCGAGTGGGGTGGAAGGGGGACCCGGACGACGCTTAGACGGCGAGGCGTCCGGGTCCCGCTGAGCAGGGACTTGCGTGGTCAGCCCGTGGTCGTGGCCGTCTTGAGGCAGCGGACGCAGAGGTCACCGGTGTGCGTGTTCGGGCCGATGAAGAGGTGGTGGCCGCAGAAGTAACCGCCGCAGCCGTACTCGTCTCCGCCGGGCATCTCGCCACAGAGGTAGGCGAGTCCACGGTCGATCGACTCCGTGCAGCCCGGCTCTTCGCACACGGCCTGCACGTCGTATCCGGCCTCGATCTGCTCTCCGTCACGATGAACGATGTAGTGGGCATAGCCCATGGCTGGTCTCCAAGGTGAAGTCGCGGATTAGGCGGCGCGCTGTTCTTCGGGGTAGGCGCAGGGCACGCACATGCCGAGCGAGGCCGGGATGACGTATCCGGCGTCGGTGGAGCACTGGGGGCAGGTGCGGCGGGCGAGCATCGCCAGGGCGAGCGCGTCCCACTTGGCCGGGGTCATGGGCCGGACGGGCTTGGCCAGGTCGACGCGGTACAGGTAGGCGGTCAGCGGCTTCCGCCGGTAGCGGGGACGCTCAATCTGGGCTACGACGTCCTGTCCACCGGGGCGCAGGCCGGCCGCGCGGAGTTGACGGCGCGTGGCCAGCCCGTCCGGGGCGAGCCTCCATGAGTAGACAGGTATGCCGGGCCCGGCCATCACGCGGCCGTCGCTTCAGCAGCGGCGGCGCGTTCGGCCTTGAGCGTGTCGCGCAGCAGACGGCCCCTGGCGGACGACGTACGGACCGCCTTACGGATGCCCTCGGCTGTCAGCTCGGCATCAGACCAGTTGGCCGTGACCGACCGGGCCTCATCCAGCAGCTCATCCGAATCGCGCGTCGGTCGGGGCGTACGGGCCGACTTCGGCACCCGACCGGTCGCCCGACGCGGAGCCGACTCCGCAGCGGCGACCGTCTTCACCAGAACCGACTGGGGAGGCTCGACCGGCTCGACTACCGGGACCGGCTCCGGCAGGGCAACCGGCTCGATGACCGGTACCGGGTCGGCCGACTCAAGAGCGGGGAGTTCGGCCGTCGCGGTCGGGGCCTCGGCGGCCGACTTCCGCAGGTCAGACCCCAACCGATTTACGATGAACTCTGGCGTTTCATGCCGGTTTGTGGATGTGGTGAACATGGCGGCCAGGGCATCGTCCGCCCCTCCGGTAAGGCGCTCGCGCTGGACGTCCAGCAGTCGAGCACCCAGCGAGGCGTCCCCCAGGCCGACTTTCCGAGCCAGCCGCCACGACGTCTGGTCGGACCACTTCCGTACCCACGACCACGGGTGGTTCGCAGCGCGGGCCCGGTGGTAGGCCAGGGCCCGAACCACGGTCGCCGCTTTGGCTTCGGCCTCGGCATCACGACCGTCTTGGTGGACGACAATCCGCCGGGCCAGGAACGCCATACCCTCCGCCGCGACGCACATACCCATCGGGGTCACGGCATAGATGACGGTGCGGCCCGGGTCATCGGCGGCCATCGCCGCCATCACCGAAGCGGCGGCCGGCAGGGCCCACAAGCCGATACGGATGATCCCCGGGGAGGACTGTCCGAGCATCGTCAGCCCGAGCAGCACCAGCGCCAGAACGGCGGTCGCACCCTCACCGGCCGCCACCGCACCGAGCGCCGTGCCCGAGCCGTAGGCGCGGCTGATGTTGCTGTAGGTCCCGACCCCACCGGCGACTCCGGTGGCGAGCATGGGCAGGAACGCGGCCGTCAGAACGACCTTCTGCACCGTGGTCAAAGCCTTGCGGGTCGCCATCACGCCGCCACCTCGCTGGCACCCTGACGACCAGCGCGCCGGCCGTTGACCGTCGCCCGTTCCGGGGCGTAGCCGAGGGGGGCCTTCATCCACGGGGCGCCACCGCGCTTGGCCCGGTACATCTGCTCGTCCGCAACCCGCAGCAGCTCGGAGAGGTCTGCCTCATCCGCGCGGGCATTGAAGCAGACCAAGCCGATCGCAGCGCTGACGGTCAGCAAATGACCCCCGACGTCTACCGGCTGCTCCAGCCCTGCGGTGAGGCTGCTGAGGGTCTCGGCGAGCTGGTTCTCGCTGTAGGCGGGAGCCACGGCGGCGAACTCGTCGCCGCCCAAGCGCCCCACGACAGCCGAGTTGTTCACGGCCCAGGCACTCAGACGCTTGCCAACGGCGCGGATGACCGCGTCCCCGGCGGCGTGGCCGTAGGTGTCGTTGATCTGCTTGAACTTGTTGAGGTCGATCAGGCACACAGCCCTCGGCCGGTGCGCCAGCCGACGCTGGGCCACCTCGGTGAAACCGTCCCGGGTCAGCAATCCGGTGAGCGGGTCGCGACGGGCCGCCGCGATCCGGCGCCGCATCCACAGACTGTGAACCGACCAGCCGGACGCCAGCGGAAGCGCTGCGGCCATGGCCGCCATGGTGTGGCTCATGCCGCTTCCCCCATCCAGGAGGAACGGCCGGCGTCACGGGCCGCGCCCCGCAGGAAGGGGACCGTGCGGGTCAGCGCGTCGGCGTAGAGCGCGTCCCACGCAGCGATCTCGTCCCCGCCCTCACCCAGCGCGGCCAGCTCGGCGATGACCTCACGGGCCACGGCCTCACGGGCCGCACGCTCCTGGGCCGTCTCCGGGGTCAGCGGGCCCCGGAACAGGTCCCTGTCCAGCCCCAGAGGCAGTTCATCGAAGCCGAGCGCCAGCTCCTCGAACTCAGCCGGGTTCACGATCTGGTGGTTACCGATGTACGAACGCATGTGGATCTCTCCTGATCAGCGAAGGGAACTGGGTCGGTCACGGTCTTTGGAGAGAGGCGACCGACCTCGGGGGTGAAGCCGCGAACGGGTGGAACGCACCGCCGGGCAGACGGGCGTTGTCGCTCTGGCCCTGAGGCTCCTTGCGGAACCTTGCGGGTTCTGCCTCAGAGTGCACTGTGAGGCAGAGTTGCGCAACCCCCCTCGGAACAAGCGGGGGCGGGTACTGGTCCTCTCTGTGCCGCTTGGGCACTATGAGGCAGTGACAGCGAAGAGACTTGAGGTGCAGATGGTCGAGTGGACCGGCAAGCCCGCCTACCAGCAGGTGGCGGACCAGCTACGTGGGAGGATCGCGGCCGGCGAGTTCGCGGCGTCGGGCAAGCTGCCCTCGCTGGCCGAACTCCAGAAGACGTATGGAGTCACGGTCACCGTGGCCCGGGACGCGATCCGACAGCTCAGGACCGACGGCCTCGCAGTGAGCCACCAGGGCAAGGGTGCGTTCCTGACTGCGGACTCCGTTGAGGCCGCGAAGCTCGCAGACCCCGCCGGCGCCATCACCGAGCTGCGTCAAGAGGTTGCTGGCCTCAGGGGCGAGGTAGCGGAGCTCCGCGAGCGACTCAGCGCGCTCGAAGGGAACTAGGCGTCGTTCTGGGTCGGATTGGGGCTGCCCTCCTGGGGTAGCCCCTCCCTTGCTGCGGCGCATGAGCACCTCCTCGGTCGGTGTGGTTCTAGTTCACCTCCGCAGCGAGGAAATCGGTATCACAAGCGGCTACCTGACAAAGTCTCAGCTGCTTTACACATCCGCTTACACACGTGCTATCACGAAGTTTGCTGTACCTAGCCGGACCGCTACATTGGCGGCTCCAACAGCTATCTAGGAGGGGCAGATGGCTCGCAAGAACCCGGACTGGAATCCTGAACTCCTACGCCAACACCGCGAGAAGTTCGGGCTAACCTTGGAAGACACGGGGGAAAAGCTGCGCGAGATTGCCGAGCGACACGGCTTCAACATCGCGGCCAACTTCCAAACCGTCTGGGGCCACGAACGAGGATCGATATACCCGGGACCGCATTACCGTCGGGCCTATTGCCGCCTCTATCGTCGCAACGAAGCCCAACTGGGCTTCCGTGCAGCCCTCCCCGGAGAGGATGCCCCCGTGGATTCCATCCCGGTGGCCACGACCCGCACCTTGCCTGATCAGTCCGAAGCAGTCAGGCAGGCACTCGGCAGTATCCGCGCCGGCACTGCCGACGTGGACAGTGACGCTCTACGAGACCGGGTGATCGACGCGTGGCGTCGTCGCACGGCAGGCGGCAGCAACGACGGCCCGTCTGTGGTCCTGGTAGGAGGGTTCGCAGGATCCGGCAAATCCGAGTTCGCGAAGTTCCTCGGGGGTGTGACCGGCTGGCCAATCCTCGACAAAGACTCGCTGACGCGCCCACTCGTCGATCAGCTTTTGATCGCACTCGGTGGAGAGGCCCACGACCGAAGCTCGGCACTGTACCGCGAGAAGGTTCGCCCGCTCGAATACCGGTGCCTCATGGAGGCAGCCTGGGATAACGTCGACTGCGGAATCTCAACAATCCTCGACGCGCCGTTCATTGCCGAGTTCGCCCAGGCGGATTGGATGCAGCGATTCCAAAACCGATGCAGGTCCAAGCGGGTATCCGTAGCAACGATATGGGTCGAATGCGACCCAGAGTCCATGCGGGAGTACATCGAGTTCCGGGGCGCTGCCCGTGACGCCTGGAAGATGGAAGCATGGGACGAATACATTTCCACGGTCGATATGGAACTCCGACCTCAGGGACCCCACTTCATAGTCGATAACCGGCTCGGCGCGGCCGTGGCCCTGGTCGATGAAGCCCGGGACGTATTGAGCGGAGCAGACCTGTGACGCAGTCCGGCGTGGTCCTCTACGGGCCGCCCAGCTCCGGGAAGGACACGGTTTCTGCGGAGCTGTCTCGGCTCCGCCCAGAGTACGAGCTGTTCCAGCGTCTCAAGGCTGGCCCCGGCCGGACGACGGGCTACCGGCTCACGACGGCCGAGCACATTGAGCAGCTGGCCCGGGAGGGCGAACTCCTCTACCGGAACTCCAGGTACGACGCTGAGTACGCCATCGACAAGCGTGGGGTGTCTGAGCTCGTGGACTCCGGGTGCATCCCCGTGATGCACATGGGCCAGGTCACCGGTGCCAGGGCAGTCGGAGCATTCCCGATTTCCTGGGTGAAGGTCCTGCTTTGGTGTCCGCGAGATGTCACGGAGGACCGCTGCCAGGGGCGTGGCGACAAGGACGTGGAGACGAGACTCAAGGTCTGGGACGAGACCCGGCGAGATCTCCTTGACCATGCGAGTGAACCGTGGTCGCTCGTGATCGAGACACAGAGCATCGATCCTTCCCAAACTGCGCGCGCTATCGATCGAGCCGTACAGGACTCAACACTCGCCGAAGTACATGACATTGAAAAGTTGGTCGGATGACGACGCTCGGCATTCTGCATCCCGGGAGCATGGGCGCTGCTGTTGCTGCCCAAGCCAAGCGGACAGGTACAGATGTCTTTTGGTGCCCGGAGGGACGCAGCGAGGCCACCCGAGAGAGAGCACATCGGTACGACCTGAGCGAGGTACGCGACCTTGCGGAGATGGCCCAGCGCTGCGAAGTGATTCTCAGTCTGTGCCCGCCGGCCAACGCCGAAGAAGTCGCGACAGCGGTTGCAGCGGAGTCCTTCGCCGGGATCTACGTCGAAGGGAACGCGATCTCACCGGCGCGCATGGAGAGAATCAGCACGGCGCTGGCCTCGCGCGGCGCGACCGTAGTCGACGGCTCGGTCATCGGCTCGCCTCCGTCCGAAGTGAAGTCGCCGCAGCTGTACCTGTCGGGGCCGGATGACGCTGTGGCCGCCGTGGCCCTGCTGTTCGAGGGGACGGCCGTAGTGCCGCACCCCTTGGAGGGCGGTACCGGGAAGGCCTCCGCCCTGAAGCTCTCATACACCAGCTACCAGAAGAGCAGCCGGGTGTTGGCAGCCGTCTCCTACGCCCTCGCCGATGACCACGGGGTGGGTGAGGAACTCCTCGCCATCGCGCAGGGCCGCTCTACGAGCTACCTGGCTGAGACCGCGTATATCCCGAAGGTTGCTGCACGGTCTTGGAGGTGGGCACCGGAGATGCGGGAGGCAGCAGACGCGCTCGATGAGGCAGGCCTACCGAGCGACCTCGCGGCAGCCTCAGCGCTAGTCATGGAGCGCTGGGCAGGTTCACGGGACCAGAAGCTGGACATCGGCGAGGCCCTCGCGAAGCTTCACACCGCACCAGAGGAGTAAGCCGCGGTTTGCTCCAACAGCAAGCCGATTGCCTCTGAGGCAGTCCTCGCCTCCAGGTCGGGGCTGCGGGCCCCTGTCGGCCACTGCCGCCCGGCGGAAATCCATGCCGTCCGCAGCCCTGCCGCGCGACCACCTTCGATGTCTGTCTCAGGGTTGTCGCCCACCATCCAGCCCCCCTTGGCAAGGGTGGTGCCGCAGCGCTCTGCGGCGGCTTGGAAGACGGCCAGGTCGGGTTTCCGCACGCCGACCTCTCCCGACGCGCACACACCGTCGAACAGATCAGCCAGCCCCGCGCCCTCCAGCTTGGCTCGCTGGATGTCCACAGCACCATTAGTCACCACTCCGAGCGTCCAGCCGCTCGCCCGCATCCGAGCGAGGGCACCTGGCAGCCCGGGAAGACAACGTGCTCGGGCGGACATCCCCGAGACGTACTCGCTCCACAAGGATTCAACGGGATCAGCGAGGCTGAGGACCGCCCTGAGCCTCGCTAGGTCCGCCGGGTAGGCCCGTGCATGGAGTGCCTCAACAATCACGTGCTCGGCCTGCACTGGCAGCACGCGAGACTCGCAGAACTCCCGAGCCCACTCCTCAAGGCTGCCTTGCCTGTCGATCAGCGTGTTATCTAGGTCGAAGAGGGCGAGTAGCTGCACGCTGTCTATGGTACAGGGCTTACCGTCCGCCTCATTTCCCTTCTTGCTCAACAGGTAGGAGCCTCCTCATTCCCGGAAAATAGGTTTCCACAAATTCGCGAGCAATTTTCCTTGCCGCATCATGGGGATCATTTGCGCATCTATCTAGGGCGAACTCTCGACGCTTCCTGTGTTCCCTCCTCCCTTCAGCCGACCTCCCCGCGAGAGCGGCATGTAGCGCTTCTCTCCGAACGGTCCAATCCTCCTCATTCACCGCACGACTAACAACAACCCCTCGACTCGTCAAATCCTCGCGCCAGTCACCCGACAAAGCCTCGATTGAAAGTCTCCGGACATTCAGGTCAGGATCGTTGACGGCTCGATCGATTAGAAGATCGCGAGTGAATACGTCACTACCCCACCCCTCGCGAAGCGCATCCAAGGCGGCGTACCGAACAGTCCAGTCCGGGTCGGCGACGGCACACGATCCAATCAATTCTCGCATGAAGTGATCATTTGGCCAGCCTGAATAAAGGGCTTGCAGCGCTTCCTCCCTCATCTCACCATTCGAATCATTCTCGATTCTATCTACAACGGCGCGATAAGTAGTCTCTTCGCGCGGCCATGAATGAACCAGAATGTCGAGAGCGACTTGCCGGACTGTTAATTCGACGTCGACACTCAGCCTCTCTAGGGAAATCTCTCGGAGCCTCTCCGACCTAGGCCGAACTTGACTTAGGGCCGCCAAGGCAGCGGCCCTTACGTATTCGCTCGCATCTGAGCGAGACCGCTCCTCCACGAGTTTTAGGACCTTCGGGTCATGCTCATAGTTCAAGCAAAGACTGGTAACTGCCGCCTCGCGCAAATCTCCGTCCGGGTGAGATGCGGCACGCACAAGTAGATTGAACTCACCCCCGTCAGGTTCTCCAGCCATATCACCTACCAATCGGCGTGAAAGATCTTCCGCCGCCCTTTCATTACGGTCGTTTATTTCCCCCACTTTCGCCAACGCCACGGCGATATCGTCAAGCGCAGGCCCTGTAAGGAGGTCTTGCCGAAGTGCAACAGTTGCGCTAGCGGCACCCGATGTCCCGCCAGCCTGACCCGCCAAAATCCCTGGATGTCGCGAAAGGCGCTGAAGTTCGATGCGAGCTTGATCCCAGAGAGCCTCCAGAGTGCGCCTACGGCCGTCTACCCTATCCAGTTCAACTTCGGCACGAGCCCGATATCTCAGGGCTTCATCGCGCCGATCTTCCGCGCCCGAACCTGCTCGAATATCAATCTGAGAGACCTGTCGCACATCGAGATCAATGATCACATCCCGCAGTG
This sequence comes from Streptomyces sp. NBC_01264, assembly GCF_026340675.1. Taxonomy (NCBI): domain Bacteria; kingdom Bacillati; phylum Actinomycetota; class Actinomycetes; order Kitasatosporales; family Streptomycetaceae; genus Streptomyces; species Streptomyces sp. NBC_01264. Next base: position 3,935,287 of record NZ_JAPEOX010000001.1, read on the forward strand.
CGCCGATAATTTGAAGCAGCATATTCATGAGCATTTGCGCATCGCTCAAAGCCCATCGGAGATTGTCTGCCAATCGGAGAGCCTTTTCGAGATCCAGCTCTAATTTTAGACTACTTGCATTATCCGCAATAGCGACAGGTGGGATCTCTCTGGCTGGTTCTAGAGTGGCCATTCGAATCGATCGACTATCCGACCGCAGAAGCAACTCGGCTTGAGTGCAGAGTTTCCGATATTGTTCCACCGAAACTCCGCCCGCGCGGCTAGTTATACTCAGGAAGGTTCGCACGAACCGTACTGACGGCATTGATGTCTCGCCTCTGTAGAGGCGATCGAGATGCGACTTTGAATAGTGCATCCTGCTGATCGGCGGTTCATTTCCAGCCCCGCCGGTCTCCTCGGGTTGGTTGGCAAGCCGCTGGAAGCTGTCAGACATGTCGCGTGTGCTGAGGCCAGCCGCTTCAGCCTCCAGCCGGAGAAGTCGACCAAGCGCCGCGCGCGAGCCTCCGTTGTCCATCCCTAGTTGCGGCACTGCCCACGTCCCTCCCTGCGTCCGGCCAGGCACCCGGCGGCTGCCCCATGCGGTCCCTGCCCTGTCCCCTCCTGTCCCTGGGGCAGGGCAGGGACAGGGCCCATGGCCAGGGCAGGTTCTCTAGCTGCCCCACGCTGTCCCCCCTGGCCGCTTGAGAGTTGGGGGCAGACGCCTTCAGCACGATTCTCGCCTGGACCGCCACGCCAGGCATGAGGTTCTGGCGCGTACCTCAAGGAGAAAAGTGCTCGAGTACGTCTTCGACAACGGGTTCGAAACCCTCCCCCTCGACTGCGGGTCTCCCTGGGGGCTCGCAGTCGCAGCCGCCCCAGAGTGCCTCGGCGCTCTAGCTGCCGCGTGCATCATCGCCGGCATCTCGTGGTGCAGGCTCAAGCTGCGCAAGCTCCGGAAGCCGTCAGTGCCTGAACAGGAGCAGAACTAAGCAGGCGGCGAGGTCAGGCGCCCCTACTGCCAAGCCATCAACGTCTCAGTTTTCGTCTCATTCATCGTCGTACGCAGCGGTTCAGGCTCATCCATACCTCTGCGACGGTCACAGCGGTCGGCCGGAGTTGAACGTGCTTGAACACGCCTAGCTCTGACAATGATCACAACGGACAAACCTGCAAAGCGAGTTACGCCGGTTCGATTCCGGTCACGGCTTCTACGACGAAGGCCGCTCAGGACATTCCTGAGCGGCCTTCGTCCTGTCACCCGTCGGTTAGGCGGAGCAGTGCAGCTGCTCCACCGCGAACCGGTGATACGGCCCCATCATCTCCGTGAAATAGGCGCGCGGAGCTTTCGGTTTCCCCACCCCGGACCCACTGGTCAGGACGAGCTCCACTTTGTAGGGGCCCTCGGGGCTCTTGCACGTGAAGGAGATCGCCGCGCCACTGTTCCAGACGATCCCGCTGCTTCCGATCTTGATCCTGTCGGGGTTCGCCTTCTCCCAACTGAACCAATCGAAGTTCTGCTCCACAGAAATCCGCGAGGCACGGGCGCTGAAACGGAGGTCCCCATCGACATACAGGTGACACGAGGTCCCCTTGTTGTTTCGGGGCAGAGCGAACATGGCCGGCGAATCGTCCCGGACCTTGTTTCCGTTGCCGGCCGTCCGGGCCACATCCTTGCCCGCGAAGGCGCCCATACCCCAGCAGACACGGTCCGGCAGCGGTGCCGCCCCCGGCCCGGTCTGGCCTGAGCATGCGGACAGGACCACGACCAGGACCGCGGCGATCGCGCTCGCAGCGAAGCCGGGGAACCACTTGAGCGCCATATCAGGAACCCGCCTTACCGGAAGCCATGAGATTCCGGCCCGTCGAATGCGCGGTCCCGCTCTCCCTCGACGCACCCAGCTTGAGGTCGTCGATGTCCGTGGCCGTCATGTCCGAGCCCCTGGCCGCGTTCGCGACGGCAGCCGCCGCCGCCGCCCTGCTCGCTGCCCCCTCCGCATCCACGTAGTCGGCCATGACCCCCTTCTCGGTCTTGCCCGTCTTCTCCGCCACGTCTTCCTTGGCGCTGTCGACGACCGCCTCGGTGATGTCCTCCTGAAGCCATTCGACGACGTCCCCCGCCAGCGGGACCAGTTCCAGGTACTTGCCACCCGCCATGGTGATACCGCGATTGACCCACTTCGCGCTGTCCTCGACGCCCTTTACGTACTCTTCGTTGGCGTGGGCGGCAGCGCCATAGGTCCCCTGCGCCCTGGCCTCGGAAAGCATGCCCGCGATCTGCAGGGCGGTTGCAAGTTCCGGGGTCGTGCGAGCCGGTCGGTGTTGTGGCGGGTTGGGGTGGTTAGAGGAGCAGGCGCGGGCTTCGTGATCATTTGGGTGTCTACGCCCGTTGATCATGAGGTGGCCCGTGCCTGCTGCCATATCTTCTCCCGTCCCGGCTGTGCTTGTGAGGCTGGGTCCGCTGGACGCTGACCGGGTCGCTGATCTGCGCCCCTACTTCGATGCAGTGCCCGATCCGCGCTCACTGCGGGGCCGCTGGTACTCACTGACCGCGGTCCTGCTGGTGTGTGCCTGCGCGGTCGTCTCGGGAGCCAGGAGCATCGACGAGCTCGCCGAGTGGGGCCAGCGCGCCTCGGACACACTCCTGACAGTGATCGGTATCCGCCGTCACCTGCTCGGATGGCGGCGCGCCCCGTCGCCGGCCACGATCGGTCGCGTGCTGGGGGCTGTCGACGGCGATGTGCTGGACCGGGCGGTGGGCGCCTACCTGGCCGACCGGCACCGTGCTGCCACCGAGCCCACCCGGACACCACCCTCGGCGTCGGAGCGGCTGCGTGTGATCGCTGTCGACGGCAAAGCACTCAAGGGATCAGCCCGTCTCACCGCGAAGCGCCGACACCTGCTCTCCGCGGTCACACACGGCACCGTCGTCACCATCGCCCAGGTGGAGGTCGGCGCGAAGACGAACGAGACCACACACTTCCAACCGCTTCTGACACCGCTGGACCTGGCCGGCACCGTCGTCACCTTCGACGCCCTCCACTCGGTCCGAGCGAACATCACCTGGCTGGTCGAGACCAAGAAGGCCCACTACATCGCCGTGATCAAGACCAACCAGCCGACGGCTCACCGCCAGCTCGCATCCCTGCCGTGGCGGGACATCTCCATCCAGCACACCGCCTCCGCCACCGGGCACGGCAGGCGCGAGTCCCGCTCGGTCAAGACCTGCGCCGTCCCCGACCAACTCGGCGGGATCGCTTTTCCCCACGCCCGCCTGGCCATCCGCATCCACCGGCGCCGCAAGCAGACCGGCCAGCGCGAGACCCGGGAGAGCGTCTACGCCGTCACCAGCCTCGACGCCCACCAAGCCACCCCAGCCGACCTGGCCGCCGCAATCCGCGGGCACTGGGGCATCGAGAACTCCTCGCACCACACCAGGGACGTCACTTTCGCCGAGGACGCCTCCACCGTCCACACCCGAACCGCACCCCGCGCGATGGCAACTCTCCGCAACCTCGCCATCGGCGCCCTGAAAACCCTCGGCGCCGCCAACATCGCCAAGACCACCCGAGCCATCCGCCACGAACCGCAACGAGCACTCGGCATCCTGGGCATCACCCACGATCCGGACACCCACGGAACTTGATCAAGCCCTGCGCGATCTGGCCACCGGGATTGACGGAATTGGCAATCGCCAGATCCAGTTCCGAGTGGTCGGCGCGGTGCGCGATGACGTCACTGACCAAGGCCGTCGTGTGGGTCTGCTGAGCCGTGGTGATCACGCCGTACGCTTCGGGATCCTGAGCCACGACCCCCAGGAATCGCGCCATGTCGGACTTCTTGAAATCGGCCGGCTCGCCGAAGGACTTGATCTCCTGCGTGCCGTTCGCGGCGGTCGCCTGCAAGTCGGGCATGTACTCGGCGGCCATGCGTCCGAAGCTGCCGGACAGACCGCCCAGCGCGGTCGGCTCGTCGGCAGTCGGCTTCGCCACGAGTTCCGGGTTGTCGCTGATCTTCTCGACGACCCGTTCCATGACGTCCGTCATCGGGCCGGTGTGCGGTACGGCCTTCGCGTCCTCGTCGCCCGCAACGCGGCCCGACACCGCCGCTTCCAGGGCTCCACCCAGCGCCTCTTGGGCCGCGTGCGGGTCACCCGCCTTCGCGATGTCGAAGCTGTCCATGTACGGCTTCTTGTCGAGCATGTAGTCGACCATGCCCTGCTCCTTGCCGTGCCGGCCGCCGACCGGCTTGACGTCCTTCGTCACGATGCCGTCGCCGTTGGAGTCCTCGCGGACCGGCTCGTTGAAGAAGGCCGTCGCCGCGTCCGGGTTGTTGCCCAGCGCCTCCATCAGGCCCGTCAGCGGGTAGAAGCCCCGGCCGCCGCCCTCGCCCTGGTTCAGGACCGAGTCCGGGCCGTACGGAGCGTGGTACTCCCAGGCCTTCGGATCCTTGCGGTCCATGGCGACCATGTCGCGGCCGACCGAGGTCAGGAACTCCTTGTGGTACGTGCCCTCGCGGATCAGCGCACCGAGCGCCTGGTAGCCGTAGATCGTCGTCACACCACCGGTGACCTGCATCTCCTTGCGGCCGGCCCGCATCAGCTCGGTCGTCCACGCGGCATCGAGGTGGTTCGGTACGTCCTTGTGCGTGGCCAGGCCGAGCATCGCGCCCATGTCGCTCTGGATGTTCGCGACCATCAGCGCACGGTCCCTGCCCGCGACACCGAGGCTCGTGGCGTCCAGCGACATGGTGGCGTACATGTCCAACGTGCCCTCGGCGCCGATCGTCCGGTAGAAGCCCGTCGCGAACTCCGGGTCCTCGCGATTGTCGTCGAGCAGGTCCTCCAGCTCGCGCAGCGCCTCGGGGTTGCGGGCCGTCCCGCCGTCACCCGTGACCTTCTTCATCAGCGCGGCCGCCCGGTCGACTTGTTCGGCGTCCAGGGTGGAGTACTTCGGTGCGGTGAAGTCGTTGTCGTCCGTGACGTTGGCCTGGAGCGCGCGCACGAGGGAGTCGTCCGCGTCCTGGGCATCCTCGACGGCCCGGTCGACCCGGTCCTGCCACAGGCCCTGGTTCTTGCGGAGCATGGCCTGGTAGTCCGGATCGTGCCGGGCCGCGTAACGGTCCTGCGCGTCGGCGAGCGGGACGGCGGACACCCGCCCGCTCCCGTCTATCCGGAAGCCGGCGGCCGGGGCGTCCGCGACCAGCTTCTTGATCTGCTCCTGGACCGCCTTGAGGGTGGCGTGGCCGTCGGTGAGCAGGAGGTGGATGCCCTTGGCCTGCCGGGCCGCGTCGTCGAACTCCTTGGCCGTCTTGTCGACGAACGGGCGGGCGACACCCGCGGTGACACCGCTCCACTGGGCCTTGTCCGACTTGCCCTTCATCCCACTGCGGGCCGACTCTGCCAGCTCGTCCAGCTTCTTGACCATCGCGGCCCAGTCGGTGATCGCGGTCTGGAGGAGGCCCAGGGGCGCGTTCATGACGTTCTCGTACGTCAGCACGTGTCCGACACCTTCGTCATGTGAGGAGCTCGTCGACCTTGGAAGCCGTGAAATCGGCGTGCAGCTGCTGCTCTTCCTTGCTGTGCGAGGAGAGCGAGTAGTTCAGGCCCTTGGAGATGTTCGCGCAGGCGGCGACGAGGGTCTTGAGCTGGCTCTCCCAGCGGGTGGTGACCTTGAGCAGGGCCGCACCGCTCGCGAAACCCTCGCGCGTGAGCGCGCCGGCCGCCTCGGCGGTGGCGGCGGCCGCGTGCTTGCCGTCGGCGGAGAGCCGGCTGTGGAGCTTGTAGGCCTCGGAGCCGACCTCGCCGATGTGGTCCTGGTTCAGCTCCAGATCGGCACTGCCGCCACCCGGGCCGGGCGCGGCCGGGACGCCGTTAAGCCGCGTGGCGACGTTGGCGGCGGCGGTGCTCCTGGCGGCGGACCATTCCTCGTCGAACGACATGCGGTGGCCTTCCCTCTGGCTGTGTCGGTTCAGGCTTCCGCGCCTTGGCGCGGGTCAGCGGCTCCGGCGCCGGAGGGCCACGGCGGTAACGGCCCCCCCGATGAGCACGCAGGCACCGAGCCCGAGGGCCAGCCAGGGGAGGCTACCGCCGTCCTCTTCCTTTGCCCCGGCCTGGGGCGCGGGGGCCGAGGCCTGGCCGGAGGGGGCGGTGGAGGAGGGCGCCGACGGGGCCTTGGTTCCGGTACCGCCGCCGGCTGCGGCGAGGTCGGGGATCGGGTAGACGTCCGCGGGGCCGGGGTCGCCGGGGTTGGGTACGGCGATGCGGGGGCGGACGACGCCGTAGCCGACGAAGTCACTGCGCTCGGCGCCGTCGACGGGCTTGCCGGCGGTGTTCATCATGACCCGGAGCACCTGGTTGTTGGTCCAGTCGGGGTGGGCGGACCAGATCAGCGCGGCGGAGGCGGAGGCGAGGGCGGTGGCGTTACTTGTGCCGCTGCCCTTGCAGGCTCCAGTCTTGCCAGCACAGGCCGTGACGATGTCAGCGCCAGGTGCTGTCAGATCAACCTGTGGTCCATGCTCCGACTCGGCAGTCGCTTTGCCCCCGGAGTCGACAGCAGCAACGCCCACCACTCCCGGTGTCGCAGCAGGGTAGAGGACGTCGTTGGATCCATCTCCGCGATTGCCCACACCGGCAAAAATCAGCTTTCCCTTGGACAGTGCGTACTTCACAGCATCGAGACGTGCCGGATCCTCTGCACCAGAAGCCAGAGAGATGCTGATGATCTTCGCTTCCGTGTCTGCCGCATATCGAATCGCCGCCGTCCAGGCCGCGTTCTCCACGTCGACACCCTCTGGTACGCGAATCGGAAGGATCTTCGCCCCAGGCGCAAGCCCGAACGCCCCGTCACCGCTCGGATGCTTCCCGGTCCCAGCAATCAGCGCGGCCATCGCCGTGCCGTGCTTATTCGAGTCCGTCCGCTCATCTCCGCTGTACGACGTAGCGAAATCCTTGCCCGGGACGACCTGCCCTTCCAGCTCAGGGATGGGCGCTACACCACCATCGATGACAGCAACGGTGACACCCTTACCGGTGCTGGTCTTCCAGATGTCATCGGCCTTCATCGACGTGAGATGCCACTGCTGGGACCGAATGGTTTCGGCATGTGCCGGAGTCGCTGCGACCCCGGCCAGCACAAAACCGGCCAATGCCGCCGTCGCCCTATACATACGCATCCCGCGCAACGCCCGCTCCACTCAGTCGATCACCGGCGGAACGACACGACCATCGCCCCGCCACGTCTCTTCGTCCTCAGCCAGGTAGTCAGGGCGCTCACCCTGCCGGCCATCGCCACGTCGGCCCGAAGCAGGTGCACCTGCGCCGCCGTGACCCATCGGACCAGCCATCGGGCTCGCACCCGATGCGCCGCGAACCAGCCCGGAACCACCCTGGGTAAAGGGCTGCCCGCCAGCGATTGAGCGACCGCCTACACTTGGCTGGCGTCCACCGACGACGCCACCCGGTTCGGTGGCGAGGCGACGACCGGCCGTGGGGCTGCCGAGACCGCCTTGCACTCCACCACCCCCCATACCCATGCCGCCGCCCATGCCCATGCCACGCCCGGCCGTCTGAGCGCCCTCACCGCCGATGACGGTGCCGCGGGGAATGCTCGCGCCTGGCCCACCGGGCATCACCGGACGACCGCCCGAGATCCCGCTGTCGCGCGGAGGCAGTCCGGCAACACCGCCTAGCCCGCCGCCGCCCTTCCCGCCCGCGCCGGGAATGGTTCCGCCGGGGCCGAAGCTGCCCGGGCCGACACCGCCGATCGGCTTCTGTCCACCACCCCCCGGCGGCAGTGTCACGGGCGGGACGAACCCACCGGGGGTGATTCCCGAACCGCCACCGCCCGGTCCGACCGGCTCCGGGCCTCCGGGGACTCCCGGGGTTGGGGGAAGGGTCGTACTCGGGGCCGGGCCCACGGTGTCAAGATCAGTACCGATGTTGCGGTCCGGTGGCACAGGAACGGGTACAGGAGACGGCTGCGGGCCGGGCGCCGAACCGGAGCCAGGCTGCGAACCGCCAGGACCTGCCGGTGATGGTGCAAACGATGAGCCACCTCCCCCAATTGCCCCCTGCGAAGCACCTCCGCTTGGCCCCTGAGAACCCCCTCCAGCCCGTTCGAGATCCCCATATCCAGCGACCGGTGGTGGAACGAACGGATCCGGAAACTTAGGAAACGTCGGAATCTCCGCCATCTCCATCCCAGTAGCCGAAGCCTCGTACCCCTGCGCCAGCTTCGTCATCTGCTGGATCGCCAACTGCCGGTCGCCGCTCAGCTTCGAGTGGGCCTGCTGGCCGATCTGCTGCGCGTCCGGGTCGTTGTGGTACTCGCGGGCCGCATCGAGGTTGGCGGCCGCCGACGCGTCGTAGCTCGGCATGTTGGCCTTGACCTCGATGACGACCTGGCTGGCCTGCGTCAGCTGCTTGCCGCCCTCGGCGCTGTACTCGCTCAGGCGCAGCGTGGCGTTGCCCGCGCGGCTGACCCAGTCCTGGAAGGCCGTGCCCGATTTACCTTCCCAGCCGGTCACCCGGTGTTCCTTGAGGCTTTCGCCGATCTGCTGGATGATCACCGCGGCATCCGTCAGCTGCGCGCCGCGCAGCTTGAGGGTCTCCGCGTTCGCCGAGGCGAGCATGGCCAGCAGTTCCTGGTGCGTGTGACTCTCGAAGTTCGTCGCCATCAGAAGTCCACCTGAGTTCCTGTCGCCGAACTTCCCTGCGAAGCCGAACTGTGCGGCGGCGGCGGTGCCAACGGGTCCCGTTCCGGGACGTAGTTCGCGTCGGCCTGCTTGCTGATCGCCAGCATCCGCCGCTGTGTGTCCTCGTCCACGCCCGCGAACCCACGGCCGCTCGTCCCGATCGCGATGCTGAGCCCCTCGATCTGGTCCGCCAGCCCCTTGGACAGCGCGAGCAACTGCGTGTGCACGTTCGTGTAAGCCGTGAACAGTCGCTTGGCCTCCGCGAAGCCCTCGCCGAGGGAAGTCTCCGGGAGGGTGCCGTCCGCCAGCTTCTTGTCGCTCGCCGGGGAGTCGTTCAGCTTCTCCAGCAGACCGTCGACCCGCTTCTTGTACTCCGTCAGCGATTCGTATTCGACCTGCAGCGCACCCAGCACCTCCGGCGAGGCCACGCCCACACCGAAGTCCACTCCGAACACGCCCGGCCCATAGTCCACTGCCACGATGGCCTCCCCGACTCCCCGTCGTCCCCGTTCGCACTGCTTCGCGCGCCTTCGCACACGCACGTCGCCAGTGTCCACAAACACTCTATCTAGAGAGTCCGACAGGCCCAAGTTCCGAGTTGCAGGTGCAATCAGGGTCACAAGGTTACGAGTTGGGCGCCGCCACCGCCGCCGATGGCCGGATCGGGAGCCTGTTGACCGGGCGGCCCGTGGCCGCGCGGACCGCCGAGGCGATCGCGGCCGGGGCCGTGACCACCGGGACGGCGCTCGCCGGCTTGGCGCCGAAGGGGGCCACCACGTCGCGTTCCTCCACGAGCTTGACGATGCGGACCGTCGGGGCGTCCAGGGAGGTGGGCAGGGCGTAGCCCGTCAGGTCCGGGTGGCGGATCAGGCCCGAGGCCGTGCGGAGGTTTTCCGTCAGGGCCGCGCCCACGCCCTGGATGACGCCCGCTTCGATACGGGCTTCCAGCTGGCGGGGGTTGAGGACGCGGCCGACGTCCTGGGCGACCGCGAGCTCCACGACGCGTACGGAGCCCAGCTCGATGTCCACGTCGACCACCGCGCGGATCGCGCAGAAGGCGAGGCCGACGAAGGCGTCGCCCTGGCCGTCGCCGTCCAGCGGCTCCGTCGGGTGCGGGCGGCACTGGGCCGTCGCCCAGAGTTCCTTGCCCTCCATCGCCTCCGCGACGGTGGTGGAGAAGGCGCCGTCGTACGACGTGATCCGGCCATCCGCGATCTGGAGCAGTTCGGTGGACATGCCGAGCTTGTGCGCCATCGGCTGGAGGAGTTGGGTGCGGACCATCTTCGCCGCGCGTTCCACCGCACCGCCCGAGACCCAGGTGTGGCGGCCGTGGGCGGAGGGGCCCGCCGGCGGCTGGTCGGTGTCGACCGGGGCCGTGACGACCTCGTCGACGCCCAGGGTCTCCTGGACGATCTGGCGGGCGAGGGTGGAGAAGCCCTGGCCGGTGTCGACGGCCGCGCAGATGACCGTGGCCGCGCCGCCGACGATCTTCACCGTGGCCGTGGACACCTCGTCGGTGCCCTCCGCGCCGAGCATGTGGACCATGCCGACCCCGTACCCGACCCCGCGCCGCACCGCGCCCGGCTCGCCCGCGCCCTCCAGGCCGCCGGGGAGCAGCCACTCCTCCTCCGGGGTGTCCTTGGGGAGGGCGGGCAGCTCGTAGTCGCGGACCGCGCGCAGGAGTTCCGCCACGGGGGCGGGGCAGGTGACCGTCTGGCCCGTCGGGAGGAGGTCGCCGGTGGCCAGGACGTTGCGCAGGCGCAGTTCGGCGCCGTCGATGCCGAGGGCGGCCGCCAGCTTGTCCATCTGGCCCTCGTAGGCCGCGCAGACCTGCAGGGCGCCTTCGCCGCGGACGTGACCCGACGGGGGGTTGTTCGTACGGACCGCCCAGCCTTCCACGAAGGCGTGCGGGACCACGTACGGGCCGCAGGCGAAGGCCACCGCCGCGGCCAGGGATTCCGAGGAGGCGTCGGCGTAGGCGCCCGCGTCCATCAGGATCTGGGCCTCGACCTTGACCAGCCGGCCCTCCAGGTCCGCGTGGTGGCGGTAGCGCAGCAGCGTCGGGTGGCGGTGGGCGTGGCCGAGGAAGGACTCCTCGCGGGTGGCGGCGAGCTTCACCGGGCAGCCGGTGCGCAGGGCCAGCAGGCCGAGCGGGAGCTGGAACGCGGCGTCCTCGCGGTCGGCCGTCGCGCCCGGGACCCCGGTGACCACGACCCGTACGCGGTCCGGTTCCAGCCCGAAGCAGGCTGCGGCCAGGTCGCGGTCGGTGTGCGGGTCGGTGGAGGCGGTGTAGATCTCCACGCCGCCGTCCGGGCGCGGCACGGCCAGCCCGGCCTCGGCGCCGATGGGGGCGGGGTCCTGGCGGCCGATGCGGTAGAGGCCCTCGACGACGACGTCGCCGGTGGCTTCGGGGTCGCCGTAGCGCAGCGGGATGTGCCGGATCAGGTTGCCGTCGGGGTGCAGGTCGGGGGCGCCGAAGGCCTGCTCGGGGTCGGTGACCGGGTCGAGGAGCTCGTACTCGACGGCGATCGCGGCGGCCGCGAGGCGTGCGGTGTCCGGGTGGTCGGCGGCGACGGCGGCGATGGGCTCGCCGTGGTGGCGGACCACCTCGTGCGCGAAGACGGGCCGGTCGGCGATGCGGCGGCCGTGGGTGGTGGCGCCGGGGACGTCGGCGTGGGTGACGACGGCCCGCACGCCGGGCATGTCGACGGCGGCGGAGGTGTCGATGGACAGGATGCGGGCGTGGGCGTGCGGGGAGCGCAGCACGGCGGCCCAGAGGAGACCCTCGGCCCACAGGTCGGCGGCGTAGGGGAAGGTGCCCTCGGTCTTGGAGCGGGTGTCGGTGGCCGGAACGGACGCACCGATGCCGCGCGGGACCGCCGCCTCCGACGGGTCCGCGCCCTCGGCGACCGGTGCCGTGACCGATACCGGGACCGTCGCCGCGTCGTGGCCGCTCACGCCGTGCCTCCCTCGTGGTTGACCTGGTTCCCCTGGTGGCCCTGCATCCCGTGGAAGCCGCCCTCGCCCGGCGGGGCCTGGTGCGGGATCCGCGCCTCGGCCGAGGCCGCCGCGGCGGCTTCCGCCGCCGATCCGCGCTCGGCCACGACCTCGCGCACGGCCTCGATGACGCCCGAGTACCCGGAGCAGCGGCAGAGGTTGCCGCACAGCGCCTGGCGGGTCTCCAGCTCGCTGGGGGCGTGGTTGCCTTCCAGCAGGTCGTGGATGGTCATGGCCATGCCGGGCACGCAGAACCCGCACTGCACCGCACCCGACCTGCACAACGCCTCTTGCACGTCCGACAGTTCCCCGTCGGTCGCGAGACCTTCCACGGTCCGCACCTCGCTGCCCGCGGCGGTGGCGGCGGGGACGAGGCAGGAGGCGACGAGCCGGCCGTCGACCTGCACGGCGCAGGCGCCGCATTCGCCCTGGGAGCAGCCGTCCTTGGCGCCAGCGAGGCCGAGGCGCTCGCGCAGCACGTAGAGGAGGGACTCGCCGATCCACGCGCCGGTGACGGGGCGGTCGGCGCCGTTGACGCGCAGGACGTAGGAGGCCGACGGGTGCTCGTGCTGGGCGACGGCCGCGGCGTCCGCTCCGTCGGCTGCTTCTTCCTCGTACGTCTCCCCCTCGGCCGGGATCCCTTCGGCCGTCCCCGCCGGAGCGGACCCGACAGCCAGGTCGGCGTCGTCCCCGCTCGGCACGGGCGCGGCCACGGCTCCGCCGTCGGCCGCCACGGCTTCGCCGTCACCCGGCTCCGCCTCCACGGCCCCGGCTCCGGCCTGCTCCCCGGCCCGGTCCCCGTCCCGCTCCCCGGCCCCGACCGGGGCTCCGTCCAGAGCCTCACCCCGGGCTTCGCCCTCGGTCCCCGGATGCTGCCGCTCCCCCGAGTCGGCGACCTGCGCCGGGCCGTGGGCGGCTTCGATGTCGTGCGGGGCCGGGTAGCCCGGCTCCCCGTCCAGCGGGGTGCCGACCCCCGGGCCGCCCAGTACGCGCGGTCCGCGCCCCGGACCGGATGCGGAGCCGAAGGGTCCACCGGCCGGCGCGGAAACCCCGGGAAGCACCCCGGAGCCCAGCGGATCGGAGCCCAGCGGACCGGAACCCGGCAGATCGGAGTTCAGCGGATCGGAACCCGCCCCCTCCCCGCCCGGCTGCTGCGCCACGTACCCGCGCGCACCCTCGAACTCCGGGTGCGTCGCCCACGGGGCCGCGGCCCCGCCCGGCAGCGTCGCGGGGGCCTGGCTCCAGTCGGCCGAGGCCGCGAGCTGCCCGAAGCTGCCGGTGTCGCCCGCGCCGCCCGGGGTCCACACGTCGCTCGCCACCGCGTCGGGGAACCGCCACTCGGCGGTCGATCCCGGTTCGTGCGGGGCGGCCCGGCCGCCCCCGAACGGCTCCCCGAACGGCTCCCCGAAGGAGTCCCCGTAGGGCTCCGCGAACGGCTCCGCGAAGGGTTCGCCGAACGACTCCCCGTAGGGCTCCGCGACGGGCTCGGCCACCGGCTCCGCCGCCGGATCCGCGAACGCCGCGGCCACCGAGGCCGGAATCGGCACCGACGCCGGGATCGGCGCCCGCACGGCGGCCCCCGCAGTCCCCGCGCCCGCATCCCCACCGGCGCCCGTGTCCGCCGGAGCCGCCGCGCCCGCCTCGGGCCACTGCACCGGGATCGTCCACGTGCCCGTGGCCGCCGGATCCGCGCTCGCGGTACCCAGCGGCACGATCATCGGCGGCGGCACGTAGCCGTGCCCGGGGGCCGCGAGGGGCTCCCCGGTGCCGAGCGCGTCCAGCATGTCCTGCGGCAGTTTCACGAAGGCCGTCGCGTCGGAGTCGTACTCGGCGCCGTGCGGCACCGGCTCCCAGCCCCACGAGGGGCCCGCCGGTGCCGTGTTCTCGTTCTCACTCATGAGCTCAGCGCCCTCCCCAGGGCCCTCCGTGCCAGCACGGCCACCGTCCGCCGCAAATGCAGTACTGCGGGAGCCACCGGCTCCCCCTGGTCGGGCACGCACGCCGCCGCGACGTACTCGCCGAAGGCTTCGAGCGCCTCGGGGGCCAGACTGCGGTCCCCGTCCCAGTCGATCAACGAAGCAACCCACTGCTCGGCTTCCAGCGGCCGCAGCGGCATCGGCGCGACCGCGCCGATCGCGCAGCGCACACCCCGGCGCGCGGGGTCCAGTACGAGCCCCACGGACGCCACCGCGCGCCCCGGGCCCGTACGGCCCGTGGCCTTGAGGAACACCTGCGGCGCGTGCAGCAACGGCACCCGCACGAAGCCGATCAGCTCTCCGGGGCGGAGCATCTCCCGGCCGGCGAGCAGGTGCGAGACCGGGATCTCGCGCCGCGCTCCGCCCGGCCCGACGATGACGAGCACGGCCTCCAGCGCGGCCAGCACGGGCAGCGCGTCACCCGTCGGCGCGGCCGTGGCGATGTTGCCGCCGAGCGTGCCGGCATTGCGGATCTGCGGCGGGCCCGCGGCGCGCGCGGCGGCGGCCAGGGCCGGGATCAGGGCGGCGAAGTCGGGCCGGCCCATGCGGGCGTGCGTCAGACCGGCGCCGAGCAGCGCGTGGCCGTCCTGGTACTGCCAGCCGCGGATCTCGTTGATCCGGCCGAGGCCCACCAGGGCGGCGGGGCGCAGGAGTCCCGCGTTGACGGCGGCCATGAGGTCGGTGCCGCCCGCCACGGGGACGGCGGCGGGCATGGCCGCGAGCGCCGCCACGGCCTCGTCCAGCGAGGCCGGCAGCGTCACGGACTGCGCCGCGTTCCCCGCCCGCGGGTCGCTGCGGGGCCCCTGGGACGAGTCCCGTGCCTGCGGTGCGTGCGGTGCGTGCGTGGTCAACCCAGCTGCCCCTTCCCGATGTCCCGGTCCCGGCGCTCACGCCTGTCCGCCGTACGGTACGTGCTCACCGCCGGGAGGTGGCAACTCTGGCACATCTTCCAGAGCACCGGACGCGAGGGTCCACCGGCCGCGCACCACCGGCGCACCACCCCCGCAAGACCCCGTCCCCGACCGCGAACACGCCCCCCGCACGGCCCCGGACCACCCGCGCGATCCGGCCGTGACCCGGCCGCGATCGGGCCGGGACCGGGCCGTGATCCGGTCTCGTTCCGGCCTCGATCCGGCCTCGGTCCCGCGCCCGCCCGGGGCTCGTCACACGTTCGGGGGCGCTCCCTCGATCGGGCGTCCGAGCACTCCGGGCCGGCGCTGCCACGGCAACGGGCCGCCCGGCGGCCGGTAGTCGACGCCGAGGGCGTCCAGGCGCCGGTAGTGCGCCGTCATCCGGGCCTCGAAGTCCGCGTAGTCCCGCTCCTCCGGCAGCGGCAGCCGGGACCACACCGCCTCGGCGAAGGCCGCGAGGCGCGGGAACACCTGGTAGTCGACGCGGCTCTGGTCCTCCATCACCTCGGTCCACACGTTGGCCTGCGCGCCCAGCACGTGGGCGGCGGCCTCTTCGGACAACTTCGGCGGTACCGGCTCGAACCGGTACACATCCTCCAATGTCCGTACGTACCCGATGGGCATCGGCTCGTCCTCGCCGCCCGCCTGACGGTGGTCCAGGTACACCTGCTGCTCGGGGCACATCACCACGTCGTGGCCGGCCTCGGCGGCGGCGATGCCGCCCGCGTAGCCGCGCCAGGAGGAGACGGCCGCTCCCGGGGCCAGTCCGCCCTCGAGGATCTCGTCCCAGCCGATGAGCCGGCGGCCGCGCTCGGCGAGCCAGCCGTCGAAGTGCCGGATGAACCAGGACTGCAGACCGTCCTCGCCGTCGACCCCCAGCTCGCGGATCCGCTCCTGCGCCACCGCGGAGGTCCTCCACTGCGCCTTCGGGCACTCGTCGCCGCCCACGTGCACGAAGGGCGAGACCTCCGCCGGGAACACCTCCAGCAGCTCCTCGAAGACCCCCTCGTAGAACCGCAGGACGGCCTCGGTGGGTGCGAGCACGTTCTCGTTGATGCCCCAGTCGTCCCACACCCCGAGCGCCGCCGTGTCCACCACGTCGGTGTTCCCGAGCTCCGGGTACGCGGCGATCGCGGCCTGCGAGTGCCCCGGCACGTCGATCTCCGGCACCACCCGCACGTGCCGCTCCGCCGCGTACGCGACGATCTCGCGCAGGTCGTCCTGGGTGTAGAAGCCGCCGTGCGGGGTGTCGTTCCACAGCGGCGAGGCCCGGTGGCCCCACCGGCTGCGGGCCCGCCACGCACCGACCTCGGTGAGCCGCGGGTAGCGCTTGATCTCGACCCGCCAGCCCTGGTCGTCCGTCAGGTGCAGGTGCAGCACGTTGAGCTTGTGGGCGGCGAGCAGGTCGATGTACCGCAGCACCGCGTCCTTGGGCATGAAGTGCCGGGCGACGTCGAGCATCAGCCCGCGCCAGCCGAAGCGGGGGCCGTCGGCGACGTCCCCGACCGGCAGCCGCCACACCGCGCCGGGCAGCGGGGCCCGCCGGTGGGCGTCGGGGCCGAGCAGCTGACGCAGCGTCTGGGCGGCGTAGAAGACGCCCGCCTCGTCGGCGCCGTCCAGGAGGACGACGCCGGGCTCGACGTGGATCCCGTACGACTCCGCCCCGGCCTCCCGCGCGAGGCCGGGGCGCAGCGCGAGCCGGATCACCGGGCGCCCGGCGTGGTCCTCCCCGCGGACCGGGGCCGCCAGCGCCCAGCCGGTGGCGGCGCCGAGTTCGCGGCGCAGCCAGCGGGCCGTGGCCTCGGTGCCGGGTCCGGCGTCGAGGAGCGGGTCGGCGAGCTCGAACGTGCCGCCGTCGGCCGGGAATCGCGCGGACCGGGGCTGCGGGATCAACTCGGGCATGGCCTCGACTCCTCCACCGTTGCATCAGGTGCAACGTACGTTTCACAGGGCGCTGATGCGGCGACCCTAACCCGCCCCCGGAGCACGGCAAAGGCCCCCGGGCGCACAGATGCGCACCGGGGGCCTTCGTCCCGTTTCAGGAGGGCCGGACGGCTACTTCCCGTCCTTGCCGCCCTTGTCCTTGTCCCCGCCAGGGCCCATGGACTCGTAGATCTCCTTGCACATGGGGCAGACCGGGTACTTCTTCGGGTCCCGGCCCGGTACCCAGACCTTGCCGCAGAGCGCGACGACGGGGGTGCCCCCGAGCGCGCTCTCCATGATCTTGTCCTTCTGGACGTAGTGGGCGAAGCGCTCGTGGTCGCCGTCGCCGTGGGACACCTGCGGCGTCGGCTCTACGAGGGTCCCCGTACCAGTCCCGCGATCGGGCTCAAGAGTGCTCATGACTGCCAGGGTACCGAGTCCCTCGCGCGCGAGGGATCCGCAGTGGCCCCCCGGGCCACCGGGCCCCGGCCGCCGACGGGGCTCAGTTCAGCGACGGGTCGTCCGCGTACGTGGCCACCATGGCCAGCTCGCTGCGCTGGCGCCGCAGCACGGCGCGCCACAGCCGCTCCGGATCCGGGAAGGAGACGTCGCCCGGCTCGGAGTCGACCACGTACCAGGCGCCCACGTCCAGTTCCTCCTCCAGCTGCCCCGGGCCCCAGCCCGAGTACCCGGCGAAGATGCGCAAGGCCCCCAGGGCCGCCGCGAGCAGTTCGGGCGGGGCCTCCAGGTCCACCAGGCCGATCGCCCCGTGCACCCGGCGCCAGCCGAGCGGGCCCTCCTCGCCCGGGATGACCGCCAGCCCCAGCGCCGAGTCCAGCGCCACCGGGCCTCCCTGGAAGACCACTCCGGGGTCCTTGGCCAGCGGGGCCCAGGGCAGCAGGACGTCACCGACGCCCACCGGGGTGGGGCGGTTGAGGACGACACCGAGCGAGCCCTGGTCGTCGTGGTCGAGCAGCAGGACGACCGCGCGGTCGAAATTCGGGTCCGCGAGGGCGGGGGTGGCCACGAGCAGCCGCCCTGTGAGGGAGGACACCTCGGTCATGGCCACATGATCTCGCACATTCGCCCGCAAGGGGGAGTGGGCGGCACATCCGGAACGTACGCAGCTCAGGGCGCACGGCGGCAGCGCGGGGCGCGCGGGGCCCGCCGGCCGGACCCCGCCCGGAAGGGGACGCTCCGCCACCTGGCGGGCACCCAGGGTGTTGTGCCGAATTCATGACAGTCCTACGGCCCCGTCAGCCTTACGAACAGGGGGGTCATGCCCCTTACCCTTTTGACTGGCCCCCTGCCCACCCCTCTCCGGAACGCGAGATTCATGACCGGCATCAGTGACGATGTACTGCTTGTCCACGGCGGAACCCCGCTCGAGGGCGAGATCCGTGTCCGCGGCGCGAAGAACCTCGTACCCAAGGCGATGGTCGCCGCCCTGCTCGGCAGTGAGCCCAGCCGGCTGCGCAACGTTCCCGACATCCGGGACGTCCGGGTCGTGCGCGGGCTGCTCCAGCTGCACGGGGTGACCGTCAGGCCCGGCGACGAACCGGGCGAGCTGGTCCTCGACCCCACGTACGTCGAGAGCGCGAACGTCGCCGACATCGACGCCCACGCGGGCTCCTCTCGAATCCCGATCCTGTTCTGCGGCCCGCTGCTGCACCGCCTCGGCCACGCCTTCATCCCCGGCCTCGGCGGCTGCGACATCGGCGGCCGTCCGATCGACTTCCACTTCGACGTGCTGCGCCAGTTCGGCGCGACCATCGAGAAGCGCGAGGGCGGTCAGTACCTGGAGGCCCCGCAGCGGCTGCGCGGATGCAAGATCCGCCTGCCCTACCCGTCGGTCGGCTCGACCGAGCAGGTGCTGCTGACGGCCGTCCTGGCCGAGGGCGTCACCGAGCTCAGCAACGCCGCCGTCGAACCCGAGATCGAAGACCTCATCTGCGTCCTGCAGAAGATGGGCGCGATCATCTCCGTCGACACCGACCGGACCATCCGGATCACCGGTGTGGACCGCCTCGGCGGCTACAACCACAAGGCGCTCCCGGACCGGCTGGAGGCCGCCTCCTGGGCGTCCGCGGCGCTGGCGACCGGCGGCAACATCTACGTGCGCGGCGCGCAGCAGCGTTCGATGATGACCTTCCTGAACACCTTCCGCCGGGTCGGCGGGGCGTTCGAGATCGACGACGACGGCATCCGCTTCTGGCACCCGGGCGGTCCCCTCAACGCCATCGCGCTGGAGACGGACGTCCACCCCGGTTTCCAGACCGACTGGCAGCAGCCGCTGGTCGTGGCGCTGACCCAGGCCACCGGCCTCTCGATCGTCCACGAGACGGTCTACGAGTCCCGCCTGGGCTTCACCTCCGCGCTCAACCAGATGGGTGCGCACATCCAGCTCTACCGGGAGTGCCTGGGCGGCAGCGCCTGCCGTTTCGGCCAGCGCAACTTCCTGCACTCGGCCGTCGTCTCGGGGCCCACCAAGCTCCAGGGCGCCGACCTGGTCATCCCCGACCTGCGCGGCGGGTTCTCGTACCTCATCGCGGCGCTCGCCGCCGAGGGCACCTCGCGGGTCCACGGCATCGACCTGATCAACCGGGGCTACGAGAACTTCATGGAGAAGCTCGTGGAACTGGGCGCCAAGGTCGAGCTCCCGGGCGGGGATCTCGTCTAGATCCACCCAGACCATCACAGAACGCCCCCACGGGCCCGTACAGGGCCTGTGGGGGCGTTCTGGCTCCCGGGGGCCACTCGGCCGCCGGGAGCGCCGGAGGCGGCCACCCGGTGCCGGGTGGCCGCCTCCGGCGTACTACGTACTACTGCCGTCCCGGGGGCCGGTGCGGCCCTCGGCACAAGGGCTGACTACTTGCCCTTGGCGGCTTCCTTGAGCTTGGAGCCCGCGGAGACCTTCACGCTGTAGCCGGCCGGGATCTGGATGGGGTCGCCGGTCTGCGGGTTGCGCGCGGTGCGAGCGGCACGGTGGGTGCGCTCGAAGGTCAGGAAGCCGGGGATGGTGACCTTCTCGTCGCCCTTGGCGACAATCTCGCCGACGGTCTCGGCGAGCGCGGCCAGAACGGCGTCGGCGTCCTTGCGGGTCACCTCGGCGCGCTCGGACAGAGCGGCCACCAGCTCACTGCGGTTCATGTTGTACTCCCGTGTTCAACGTGCCTTAGAGGCGTGAGATCGAAGCCGATGCTGCCAGGGCCCTAGGACAGTCCCCGGACCCGGGTCTGACGTCAGACCCTCTCGCCCGGTTACGCATCCTGCCCCCACCACCGGCGGGAAAGCCAATCCGGCACCCGCCGGGGTCACACGAAAAGCGCCACAGTCACGCCGCGGTGACGCTCCGTCCGCACCGGAAGGCGCCCGGATGGTGTCCGGAATGCCGTCCGTGGACGCGGACCGCGGGCCACGCGGGCATCCCCGCAACCCTATGGGCGGCCCGGGGGGCCCGCATCCCGCGACGCGCCGGGGATCAGACGGAGGTGGGCGCCGTCACGGCCGCGGAGGCGGCCTTGCGGACGGCTCCGGCGACCGCGCCGGCGACCTTGTCGTTGAAGACCGAGGGGATGATGTAGTTCGCGTTCAGCTCGTCCTCGCCGACCACGTCGGCCAGGGCGCTCGCGGCGGCCAGCATCATGTCGGTGTTCACGGTGCGGGACTGGGCGTCCAGCAGACCGCGGAAGACGCCCGGGAAGACCAGCACGTTGTTGATCTGGTTCGGGAAGTCGGAACGGCCGGTGGCCACGACGGCGGCGGTCTGACGGGCGATCGCCGGGTCCACCTCGGGGTCCGGGTTCGCGAGCGCGAACACGATCGCACGTTCCGCCATGGCGGCCACGTCCTCGCCGGACAGGACGTTGGGGGCCGAGACGCCGATGAAGACGTCGGCGCCGACCACGGCCTCCTTCAGGGTGCCCGTGTAGCCCTCGGGGTTGGTGTTGTCCGCGATCCAGCGCAGCGGGGAGTCCGGGGCCGCGTCGACGAGGTCGGGGCGGTCCGCGTGCACGACACCGTGGATGTCGGCGCTGACGGCGTTCTTGACGCCGGCGGCGAGGAGCAGCTTGAGGATGGCGGTACCGGCCGCGCCGGCGCCCGACATGACGACCTTGACGTCACCAACGGCCTTGCCCACCACGCGCAGTGCGTTGGTGAGGGCGGCGAGGACCACGATGGCGGTGCCGTGCTGGTCGTCGTGGAAGACGGGGATGTCGAGGGCCTCGCGCAGCCGGGCTTCGATCTCGAAGCAGCGCGGCGCGGAGATGTCCTCCAGGTTGATGCCCGCGAAGCCCGGGGCGATGGCCTTGACGACGGCCACGATCTCGTCGGGGTCCTGGGTGTCCAGGCAGATCGGCCAGGCGTCGATGTCGGCGAAGCGCTTGAAGAGGGCCGCCTTGCCCTCCATGACCGGCATGGCGGCCATCGGGCCGATGTTGCCCAGGCCCAGCACGGCGGAGCCGTCCGTCACGACTGCGACGGTGTTGCGCTTGATGGTCAGACGGCGGGCGTCTTCGGGGTTCTCGGCGATCGCCATGCACACGCGGGCCACGCCCGGGGTGTAGATCATCGAGAGGTCGTCGCGGTTGCGGATGGGGTGCTTCGACTGCATCTCGATCTTGCCGCCGAGGTGCATCAGGAAGGTGCGGTCGGAGACCTTGCCGAGGCTGACGCCCTCGATCCCGCGGAGCTTCTCGACGATCTCGTCGGCGTGCGCCGTGGACGTCGCCGCGATGGTGACGTCGATGCGGAGCTTTTCGTGACCGGATGCGGTCACGTCGAGGCCGGTGACCGAGCCACCGGAGGACTCCACGGCGGTGGTGAGCTGGGAGACCGCGGTTCCGCTCGCGGGCACTTCCAGGCGGACCGTCATCGAGTACGAGACGCTGGGCGCCGTTGCCATGGCCGAGTTCCTCTTCTGTCCCTGGTTCTTTTTCACACAGGGCCCAGCTCTGCTCCGGCCGAAACATGGCAGGTGCGGCAGGACCTGTTGTCCGATCGTCCCACCTACCAGCCGGTACAAGGTAACCAGCTACAAATTTCGGAAGAACTCTTCCACCATACGAGATAACCGGGGCCTGGGGAATGGGTGGCCCATACAAAAAAGGTCCGCGCCCCCCACGGAGTGGGGGGCGCGGACCTGGTGCTTCCTACGTCTATGACACCGACCCGCCATGCTCGCCTCGCGGCAAGTGGTCGCTCTAGGCGACGAAGGTTGGGCCCGGGGGCTTGGATCGAGTCGGTGCCGTAACCCAGGCTAACAAAGGTTCGCCGGAAGTGATCCCCCTACCGGCGACCGGTTGTCGGGACCACGCCCCTGGCCGTCCACCAACCGGCCCTACGCCCGGTGCTACGGCTTGAGCAGCGCCGCGACGCCCTCCGGATCCGGCTCGTCCCGGTCGGTGGCGATCACCGTCAGCTGCTGGGTCGCACGGGTCAGGGCCACGTAGAGCACCCGCAGACCCGCCGGGGACTCGTCCGCGATCTCCGCCGGGGAGACCACGACCGTGGCGTCGTACTCCAGGCCCTTCGCCTCCAGGCTGCCCAGGGCGACCGCCCGCTCCCCGAGGTCCGCGAGCCAGCCCGCGGCCTCCGCGCGCCGGTCCATGGCCACGACCACGCCGACCGTGCCGTCCACCTGCTCCAGCAACCGCCGGGTCTCCTCGACGACGGTGGAGCGCAGGTCCCGTCCCTCGGGGCCCACCGCCGTGAAGCGCGGCAGCAGCCCCGTGGAACGGACGGCCGTGGGCGGCTCCGTGCCCGGCGCCGCCAGCTTCAGCACCCGCGAGGCGACCTCGGCGACCTCGGCCGGGTTGCGGTAGTTCACCGTCAGGGTGAACTTGCGCCGCGGCCGCGTGCCCAGCGCCTCGTCGCGCGCCGCGGCCGCCTCCTCGGGATCGGTCCACGAGGACTGCGCCGGGTCCCCGACCACCGTCCACGTGCCGCCCCGGCCGCGGCGGCCGACCATCCGCCACTGCATCGGCGTCAGGTCCTGCGCCTCGTCGACGATGACGTGCGCGTACTCGGTGCGCTCTGCCGCGAGCCGCTCGGCCCGCTCCCACTGGGTCTCCTCGCGGGTCGGCATCAGCTCCTCCAGCCCGCTCAGCTGGTCCAGCGGGTTGAGCTCCCGCTTGCGCTTGGGCCGCGCGGGCGCGCCCAGCAGCTGCTGGAGCTCGTCCAGCAGCGCCACGTCGTGCACCGACAGGGCGCCCTTGCCGTCCGGTCCGACCCGGCGCAGGGAGCGCGCCACCTGTCGGGTCTCGCGCGGGTTCAGGTCCCGGCGCGACCAGCGCGACAGGCGCCGCTCGTCCGCCATGGAGGCGAGCACCCCGCGCGGCGTCAGCTCGGGCCACCAGGCGTTCAGGAAGTCGATGAACGCGTCCTCCGTCGAGACGTCCTCGTCGAAGGCGGAGCGCAGCTCGGCCGCGAGCTCCGGGTCGCTGTGCCGGCCGGCCCCGCCGGACTTGGAGTACAGCGCGTCCAGCAGCAGCTTGCGGGCGCGCGGGCGCAGCAGGTTGACCGGGGCGGTGCCCGACAGGACGTTCTGCCGGATCCGGTCGAGGTCGGGGGCCTCCAGCTCCTGGCGGCGCCCGAAGGCCACCACGCGCAGCCGGTCGGGGGCGGGGGTCCCGCCGGGACCGCCGAACTCCAGTGCTCCCCGGACGGCCTTGCGCAGCACCTTCAGCATCCGGGACGAGCCCTTGACGCGCGCCGTGGACGGGTCGTCGTACGTGGTCGCCTCGGCGCCGTCGACGAGCGAGCCGAGCGCCCGGATGGCGACCTGGCCCTCCTCGCCGAGGGAGGGCAGGACGCCCTCGGTGTAGGCGACCAGGAGCGGGGTCGGGGAGACGATCAGGATGCCGCCGGCGTAGCGCCTGCGGTCCTGGTAGAGCAGGTAGGCGGCGCGGTGCAGGGCGACGGCGGTCTTGCCGGTGCCCGGTCCGCCCGCGACCTCGGCGACCGAGGCGGCGGGCGCCCGGATGACGAGGTCCTGCTCGGCCTGGATGGAGGAGACGATGTCGCGCATCGAGTGGGTACGGGCCCGCCCGAGGGCGGCCATCAGGGCGCCGTCACCGATGACGGGCAGCTCGCCGCCGTCGAGGAAGGCGGTGACCTCGGGGCGCATCAGGTCGTCCTCGACGCCGAGCACCTTGCGGCCCTTGGAACGGATGACCCGGCGGCGCACGACGCGGCCGGGATCCTTGGGGGTGGAGCGGTAGAACGGCGCGGCCGCGGGGGCCCGCCAGTCAATGACGAGCGGCGCGTAGTCGGAGTCGAGGACCCCGATGCGGCCGATGTGGAGCGTCTCGGCGATATCGGCCGTGAGGTCGGTGCGGATCGCGTCCTCGGCCGGCTCGACGGAGGTGAAGGCGCCGTCGGGGCCCCGCTCCCCGTCCTTGCCGAGGACCAGGTCGATGCGGCCGAACAGGAAGTCCTCGAACTCGTTGTTGAGACGGTTGAGGTGGATCCCGGCGCGGAACACCTGCGCGTCCCGCTCCGCGAGGGCGCCGGGCGTGCCGACCTGGCCACGCTTGGCGGCGTCGTTCATCAGGAACTCCGCCTCGTGGATCTTCTCCTCAAGGCGTCGGTACACGTGATCGAGATGCGTCTGCTCGACCGCGATCTCCCGATCGCGGACGGAATCCGCCGTGCTGTCGACAGCGGCATTCTGCGCGGCCACCAAGGCCCCTTTCTGACGTGCATGGGCAGCCGTCAACCGTACGCCAAGGGGCCCGCCCGCGCACGCCCCTTCCGGGACGGCTCGCGGATCAGGACGAAGATCACGCCCCGCGGGCCCCGCGGACGGGGTCAGCCCGGGCGGGATTCCAGGACGCGCCGCCGGTGCCGGGCCACGCGCTCGCGGTTGCCGCAGAGCTCGCTGGAGCACCAGCGGCGGCGGTGTCCGCGCGAGGTGTCGAGGTAGACCCGGGCGCAGCCGTCGCCCTCGCAGGCCCGCAGCAGGTCCCGTTCGCCGGGATCGGTGAGCAGTTCGACGGCGTCCCGGGCCACGGCGGCGAGCAGCCCGGCGCATTCGACTCCGCCGCACAACTCCCGTACGAGGTGACCTTCTTGGTCCTGAACTGCACACAGTCCCGGGGGTGGACCGGCGGCCGCGGCGTTGACCCGGGCCAGCGGGGCGTGCGGCGGCGCGGCTCCGGCCAGCTCGGCCCGTACGAGGCTCTCGACGTCGGCGCGCAGCAGCCGGAAGGCGTGCACCCAGTCGTCCCCGACCCGGGTGAGCGGCGTCCGGTCGGGCACCAGCCCGGCTCCGGTGAGCCACAGCCGCAGCCCGTCGCCGTCCCGGATGCCCTCGGTGCCCCCGGGGTGCCCGTGGGGCGAAGAAGTAGCCACCAGGTCCAGGCAGACCCGCCCGGAGTCGAACCACATGCCCGTCACCGCCTCCCGCTCGGGGCGTGCCCCCAGAGTGCCCGTCGCGCGGGCACTCGGCTAGGGCCTGTCGCCACATTCCCGTCGTCGCCCGCGGGGCAGGCGGGAATGTGGCGACAGGCCCTAGGGGGCGGGCGGGTCGTCGTTGAGCAGCCGCTGGAAGAGGCGGTGGTCCTGCCAGTCCCCGCCGACGTGCAGGTAGCGGGGCGCGAGCCCGTACTGCTCGAAGCCGGCCTTCGCGAGCACCCGCTGCGAGCCCAGGTTGTCCACGCGCGTGCCCGCCTCGACGCGGTGCAGCCGGAGCTCGTCGCGGGCGATCCGGCAGATCTCGTGGACGGCGGCGGTGGCGACCCCCTTGCCGGCCCAGGCCTGGTCCACCCAGTAGCCGATGCCGCCGCTGCGCAGCGGCCCGAGCGCGATGGAGCCGAGGTTGATCGTCCCGATCGGCACCCCGCCCCCGAGCAGCACGTACGGCCGCACCCGCCCTCCGTCCCGGTCCGCGAGCAGCGCCTCGATGCGCTCGCGCTGTCCGGCCTCGGTGTAGAAGCCCGGCAGCCGCAGGGGCTCGTAGGGGGCCATATACGCCCGGTTGCGGTCCAGTGCCTCGGCGACCCCGGCGGCGTCGGCCGTCCGGATCTCGCGCATCTCCACCCCGTCAGTGATCATCCCAGCACGCTAACGGACGGCCCGGTCCCGGGCCAGACGCGTGCTCCTCAGGAGTCCGCGTACTTCGTGTCGGCGGCCATGTCCAGCGACAGCCGGTAGCCGCGCTTGACGACGGTCTGGATGAGGTTCGCCGCGCCGAGGGCCACGCGCAAGCGGGCCATCGCCGTTTCCACCGCGTGCTCGTCGCGGCCCGCGCCCGGCAGGACCCGCAGGAGTTCGGAGCGGGCCACGACCCAGCCCGGGCGCCGGGACAGGGCCCTGAGCAGGGCCATGCCGGCCGGCGGGACGGGGCGCAGCTCGCTGTCGAGGAGGACCGCGTGGCCGCGCAGCTCCAGCCGGTGTCCGGCCACCGGGAGCACGCGGGCCCGGCCCGGCAGTTCCTGGCACAGGAGCTGCACGAGGGGTCCCAGCCGGAACCGCTCGGGCTGCACCGTGGGCACGCCCTCCGCCTGCAGCGGCAGGGCCGTCACCGGCCCCACGCACGCGGAGAGCACCGACCCTCCGGTCAGCGCCGCGATCACCTGGTCCCGTACTCCCCGCTCCGCGGCCCGCGTCAGCAGGGAGGCCGCCGCCGGAGCGGAGGTGAAGCTCACCGCGTCCACCCCGCCCGCGGCCACCGCGTCGAGCAGCCGGTCCAGCGGCGCGAGGTCCTCCGGCGCCATCCACCGGTAGACGGGTACGCCGACCACCTCGGCCCCGCCGGCCCGCAGGGCCTCGATGAACCCGGGCAGCGGCTCCCCGTGCAGCTGGAGGGCGATGCGCCGACCGGCCACCCCGGCCGTGAGCAGCCGGTCCAGTACCTCGGCGAGCGATTCCGACCGCGGGGACCAGGTCTCCACGAGCCCGGCGGCCCGGATCGCCCCCTTCACCTTCGGTCCGCGCGCCAGCAGTTCGGTCTCCCGCAGCCGCCCGATCAGTTCCTCGCCCAGGCCCCACCCGTCGGCGGCCTCGATCCAGCCGCGGAAGCCGATGGCGGTGGTCGCCACCACCACGTCGGGCGCGCAGCCGATCAGTTCCTTGGTGGCGGACAGCAGTTCGGCGTCGTCGGCGAGCGGCACGATCCGCAGCGCGGGCGCGTGCAGCACGGTGGCCCCGCGGCGGCGCAGCAGGGCGATGAGCTCGTCGGCCCGCCGGGCGGCGGTGACCCCGACGGTGAATCCGGCGAGCGGGCCGGCCGGCGGACCGGTGGGAGTGTCCTGGTCGTGCATGGTGACCTGCCTCGCGCAGTGGTCGGGTCCGGTGTCGGGGTCCGATATCGGGGTCCGGTGTCGCGGTCACACGCAGTCGTGACGCTCGCGTGAACCGAGCCTGCCCTGGGGGCGTATCAGGCTCGGTTCACGCGTATTTCGGTGCCGTTAACCGACGTGTGCCCGCCGTTACACCGAGGTGAGCTGGGGCTTCGCCTCCGCCCCGGCGGTGGGGATCATGGCCTGGGCGGGCCGGCGAAGGTATACCGCCCAGGTGACGGCGCAGCACACCGCATAGAAGCCGAGGAAGGTCACGAAGGCCGCCGTGCCCGAGCCGGAGCTGAGGAACGCCTCGCGGAAGACCAGGTTGATGGCGAGTCCGCCGAGCGCGCCGACCGCGCCGATGAGTCCCATGGAGGCGCCGGACAGCCGCCGCCCGTACGCGGCCGCGTCCTCGCCGCTCATCCCGCGGGCCAGCGCCTTCGCCTGGAAGATGCCGGGGATCATCTTGTACGTGGAGCCGTTGCCGAGCCCGCTGAGGACGAACAGCCCCACGAAGCCGACCAGGAACACCGGCAGGGATTCCCGTACGGAGGCCAGGATCACCACTCCGGTCGCCGCCGCCATCGACACGAAGGTGCCCAGGGTGATCCACGCGCCGCCGAAGCGGTCCGCGAGGGCCCCGCCGACCGGCCGGATCAGCGAGCCGAGCAGCGGTCCGATGAAGGTGAGCGAGGCCGCCTGGAGCGGGGTGCGGCCGAACTGCGTCTGGAGCACCAGGCCGAAGGCGAAGCTGTAGCCGATGAAGGAGCCGAAGGTGCCGATGTACAGGAACGCCATGATCCAGGTGTGCGCGTCGCGGACCGCCTCCCGTACCGCTCCGGTGTCGTTGCGCACGGGCGCCAGGTTGTCCATCCGCAGCGCGGCGAGCGCCGCCGCGACCACGATGAGCGGGA